>JAQZCZ010000081.1 GCA_028751095.1 Euryarchaeota archaeon Ods01 | reverse complement strand
GTCTCGAACGACCGCGACCTAACACACGAGGAGACGAAGAGGGTAGTTGAGGTCGAGGAGTACCGCGGTTGAATGCCGGAACACCACCCGAGTGCGTCAGGAAACGGGAGGCGACGCCGCCGAGGTTCTCGTAGACCCCCTGAGTTAGTCAGCGAACTCCGACAGGTCGGTGTCGCTCGCCGCTTTACGGAACTCGATTTCGTCACCGACCTCGATATCCTCGACCTCCTCAACGAGTACCTCGACGTTCTTGCCCGACTCGACGCGCTCGGTCGTCATGAGTTCGCGCCCCTTCTGTAGCTCCTCAACGGTCGCGTCCAAGCCGAGGAACTCAACAAGTATCTCGTCTATCGGCGTCGGGTCGCCGGTTTCGAGGTATTCATCGTACGCCTCGGCGAGCGCGTCGCGCGTCTCGTCGTCCATCTCGCGTATGTCGGGGACGGGTACGGAGGAGAGTTCGTAGGTCATTATTTCGAGCGAACCCCCGCCCTCGCTACGTCCCCAGCATTCGAGAAGTCCGATATACAAACTCGAATTAACTACTGATAATATCTCTTTCTCAGTAACATTATCCTGTACCTCTAAGCATTGGAGTCTCTTAGAAGGAACCAGACGTCCTACGTTAGGTATCACAAAGAACCGCTCATTAATCCCATATGGGTGTATTATTTCAGGTTGTGGTAATTCACCCAAATCGAACCACACATCTCTATTCTCGGTGGATGACCGTTGGTGATATCCATTAGACTCACCCCATTCAATATACCGGAGAAGTCCCGTATATCCATCATTCGCAAGTGCTTCTTTCACTCTATTTTCGGTATTTGATTTCGAAAATCCTGAAATATCTTTTACCTCCTCGATATAAGAATGAATATCAAGTATGTATAAATCCGTTGAGTTTTCGGTAAGTACGTTATTGTCTTCTATTTGTTTAAAATTCTTTACGGCAGGGGAAAGAAACTCCTCGGAAATGCCCCAGTCATCTGCTTCTGTAGCCTCAATAAAGAAAAATTTGTTTGCGCCGGTCATTATCCCTCCTCCCGCCTCTGCCAGATTATTCATCTCCGTCATCTTCTCGTTCTCCAGTAACTGAATATACACGTTCGGCGCGAAAAGATACGGCTCTATCTTATCTCGGTCCTCGTCCATCAGGTACGACTGCCTTACTGCGGTCGTGCGGTAGTTCGGGCGCGAGTAAATCTTCATGTACGCGTCGTCAGGTACGGAATAGTCGAACGTCGCCGTGTCCACGATGTCGCGCGCGCTCATCTCGTCGTTGATACGGACGAAGTTGACGACGTTCTCGCGGCGCTCGTCCTCGTCCTCGGTGCGTTCGGCGAGTATCAGAACCGAATCAACGAGGGCGTCCTCGAAGACACGGAGACGGAAGCCGACGACTGCGTCGATGCGGTACTGGTCGTACAGGAACTCCTGAAGCGCCGCACCGTACTTTACGTTCATCCATTTCGACGGCACGATGAAGCCGATGCGCCCGCCGTCACGGAGGAACTGTGTCGCGTGGGTGATGAAGTAAACGTACAGGTCGCTCCGCTTGCTGAGCTTACTGTCGCCGTCGAAGTACGGGGTTCGGTTGTTCGAGTCACGGAACTCCGCGCTCTTGAGATGCTCGCGGAAATGCTCCTTCGATGGATACAGGTCCTCCTGACGGACGTACGGCGGGTTTGCCACGACGGCGTCGAACTTTCCGAGCGCGCGCCCGTCGTCACCTTCGCGTCCCATCTTACCCGCGTCGCTCTCGCGCGACATCGGATGCAGGTTGAAGAAGTCCTCGTTGTACGCATTGATTTCGTCGGTGGGTTCGGTCATCGACTGTGACGCGAGGTTGAGCGCGGTCAGATGCAGAGGGAACTTGTTGATATCGACGGCTGAGATAGAGTCGAGTATGTCTTGATGACCGGCGTCGTCGGAGAGTTCTTCGAGACGTTTGTACGCCTCGACTGTTATCGTACCGCTACCACACGCGGGGTCAAGAACCTCGTCGTCCTCGGAGTCAACCGCGTACCGCGTGAATACACGCGCGATTCGGGGGGGGGTATAGTACTGCCCGAGTTCTTTGCGTTCCTTCTCGGGAATAAGCTTCTCGTATATTCCTCCGAGAAGGTCCTCGTCTATCTCACCGATGTTGGCGTTGACGATATTGTTCAGGAAGTCCTCTATACGTGTCAACGTCTTCCGGTTCTGCGGGAAGTCCTCAAACAGCGACGCTTCATCGTCGAAGACAGCCTCGTAGTCTATCTCCTCAACGATGGAGTCGAAGCAGTCACGGAGATGTTCCTCCATCATCTCAAGCGTGGTGTGCTCATGTATCGAGTCGAGCGGAAATCCGCTCTCAGTCGGTATGTCATCCGGAGTTTTGCGGCGCACGAACTCGTAGAACAAGACCTTGTTGGTAAGCAGATACGCGTACTGCTTCGCCGCTATCTCGAAGGTTCTGTCGGCGTCGGGTTCGTAGTCGTTCTCACGTGCCCAGTTCTCGAACTTCTGCCGGAAGGGTTCGCTCGAACCGTACTTGTCACGCGCGAGAGCCTCGTACGGTTCCCAGATTGTAGAGTGGAAGCTCTGTAGGATACCGAGAATCTTCTCCTTCTCCGCCTGCTCAGGAAGTTCGTCCTCGTGGAATAGGTAGTTCACGACACGGAGTAGTTCATCCACAAACTCCTCAACCGAAAGACGGCGCAGGTCGAAGTAGTAGTAGTCGAACTCGTCAAGGTCGTACCCCTGCCGTGTATCGAATAGGAAGAAGTCGCGCGAGTTGCAGGTGGCAAAGTATTCAGTGTCCTTGTCTCGTGCGTAGTCGTAAGCCTGCTTAACGACTTCACGTTCGCGGGGGTTCACGTCATCACGTTTGACCTCGATAATAACCTCGCCCGTTCGCTTACTCGGAACGTATATATCGGCACGCCTCCCCTCAACGTTCTCTTCTATCTTCGGCTCGCCGTAGTCGGGAAACTCCGACTCTATCTCATCCGTTAGACGGACGAAAAGCTCAGAATGAAACTTAGCCTCGGGTTCGACCATAGAGAAAGTTGAAGAAGTTCGTCTTTATCTCTTTCGCCGCTATACCGTCTTCACCATATACGGACCGTCGCGTTCGTACCCGAGCGAACGGTAGTACTCGCGTACGCCGATTCCGCTGATGACTGCGAGACGCGAGTAGCCGGCGTCGCGTGCGCGCTCCTCGGCGCGTTCCATCAGCCGTCCGCCGTATCCGCTATGCTGAACGGCGTCGTCCTCAACAGGCTCGTCTCCTATCCCCGCCTGTCTGCCGTAGACGTGTAGCTCACGGACGACCGCCGCGTCTTCGAGTTCGTCGCGGACGACCTCGCCGGGGAAACGGAGACGGAGGAAGCCGACGAGGAGGTCGTCACGGTCGTCGCCGTCTCCGACGAACTGTAGGAAATGTTCGCGTCCGCCCGCACAGTCGTACTCCCTCGCGTCGAACCGGATGTCATGCGGGGTCTCATCGTGCATACCGACCTCGCGGCAACGGATACAGTCGCATTCGCCGCCCATCTCGTCGAGACGGTGGCGTGCGAGCTGGCGTAGGTTCGACTTGGTGACGCCCGCTTCTATCTCGGTCGCGGGAATGTCACGCTGGACGCGTGAGATACGTGTGTACTCGGGTACGCGTTGCTTGGCGCACGCGACGACATCGGTTGCCTCCTCGTTCGAGAGAGGTTCGAAGTCGCCGCGTTTCCACTGTGCGTAGAGCGCCGTATCGCGGACGACGAGAGTCGGGTAGATTTTGAGGTAGTCGGGTCGGTACGCCGGGTTGTCGAAGATTTCGTGGAGGTCCTCGACATCGTCCTCGGGCGTGCGGTCGGGCATCCCGGGCATCATATGGAAACCGACCTTGAATCCGGCGTCGTGGAGGCGGCGGTTCGCCTCGCGCGTCTCGGCGTCGTCGTGCCCCCGTCCCGTCCTGAGCAGTACGTCGTCGTCGGTCGTCTGTACGCCTATCTCTACCTTCGTTCCGCCGAGACGTAACATACGGTCAACCTGCTTGGGACCGCACCAGTCGGGCTTCGTCTCGAATGTCGTGCCTATGTTGCGGACATCGGCGTTCTCGTTCTCGGCGACGACATCCTCGAAAGGCGTCCAAGAGTCGGGCGTCGTGTTCTCGGGTGCGTAACGGTCGTCGCCGAACTCGTTCATCGCCTGAAGCGCGCGCTTAACGAACCATTCCTGATAGTCGTGGCTCCGTGCCGTCATCGTGCCGCCCATGAGTATTAGCTCGACCTTATCGACGAGATGCCCCGTCTCGCGCAGGTCGTTCAGGCGTTGTGTCACCTGGTCGTACGGATGGTAGTCGTTGTGTTCGCCGCGCATCGAGGCGGGTTCGTTACCGGTGTACGACATAGGAGCCTCGAACTCCGAGTCGGGACCGCCGGGACAGAAGACGCATTTTCCGTGCGGACACCATTCGGGAGAGGTCATGACAGCGACGGGTGTAACGCCGCTCGCTGTACGGACGGGCGTGGTGCGGAGGACGCGCTCCGCGCGCTCGCGGTATTGGTCGGGGACGGCGTCGAGTATATCCGAGTTCTTGGGTACGCGCGGCGACGAATGCTTGCCGCAGACGCGGTTCTTCTCCTTCTCAACGTCGTCACGTTCAAGTTCGCCATCAACGACCATCTGCGCGAGTTCCTCGACTACGCGGTCGAAGGCGTCTGATTCGGCTTCGGTCTCCGCGCCCGTTGTCATCACCGTATTTTTCGTCCGGACGCTCTTGTGTCTGACGGTCGCGGGCAGTCGTTACGGTTAAGGAGAGCCACACGGTATCTGAACCGAGGAAGCTTCTCGATGGCTACCGGAAAAACGCTGTCAAGGTCGGAGGAGTTCGTCTCTGTCGTCGAGGATGCCGACCGTCTCGCGGTCGTCTGTCACGACAACCCCGACCCCGACTGCATAGCGAGCGCCCTCGGTCTGCGCACTATCGCCGCCGAGATGGGTGTCGAAAACATCGACATACTGTACGGCGGCGAAATCTCCCACCAGCAGAACCGAGCCTTCGTCAACCTACTCGGCGTTGAGATGTCGCGTTTCAACGACACCGACCTCGAAACCTACGATGTCGTCGGCTTCGTCGACCATTCGGTCAAGGGCGCGAACAACCCCGTCCCCGAAGCGGCGGCGATAGACTTCGTCATAGACCACCATCCCCCTGAGAACGACATCGAAGCGGAGTTCGTTGACGTGCGCGAGGAGTTTGGTGCGACGACCACCATAATCGTCGAGTACCTCCAGGAACTCGGCATAATGCCCGACACGGACGTTGCGACAGGACTCCTGTTCGCCATACGTGCCGAGACCCTCGAATACCTCCGCGGGGCTACCGAGATGGAGTACGACGCCTCAAAGTTCCTGCACCGATACGCCGACACCGACCTGCTCCAGCAGATGACCGAACCCGCATTCACCCCCGAGACGCTCGACACTATCGGAGAGGCGATAGTGAAACGCGAGACTAGGGCGTCTTCGCTCGTCGCGGGCGTCGGTGTCATCAGCGAGCGCGACGCGCTCCCGCAGGCGGCGGATTACCTGATGCGTCTCGAAGGCGTATCGACGGTCCTCGTCTTCGGTATCGTCGACGACCAGATAGACGTGAGCGCACGGTCGAAGGACTCACGCGTCAACCTCGACCAAGTCATGCGCGACGCCTTCTCGGACGTAGGAAGCGCCGGAGGTCACCGAGACATGGCAGGGGCGCAGGTTCCGCTTGGCGTCTTTTCGGAGATGGCGGAGACCGACGACAAGATGATAGAACTCGTTTCGGGGACGGTCAAGAAACGTTTCTTCGATGCGATGAACCTCGGGGACGACGAAGACGAGGACTAGTCGTCGCGCGCTCCTTTCTTGAACTCACGCAGAAACCTCCATCCGAGAGCGACGAGAACGGCACCGACGCCGAGTATCGTTCCCGCCACCACGAAGTCAACTATGTCCATGTAGGCGAAAGACACGCGTCGGTCATAACTCTTCTTCCGCGTCGCCGAATCCGACGAGCGTCTCGCCGTCAAGACTGACGATACGCCCCCCGTAGCCCCCGTCGCGGCAGACGAGCCACGCGTACGAGGGGGGCGCGCCGCGTGGACGTGTCGGGCTTCCGGGGTTAAGCGTCGGAACGGTACGCTCCTTGTACGACGGCGTGTGGGTATGTCCGCGCACGACGAGGTCCGCGCCCGTCTCCGCCGCCTCGTAGGCGACATCGGCGGTCCGGTGACCGTGTACGACGCAGATACGGACGCCGTCGGCTTCGAACGTCTCGCGCGTCGGGAGCGCGGAACGGACGCCCGGTCCATCGGAGTTACCTTGGACGGCATGCAACACGGCGCGGTCCCCGAACCGGTTGAGAACATCAACCGAATCGAAGTCTCCGGCGTGGACAACGGCGTCTGTTTGGGGTGCCTTGACAGAATCAACGACGGCGGGCGGTAGTTCCTCGGGGGTAGACGCGTGCGTGTCCGATAGGACAAGTAGGCGCATATCTGAGACGTAGTTCGCAGAGACAAACGCGTTACGGTGCCGGTGCTCCAGTCCGACAGGTTGAAGCGCCGCGCCGAGTAACGGCGTCCATGGAACTCGTCGTCTCTAACTCACGCGTCTCCGGACGTGTCGAAGCGCCGCCGAGCAAGAGCTACACGCACCGCGCCGTACTCGTCGGTGCGATGAGCGACGGAGCGCG
>JAQZCZ010000067.1 GCA_028751095.1 Euryarchaeota archaeon Ods01 | reverse complement strand
CCGAGGCGCCGTCGTTTATCGCCGTCGTCGGCAAGGCGCGTACCTACGAACCCGAAGACAGCGACGACGTGTACACCAGCATCCGTCCCGAGGAGGTCAACGTCGTTGACTCCGAGACGCGTGACAGATGGAACGTCGAGACAGCGCGCGAGACGCTGAAACGCGTCGACGCCGTCCGCGAGTACATACGTACCGGAATGACGCCCGAGACGACGCCCGCGTTACACGAACTCGGCGATGTTCTCGACCACTACGGGACGGATGAAGCCTACCTCAACGAACTCGAACGCGAGGCGCGTGACGTTCTGACCGAGATAGCCGGCGTCGAGGCGGGAGCGGGACCGCAACCAACGGAGACGGCGGAAGAAACGACCCCTGACGGCGCGGACCCGACGGAAACGTCCGAGGAATCCGTTACCGACGCGACCACGGACGCCGCCGAGCAAAAGACGGAAACAGAAACGGAGACCTCTGAGCCACAGACCGCCCCTTCTGAGACCGACGAGACCGAGGCGACGGAGACCGCCGCCGGTACCGAAGCCGAAGAACCTACCGCTGTCTCTGAAACAGCCGAGGATTTCGACGACATCGAACAGGAGGAGGTCGGCGAGTGGGAGTGGGACGAGGAGGAACGCGAGGAGGTCAAGGAGGAGTTCGGCGCGGAGTTCGAGAGCGGCGCGGAGATAGCCGGAGACGAAGGGGACGGCTCCGACGAGGAAGCCGAGTCGGATGTAGACGAAGCCCCTCCTGAACCGTCGGGCGACGAGGAAGACAGGGAAGAAGACGAAACCCCTGCCGAAGCAGAGGAGGAAGAACAGCCAGAGACTGAGGAGGCACAGGAGTCTGCCGAGTCGGTCGTAATGGGTATAATCGAGGAGGAGAACGGCGACGAGGGCGCGGAGCGCTCGACCATAATCGAGAAGGCGGCTGACCGCGGGATAGACGAGGATGTAGCCGAAGACACCCTTGAAGACTTACTTCTCGAAGGAATGTGTTACCCGACCGACGGCGACCGAATAAAGCCTCTTTAGCCCGTACAGAGACGGCAGAGGTACTTCACGTCGAGCGTACCTTCGTAGCCATCGGTCGTAACGTGGTACTCCTTATCTCCGAACCTGAGGTGCCACCGACCGCATGCGCTACATTTCTTGGGCTTTATTCTGTCCAGAAGGCTCGGAGATACGTGTAGAACGAAGCTCCTCTCGGTCTGCTTCCTCTCTATGTCCATCGCAACAGCCTCGACGCCCTCGAACATCTCGACAATCTCGTTTATGGTTTCGACTCCTTCGCCCCTGTCGCTTTCGACCATCTGTCCGCAGAGGGGGCAGGCTCCGTCGATGAGTTCCTCCTCGTGTATGCGCTCGCCACAGCCCGGACAGTCCATACGTGCGTAATACCGCCGCTACGCGTATATAGCTTACGTGCGTACCGTCAGTCTTATGCGACGACAGAACCGACGAAGACCTATGTCAAAACCCGTCGAAATCGGCTCGACCGTTGCGGTCGTCGCCGTCTTCATCGCTGTCCTTGTGGCTGCGGGTTCGACAGGCAACGAGAAATACGGGACTGTCGGCGCTATACTTCTCTTCATACTTCTGTCGACGGGAGCCGGATACCTCGTCGCTCAGAAGACCTACTGAGTCTCGTCGTCCTCCGCCTCATCCGTCTTCTCTTCGTCGTCCTCCTCCTCGTCGAGTTGCTCCAGCCGTCGCCGGTAGTATCCGAGCGGATGGCTGATGGTCTCGCATAGCTCGTCCTTGTTACGGCAGTCGCCGTACGTCACCATCGTCGAGCAGGACGGACAGGTGTACTCGGTCGGTCCCGTGTCGCCGCGTATATGGTCGGTCTGGTAACGTGTCATCTCCTCGCCGAAGCCCGGGTTGACCTCGTACGTCTCGATTATCTCGTCGGTGTCCATGCCGATATTGGTCAGGAACGAGGTTATCGCAAACCGCGAGTGGTGTTCGAGATGCTCGCCCTCGCGGACCTCTGCGAGAAGCGTCTCCATACAGGGCGGAAACTCGCTTTCCTCGACGCGGTCTATCTCGGTCGTGATATCGGCGTCCGCCACGACCTCGCGGACGTTCTCGACGGCGGGTTCGACAGCGTCGCGCGCCTCCTCCGGCACGAACAAGGGCAAGCCGTCGGCGACCCTTTCACGTACCGCCTCGCGCGACAGTTCGAGTACGTCGTCGCGCGTCACGCGGACCCGTCCGTTATCGACCTCGCGGTTGACGAGCTTCCATTCCTCGTCCGACATTCCCGACGCGAGTTCGAGGAAGTCGCCGACCTCCATCTCGTATGTCCCCGACTCGTCGGTTTCGCGTATCTCCATACCGAACTCGTCTACGATGTCGTCGAACGAGACACGTGCGCTCTCGACGCTTCCGAACGAGCTATCGCTGGTCAGGTCGTCGACGAAACGGTCGCGCGCAGTCACCGACTCCGCCCACGCGTAACGCCGCGTCACAGGATGCTCGTCAACGACGCTCACGACGGCGCGGGCGACGGGGTAGGAGAACAGCTCGACGCGTGCGTTCGAGGCTATCTCGCCCGTCTCCCCCTGACGGAGCGCCAACGTGACGCGTTCCTCCGCACGTTCAAGTACGCGGTCGTCGACCACATCGACGAGTCTTTCGGCACGTCCCGCGACCTCCTCACGCGCTTCCTCGAAGAACGGGTAACGGGCGAGACGTGTCGAGACCATTCACTCGTTCTCGATACGCGGTGCGAGGAGGTAGGTGACCTTGGCGTCGCCGCCCGCAACGTCGAAGTTCATCTTGACGGGGTAGTCGTCGCCAACCTCGACCGCAACGGCGGCGTCCTTCGGAATCGCCTTCGCCATCGAGTCAAGGTAGTCGAGCGAGAACAGCGACTCGGCGTTTTCGCCGCCGGTTTCGAGTTCGATTACGTCGTCCTCACCGAGGTCGACGCGTACGTCGTCGGTGTCGCCCTCGGCGCGCATGTAGAAGGTCTCGTCGTCGCCCGAGACGCCGAACGCCATATGGTCGCTGACCATGCCCGCCGCCTTGACGCCGCGACGAAGTTCGGCTCCTGCGACGGTAATATCGCCTGGAAGGTCGAGGTCGGGGACGTTCGGCTCCTGATGAATCGAGTCGGGGTCGATGAGCGAAAGCGTGTAACGGAGACCGTCTATACGGATAGTGAGCTTACGAGTCTCTTCGTCCAGCTCCATCTCGACGGTGTCGCCCTTGTTCGCCATTCCGACGATATCCTCGAAACGGACGAGGTTGAGACCGAGAAGTTCGTCGTCCGCCTCGTACGACTCGAAGGAGCCGGCGGGGATATCGAGTTCGACCATGCCGACGTTAGCGGGGTCGACAGCCTTAATCGAAAGACCGTCCTCGTCTAAACGGACCTTGCATTCGTCTACGAGGACGCTCACTGTGTCAACGGATGATTTCAGTAGTCCGGCGTTGATTTCGGAGCGGAACATAACTTTTCGTCGCCCGCGCGCGTAATAGGCTTTTCCACTACCATCCGCTACGGTTTAGTCGTCCCGCGTTCTACGCCCCTCCGTGTACGTCTTCGTCAACGCCGCGGTCAGCGCCGACGGCAAGCTTTCCGATATACGGCGCGGGCAGGTCGCCCTGTCGTCGTCCGAGGACTTCGAACGCGTCGACCGTCTCCGCGCCGAGGCGGATGCGATACTAGTCGGCGTCGGAACGGTGCTGGCAGACGACCCGTCGCTCACGGTCAAGGACGACGACAGGCGCGCCGAAGACGGCAATCCGACGCGTGTCGTCCTCGACTCGCGCGCCCGCACGCCTACCGACGCGGCGGTTCTCGACGACGAAGCTGAGACGGTCGTCGCAGTGACCGACGAGGCGGACGACGAACGCGTGTCGGCTCTCGGTAACCCCGCCGATGTCGTGCGTCCGGAAAGCCCGGACGACCGTGTCGATGTACGTGCCCTCCTTGACGAACTCGACCGGCGTGGCGTCGAGAGTCTGATGGTCGAGGGCGGAGGCGAAACGATAGCTTCGTTCCTCGATGCAGGCGTCGTTGACGAACTTACCGTCTACGTCGCGCCCGTCTTCGTCGGCGGACGTGACGCCCCGACGCTCGTTGACGGCGACGGATTCGTCGAGTACGTCGACGCGACGTTACGCGATGTCGAACGTCTCGGAGAGGGCGTACTTCTGAGCTACTCACTGAACGGTAGTTTGAATTAACGTCGATACATACGACCCGTATGCTGAGCCGCTTCCGCCGATGGTATCCGCTTCTTTACCTACTCATCGGTCTTCTCGGACTCGTGACCACCCTCTCGTACGTCGAGCCGAACGCCGTCGAAGTCAACCTTGTCGTCGTCGCCCTTGACGCATTCTACGCCGCGGTCGTCGCCTTCGGATTTCTCGTCGTCTACTCACCCTTCCGTATCCTCGTAGACGGAGCGCTACAGGAGGATGATTAGGGGTAGCAGGAGCGCTCCCATGCAGTTGACCCGCCGGACGCGCGTGTAGTTCGGTACCAAGCCGACGATAGTCGCCGCGACGAGTATCGGCATTCCCGTCGTCCCTGAGAAGGCGAACGTGAGAGCGACGAGCAGAACGACGACGCCGACGCTCAGGACGCGGTAGTTGGCTCGGCGCACGACGCCGAACGCGTACCTGCCGAGTGCGACGGTCAGGACGAAAGCCGCGACGGAGACGAGGGCGATACCGACGAGGTAGGCGACGACGGTGTCGAAGCCTAACTCGGCGTCGAGACGCGTGAGCGCGACCATCACGCCGCTTCTCGGAAACTCGATGTAGTAGAGCGCGAGCAGTGCGAAGACGGCGTTCGACGAGTCGACCCCCGAGACAGCGACGATGAACTCCCGCATAGAGTCGGGTTCGCCCTCGGAGTCGGGCATGAGCGACTGGACGAAGCTCGTCGCAACCGCTGGCGAGACGCCTGGAATCCAGCCGACGATACTTCCCGCGACGCCGCCGCCGACGGCGTTCGCAAAGACCTTCCGGCGCGAGAGCGAGATGCTCCGCACCTCCTGCGCCGGTATCTCGCTGTTCTCGAAGGCGCTCACGGCAAGTATCGGCACGCCGAACAAGCCGACGAAGAGCGGCATAAGGAGCGTCGGCTCACCGACGACGGCGTCCCCCGCGTCGGGTTCGAGCGTCAGGACGTAATATCCAAGAAGTCCCGACGCCCCGAGGACGACGACCGCCTTCGCGCGTACGGCGAGAGCGCCGCGTCCCGTCCGGCGGGTTTGCGTGCCGACCTCGCCGCCGCGTTCTGTGACGAGGAGGAAGACGACGGTTGCGGCGAGAACGTGCGGCATATACGCCGACAGCGTCGGATAGGCGCGTACCATGACGAAGGTCACGGGAAGCGCGACGACGAAGCCGAAGACGACCGCGACCATGCTTCCCGCGGCGGAGAGGACGACAGCCTCGCGCCCTTCGCCGTTCAGAACCATCCTGTGACCCGGAAGCGCGACGAGCGCCATCGACTCGTCGGGGACGCCGAGGACGATGCTCGGGAGAACGTCGAGGAACGTATGCGTCACGGCGGCGGTGACGAGTACGAGACCGAGTCCCGTCGGCGCGATGTACTCGGAGAGAGCGCCGACGACACCTACGAGGAGAAAGGCGAGGTTGTTAACGTGCAGACCGGGCGTCAGCCCGCTGATACAGCCCACAAGAAAGCCGAAGACTACGAGAACGACGAACTCCGCGCCGAGCAACCTACCGTTCTTCGCTGTCTAGGACACGGATATGGTCTCCACGCACCGTTACCGGAATCGGAACGGTCGACTCGTGTAGCTCAACCGTCACTTCCTCGCTCGCCTCGTCGATGCGTTTGATGCGCGCCTTCTCGCCCTTGAACGGACCGCTGATTATCTCGACCACGTCGCCTTCGCTGACGCCGGATACCGAAGGCTTGGGCGTCAGGAAATGCTCAACCTCCTGCATGCTTGTCTGCCCCTCCACCAAGGAGTGTGCGTGCGGTATACGGTCTATCGCGCGGTCTACTGCGTTTTCGTCCTCTGCTTCCACGAGGACGTACGCCGTCACGTCACTCGGTACGAGTACCGAAAGAACCCCCGGGTTGTCACGGTCGGCGAGCATATCGGCTACCGTCGTTTCCTGGCTCGCCGTCGTCTTGACTGCGTAGATACCCATCGTTACGGTGGGAGGGGACGCATAGCTATGAACATCAGGAATCCGATGATGCCCACGAACAGGACGCCGGCACCGGCTATCATAGCCACCTGCTTGAACTCCTCCCAGGTCGGCGTCCGGGCGAGCTTCAGCACCCGGATGTAGTCGTTAACGTTTAGGTTGAAGTACTTTCCCATCGGAGAGGTGTATTCGTCGCCAGAACTTTAGTGTTACCCTACCGCGCTACTCGACGTAGTCGATACCGCTCGTCGAAGAGTCGGTAGAGGTGTCGGGGGTCGCGCCTGTCGCTGTGTCCGCCCCTCTGCCCGTCGCGCTCTTTTCGGGAGCCGCTTCGTCTTCGTCGCCGTATATCTGAGGACTTTCGACGCCCGTAACGACTATCATCGTACGCATCGAGCCTTCGAGTTCCTCGTCGACAGAGGTACCCCAGATGATACGTGCGTCGTCGTCTATACGGTCGTAGATATCGTCGACGACGCCCTCCGCCTCCTCGATGGTCATGTCGTTGCCTCCTGTGACGTTGACGAGTGCCGACGACGCGCCGTCGATATTAACGTCAAGGAGGGGCGAACGGAGCGCCTTCTGGACGCTTTCCTCAGCCTTGTTGTCGGTGTCGCTCTCGCCGAGACCTATCATGGCGACGCCGCCGCTTTCCATGACCGTGCGCACGTCGGCGAAGTCGAGGTTGACGAGTCCGGGCTTGGTGATGAGTTCGGTGATTCCCTTGACCGAACGCATCAGGACCTCGTCGGCGACACGGAAAGCGCGGTCAACCGGAAGACCGCCGACCGAGTCGATGAGACGGTCGTTGGGGACGACGATGACCGTATCGGCGACCTCACGGAGACGTTCGAGACCCGCCTCGGCGTTGTTGCGCCGTACCTCGCCCTCCGCCGTGAACGGCGTCGTGACGATGGCGATGGTGAGCGCGCCTTCCTCCTGCGCCGCCTGTGCGACGACGGGTGCGCTTCCCGTGCCGGTTCCTCCGCCGAGTCCCGCGGTCACGAAGACCATATCGGAGCCTTCTATCTGCGCGTGAATCGCGTCCTCCGACTCTATCGCCGCCTCCTCGCCGACCTGTGGAACAGAGCCAGCGCCGCGTCCGCCGGTCTTCTCCTCGCCGATGAGTATCTTCTCGTCCGCCTCGATATCGACGAGGTGCTGAACGTCGGTGTTCGTGGCGACCGTACGCGCGCCTTCGATTCCCTCGTGGAACATACGGTTGATGGTGTTACAGCCACCGCCGCCGCATCCGACGACCGTGATGGTCGTCTTCAGGTCTTCGAGTACCTCCTGAAGCTCCTCGTCGCTGGTGCGCGCGTCGACATCGTCGGTCGACGCGTCGGAGCCGCCCGTCTCCTTGGTCGCGGTTCTTTCGGGAGAAGGCTCGCTGGTCTTCTTCTCCGTCTTCTCTGTGCTTGGCGCGGCTCCCGTCTCGTCGTCTACGTCCCTTCCGGCGTCTTCCTCCGCCTGTTCTAGGGCGTCTTGAACAATTTTGTCCATAGTCTTACCTCTCCGTAGTCGTATGAAGTCTATAACGAAACCGCCCATATAACGTTACGTCAGACGCTCGAATGACGCGTTACGGCTCGTAGGCGCGGCGTTCGAGACGGTGTACCTCGTCGGGCGTAACGAGGCGTCCGTCAACCTCGACGGATTCGCCCGACGACAGACGACCGAAGGCGGGTCCTTCGGGCACGCCGAGTTCGCGCGCCTTCTCGGCGTCGAATACCTCGCGCTCAACGACGACGCGGTCGTCTTCGACACGTACCTCGTACTTCTCGCGTAGAATCTCGGCGACTCCCTCGACGAGCGCCCCCTTCTCGCCGTGCGCTACCGCGACGCGTTCGACGTGTCCGTCTTCCTCGAAGTATCCGAGGGCGTTCCGTTCGAGGGCTTCGTCCGTCGCGTCCCGGTTGACGTTGCGCGCTTCACGTACGAGAGAGGCGTTGAACCCCGTCGCGTCGTCCGCGCCTTCCTCGGCGCGCTCGGTGAGGTACGCCTCGCCCGCGGACGCGTCCAGAATCTCCTCGACCGCGTCCACAGTCTCGTCCGGAACGCCGGACCGCTCACGTATCTCTCCCTCTGAGACGACGGGGTAGTCGAAATCCGCGCCCTCCGCGTCGCCGTCGAGCAGGAGGGCGTCGGCGTCTGACGACTCGAAGGCGTCGTGTAACGTCTCGTCGTCGAGGGCGCTCAAGACGTAGTCGGCGGCGATATGCCCCACCGCGGCGTCGGTTTCGACTGCAACGCGCGTGAACCGCGGCGCGTAATGACCTCCGCCGACGCCGACGACCGTCGTCCGTGGTTCGTCTCTGTCGAGGAGCGAGAGAACGCCGCGTGCCACGGTACGCGCCGCGTCGTCGCGTTCCCATTCGTCGGGTCCGCTTCCGACCTCTGCGAAGAGAGACGGAACGCCGATTTCCGACGGTCCGTGGTGGGTCGCCTCCATGCATACGTCGAACTCCTCGGGAGCGTTCTCGTCGAAGAAACGGAGGAGATGCTTCGTCGCCTCGGGCGCGGGTGCGGCGAGGCTACGCGGTTCGCCGCCGTACTCCGCGCCGTCGAAGTTTCCCGTATGGTGCGCGGTCAACAACGGACCCGTCTCTCCCGAATGGCGCGAGACGAAGACGACGAGCGATACGTCACCGAAGGCGTTCCGCAACGCGTCGTCAACCCCGTCGTAGTAGAGATGTAGCCCGTCCTTCTCGACCATCACGAAGCCGTCGTGCGCCCATTCGCGTTGCCATTCGCCACGCGGTTCGACCTCGCGCCAGTCGGCGGCGTCAAGAAGCGCGTCGCGTATCCCGAGCGACGCGTCGTCCTCGCGCGATACTACGACGGCTATCATCCTTCTTCTTCGATGGCGTCCGTTACGCGGTCGGCGAGGTCGGTCGAGAGTATCAGGTCGGCGTTCCCGCTGACGAAGTCGGGGACATCGTCCGCCACGACCACGATACGCGCCTCCGGATTGAGTTCGTCCGCGACGACGACCTGTGTCGGGTATCCCGCGCCTACGACGACGGCGTCCGCCTCCTCAACGCCCGCCTCGCGTAACGCGTCTGTGCCGAAGTCGTCTGTCGTCGTCACGTCGTGTCCTGCCTCGCGGAGCGCCTCAACGCCTTCGGTGTATCCGATTACGATGACCTTCATTCGTACTCTATCGTAGCGGGCGGCTTATGCGTCACGTCGTACGCGACGCGCGCGACGTTTGGAAGCGTACCCGTAATCTTCGACTGTATCCGCTGAAGCGTCTCCCAGTCGAGGTCGATTGCCTGCGCCGTCATACCGTCGCGCGACTCGACGGCGCGGACGACGACTATCCAGCCGTGGACGCGT
>JAQZCZ010000116.1 GCA_028751095.1 Euryarchaeota archaeon Ods01 | reverse complement strand
CTCTACGCGCCGTTACTCGAAACATCGGACGCCGATTATGTTGAGACGGGTGTGCGCGAGGCGGAGACGATAAAGTACGCCAACAACGCCTTCCTCGCATCGAAGCTGTCGGTCGTCAACGAGATAGCCAATATCTGCAAGGAGGCTGGGGTTGACTCGTATGAGGTTATGGAAGCGGTGGGACTCGACCACCGTGTCTCGTCGCAGTTCATGCGGTCAGGGTTAGGATGGGGTGGCTCCTGTCTGCCCAAGGACGTTGACGCACTCCGCGCCTTCGCACGCGACATAGACTATGAACCTGAGCTTCTCGACTCTGTTGTCGGTGTGAATGAGCGACAGGCGCGCCGCGCCGTCGAACTCCTGCGCAGATACGTCGAACTTGACGGCGCGCGTGTCGCCGTACTCGGACTCGCGTTCAAGCCTGACACAGACGACGTGCGTAACTCGCGCGCCCTCGATGTAATCGAGGCTCTCGTTGACGAGGGTGCCGAGGTAGTGGCGTACGACCCGGAGGCGACGGAGAAAGCGCGCGAGGCACTCGGCGACGTACCCGTGAAGTACGCCGACTCGGCACCCGCCGCCGTCGAAGGTGCCGACGCCGTCGTGGTTGCGACCGACTGGGACGAGTTCGAAGGATTGGACGCATCAGGAAAGGTGGTTGTGGACGGTCGTCGTATTGGTATCGAGAATGCCGAGGTGTACGAAGGGCTGTGTTGGTAATCAGCCGTCCAACCGTTCCTCCTTACGTCTCCGGCTTAGCTTCTCCCATATTTCGGCGCATCCATCGCCGTCATCCATGTCGTCGTAGATATCTTCCTCAGTTCCTTCGTCTTCGCCATCTTCCATCGTGTTGACGTAGGTAGGATGGATAAATCAAACACCCGTTACCGGCAGAATTCGCGCCTATTCGTGGGACTTTATGTCTTGGGGGCACTTCCCCTCTACCATGGGACTACTCGACAAGCTCTCGGGCGGCGACGGACCGAAGGTTGTCTTTATCGGTATCGACGGTGTTCCGCGCGCCGTTCTGCGCGACGGAATCGAACGTGGATTCATGCCGAACATCGCTAAGATGGCGGAGAACGGCACGGTTGCTGGTATTGACTCTGTCGTCCCGCCCGAGTCGAGCGCGTGTTGGCCTGCGATGACCACGGGCACAAACCCCGGAAAGACGGGCGTCCTCGGATTTCAGGAGCGTAAGGCGGGGAGTTACGAGACGTACGTCCCGCTCGCGCACCACGTCAAAGGAGAACGTGTCTGGGACATAGTCGGCGACGCGGGGAAACGTTCAGTCATCCTCAACGTTCCGGTCACGTATCCGCCCGACGAGATAGAAGGTACTCTCGTCTCGGGCTTCCTGACACCGACGGTGGACGACGTTTCGGCGGACGAACGTGTCGTTGAGTACCTGCGCTCCTCCGACTACCGTATCGACACCGACGCCTCTCTCGGACACGAAGATAAACGTGAGTTCCTCGAAGACGCCTACGAGACTCTCGAATCGCG
Source organism: Euryarchaeota archaeon Ods01 (assembly GCA_028751095.1). Taxonomy (GTDB): domain Archaea; phylum Halobacteriota; class Halobacteria; order Halobacteriales; family Halorutilaceae; genus Halorutilus. Next base: position 480 of record JAQZCZ010000116.1, on the reverse strand, counting down.
CGAGGAGTCTTTCCACCACTTCCTCGACGAGGACCCGTCGCTGTTCTGGGGCGTCGTGATGGAGACCGACCGTGTCAACCATTTCCTGTACGAGGACTACGACCACGACGGCGAACTTGCCGAGGAGTTCGTTGAGTTCTATGAACGCGTAGACGAGGTAATCGGCGGCGTCCGCGAACGTCTCGACGACGACACGCCGCTCATCGTCGCCGCCGACCACGGCTTCTGCACCCTCGACTACGAGGTCGATATGAACGCGTGGCTACGTGATGAGGGCTGGCAGTCGCTCGCCGACGACGGCGACTCGCTCACGGATATCGACGACAGTACCCGCGCCTACTCGCTCATCCCGGGAAGGTTCTACCTCAACCTCGAAGGACGTGAACCGCGCGGTACCGTCGCACAGGACGACTACGATGCTGTGCGCGATGAACTCGCCGACGAACTCCGCGCGCTCGAAGACCCTGACGGAGAACCTGT
>JAQZCZ010000025.1 GCA_028751095.1 Euryarchaeota archaeon Ods01 | reverse complement strand
GTCTCCGCCTGCATCGACATCAAGCCCTCGACGGCGGCGCTCGCACGTCCTTTGGCGCGGTCTTCGAGGTACGTGCCGACGAGATGTGACGCCATAATCATTGCACCGACACCGGCGTAGTTCTGGACGGCGTCGAGACCCGCGTAAGGAACGAAGACCATTACGCCCGTCAGCCACGCCGCGATGGTGCCGAGAGCGATGAGCGAGTCCATGTTGAACGTCCCGTTCCGGACACCGTGGAACGCCGAGGCGATGGTGCCGCGTCCGTAGTAGAAGACGACGGGCGTTGCGAAGACGAACAGGAGTACGTCTATCTGGAAGCCGGTCAGAGGGTCGAGAGGCGTCCACATGAAGACCATGAGAACGACGATAGGCGACGTGACGAGCCACGCGCGCAACGCGAGACTAAGCTGACGCTGTAGCTCCTCCTCTTCCTCGGATTCGCGTTCTTCCTCCGTCGATTCATCGACGCCGTAGCCCGCGTCCTCAACGGCACCGACGAGACGGTCGTGCGGAACGTCTTCGTGCCAGATATCGGCGCGTTCGGTGGCGAAGTTAACGTTCACCTCGTCGACGCCCTCGACGCCTTCGAGGCTTTCCTCGACGGTCTGGGCGCACGACGCGCACGACATCCCCGTGAGTCGCAGGTCGGTCTTTTCGAGATTGGGCTGTTCAGATGACAAGCTGATTCCTCCTGTGTATGGATAGGTTATGCTACCTGAAGGCGTTTTTGGATAATAATCTAAAGTGAAAACGACCCATTCTAAATTATTTTAACCGCAGTCGGCGAGGTGAGACGACCGGATTTAGGATACGGGACCCGGGTTGTACGCTGTTGATGACTGTGTTCAACACCGAGAGTATCGGGGTTCTTGTGAAAGAGAGAGGCGGAGTCTGCCCCTGACACGGAAGCTTATTGCGAACGGTTGCGTGTGGGAACCATGGAACAGTGGTCCTCACGTCTCGGCTTTGTCTTCGCGGCGGTAGGTGCGGCGGTCGGACTCGGCAACATCTGGCGGTTTCCTGCCGTCGTAGGGCAGAACGGCGGCGGCGCGTACCTCGTTCCGTATCTTATCGCCGCCTTCGCTTTCGCGGTTCCCCTGATGATACTCGAAATATCGGTCGGCAGGTCGCTCAAAGCCGACGTAGTAACCGCGTGTCGGCAGATACGTCCGGAGTTCGAGATAGTAGGCTGGCTAATCGGTGGCTCCGTCCTCGCTGTCCTCAGCTACTACCTCGTAATCACCGGCTGGGTTCTCGGTTTCCTGACTTTCTCAGTGACAGGTGCCGAAACCTCCTTCAGCTCGTTTACCGACACCTACCTGCCGGTCGTCTTCTTTGTCGTATCAACTGCTGTCGTCGGCGCTGTAATCTCCCTCGGAGTCCAAGACGGTATCGAGAGAATGGCGAAGCTCCTGATACCGATGACCTTCGTCGTCCTTCTCGGACTCGTCGCCTACGTCGCCACCCTTCCCGGGTTCACCGACGGACTCCGTTTCTTTCTGACACCTGATACGTCGGTCCTTTCGGAGCCGATGGTCTGGAGCGCGGCGTTCGGACAGGTCTTCTTCAGCTTCTCCGTCGGCATGGGAGTGATGCTAACGTACGGAAGCTATCTGTCGCCCGACGCCAACGTCCCGAGGTCATCGGTGATAATAGCCGTTGCCGACCTCGCCGTGGCGATGATAGCCGGAGTCGTAATCTTCGGCATAGTCTTCTCGTTCGGCGTCGAGCCGACAGCCGGAACCGAACTCGCGTTCTCCACCTTACCCGCGGCGTTCGACACGATGCCGTTCGGCACCGGTGTCGCTGTCGCCTTCTTCGGACTGCTGTTCTTCGCCGCCATCGCCCCTTCTGTTTCTATGCTCGAAGTTGGGGTCGCGTCGGTGATGCGCACGACCGACTGGTCGCGGCGTAAGACGAGCGCCGTAATGACCGGCGTTATACTCGTCGCAGGTCTGCCGTCGGCTCTGAGCTACAGCGCGGTCGGTCTGTCGGTCTTCGGCAGACCGTTCTTGGACGTTCTCGACTCGACGGTAGGGACGCTCGGTCTACCCGTTGGAGCGGTCGCCTTGGTGGTCGTCTTCACGTGGTTCCAGAGTCCCGAAACCGTCCGCGAACAGGTCGGGGATACCGCCGTCGTTCCGCTGGTTAAGTACGTCGTTCCGACGGTTCTGGTGGTCGTGACGACAGCACGGCTGGCGACAGGTGTCGGGACGGCAGGATGGAGGAGGCTTCCGGACGTATCCGCCCTACCAACCTCACAGCTCCTTGTCGTAAGCTCTTTCCTTGGTATCTTAGTGGTGTCTCTCGGATGGAGCGTACGGAGATGGCGTCTGTCTCGGAAGAGGGGATAGCGCTCAGCCGCTGTCGCTCAGGAACTCCTCGACTATGTTTCTCTCGGCGCGGTGTAATGTGTCGCTACACGTCGACTTAGCCACGCCCATCTCGTCGGCAAGCTCGGTCAGGGAACAGCCGCGCGGCGAGTCGTAGTATCCCATCCCGACCGCCTTTTCGACGAACTCCCTCTGCTTCTCTGTCAACGAGTCTTCGATGAGAAGTTCCCTTACGTAGCTCACCTCGTACTCCAGACCGCGCTCGTCGAGCCGGTCGGTGAAGTCGGATATCCTTCGGCGCGGAGCTATCGCACGCATCGAGACGGTGCCTCGGCGGATGCGGAAAGGCGTCTCTATCGGCACCTTCGACTCCTCCGCGGCGGACTTGACCAACGGGTTACGCGTCTCGAACCGCGTAACTGCTGTCCCTCCGTTCCGGCTCAGGACCTCGAAGCTTTCAGGACCGTCCTCTTCCTTGACAGAAGTCAGCACCTCGTCAAGGCTTTCGGAGCTTATCTCCAAGGTACCGAAGCCTTCGTCGCCGTTCGACATGATGGAGAGGACACGGAACCGAGTGTCGGGGTGCCTTTCGCTGACTCCGTTTATCCAGGCTTCGTCGGGCAGGTCAATCTCAATTTCGGCGCAGGTCACTTCGGCGACAGAACGGTTCGGAGTAGATTAAATCTTACGCGGGCTAAGCCGGAACAGACCTGCTGTAACGCCTGAGCATCTCCCCGTCTTCGTCGCGTAGCTCAACCACGAAACGTTTCTGACCGACGGCTTCGGCGAGTTCGTCCTTCCGTAGTTCGAACTCGTACGGCGGTTCGTCAAGGACGAGTATCTCGTCTTCGCCCGAGGTGACGGCAACCTGTGCCACCCCTTCGGCGTCGGAAAGTTCACATTCGACCGTCTCACCGTGGTCAACACAGTCAAGGTCGGGGTCAACGTCGACGCCCTCGGAGGCAACGTCGAACTCAAGGAGTATCACGCTTGGCGGATAGGTTCCGACTACGATAACCAAGATGATGAAGAAGGTGATGTTCATCTTGGACAGGTTCTTGCTGAGCCTGTTGAGGTAGCCGGAGCTTCTCCTGCGCCACCGTATCGCAAGAGGGACGACGACGAGATGCGTGAAGGGTCCGTAGAAGATTAGGAGTGCCCCGTAGGCGACGAGGTAGTTCAGCCACGTAGCCTCAGGGTGGTAGGAAAGGACGAGATTCCCGCCCGCCCAACAGAAGAAGCCGAGGAAGACGAGCGCGCCGCTCTTGAGAAGCTTCCAGATGGGCGTGTTGGCGTAGTAGATACTGAGCATGTCCCGCCACGCCTGTTCGACCGCCGTGACGAGCTTTCCCAGCATCGGTTAGGGTCCTATGCTCCAGAGCTGTGAAAGCAGGTACCAGTTGGCTATGTACGCGAGGACGAAGACGCCCATAAATATCAGCGTGATTACGAAGGTTCCACGCATCTCGAACTTGTGGACGGGTTCGTCGCTCTCGAAGTCAACGCCGCCGTCGGGCACGATGTCGGCAGGCACCCGTCTCTCGCCTATCAGGAGCGACGCCAGAGCCACCAGCAGGAACAGCGCCCCCGAGACGATGGCAAGGAGGGCGAAGATGCCGAAGATTATCATCAACGGCTCAGCGGCGGTAAGGCTGAAGTCGCTCCCGGGGATGTCGCGGACGACTGTGTGTATCCTACGCGGAACGCTGTACAGCAGACCTATGTACATCAGCATCAACGTGGCGACACCCATCGTGCCGGCGTACAGGTAGGGCTGAGCCGACGCCAGCCGTCCGAAGGCAAGTTCACGCATGAACATCGTCCGTATGATGAAGTAGACCAGCCCCATGAACGCAACAGTCGTTCCGAGGACGACGGTGCCGTGGAAATGTCCGACGGTCGCCATCGTACGCACCCACGTCATGTTGAGCTGGAGCTGACCCATGACGACGCCCGTTATTCCGCCGACGAAGCCGAACAGGATTATCGAGAAGATGGTGGCGGAGAAGACCGGATTCTTCCACGGAGCGTTGGTGAGCCAGCCGAACAGACCGCCGCCCTTGCCGCGTCTCCGGCGTCCCGCCTCTATTCCTGCGGGGATTGCGAAGGCGTGGATAAGACTGGCGAGCGTAGCGCCGTAGAAGGCGTACGACGCGTTCCAGATACGCCAGCCGGTTGAGACGACGGGGTCGGAGAGGAGGTGGTGTGCCGCACCCATGTTGATGAAGAAGACGTACAGAACGAACGCCGTACGCGAAACCTTCTCACTCACGACCTCTGCGCCTCCGACGACGTGCGTCAGGAAGTACCAGACCGTTACCATGGCGACGAGGTTTATCTGCTGGGTTCCGTGTCCGACTATCCAGAATACCTGTCTGTACAGGGCGGCGTCTATCGAGTCGATAATCTCGACGCGCCAGAGGAGAGCGTAGATGAATACGGCTAAACCGCCGACGAGCGCCTCGACGGCGATAATCGCGGTGGCGAAAGCGCCAAAGGTGACCAGCGGCAAGCTTCCGCCAGAACCCCACTTCTTCTCCTGCCAGAGGGCTACGAAGAACGGCAGAGCCGCGACGACGGCTCCGACGAGGAAGATTATAGCTCCGGCGTAGAAGTAAGGCGAAGAAGGCATCGGGGCGTACGATGTCAGTAGGGGCGCTTGGTCGGGCGGCGAGGTCGTCCAGATTGCGTAGTTGATGACGAGTGCGCCCGTGACCATCGTGCCCCAGCCCGCCTTAGCGGCTTTCGTGAGCGGAAGACGGCGTCCAAGTACCATCGGTCCGCCGACGTACAGGATGGCGATTTCCATGAAAACCATCCAGAAGATAAGCAGATTCCATGCATGGAGGCTGAGATGGATGTAGAACGCATCGGCGTCAAGGAGACCGACGAGTTCCCACCGCGTCATGGCGACGGTGAGGGCGAAGAAGCCCCCGACTATGAGCGCGACGACCGCTGTCAGACCGAAGACCTTGACGTGGTTCTCCACGGTGCGGTGTATATCCATGCCGGTCACGTTACACGTACGGAAGCCGCCGTCGTCATAATCGTTATCGAACAGACCGAATATCATACGTTCACCTCGTCGCGGACCTCTATACGTCCGTGCATGCTACTGTGCCCTACGCCGCAGAACTCGTTACAGATAACGTGGTAAGTTCCAGGTTCGTCGAACTCCATCTCAATGACCCACTCGTATCCGGGGAGAACAAGGAGGTTGGTGTGCTGGCTCAGAACCTCCTCGGGACGTATCGAAAAGCCGTGCTGGATATCGTACGAACTCATACGGAACTTGTACGTCTTCCCCGTCTCTAAGACGACGGGAAGACCTCGCCACTGGAACGTCATGCCGGCGATATAGACGTTCTCGTCAGGGGGTACTATACCGCCGTCAACCTCATCGGCTTCGTCTATATACGTCTCCACCTTCTCCTGAAACTCGTCCGTGCTGACCCTGTACGTCTCGCCTATCGGGTTCTGGTCGCCGACACGTGTCCAGACGCTCATCCAGCCGAACAGTATCATAGCCCAGACGACGCTGAGACCGAGCCAGATAGACTCGCGTCTGTCAACGGGTACGTTCCACCAGTCTTCCTTGTCGGGCGGCTTTATCGGTGAACCCATATCTACCCCTCCGGTACCATCAGGATATCTATCACGCCCCATACCACGTACGACAGGAAAAAGAACAACAGCGCCGCCAGCCCTATCAGCCATATCCTGTCGTACAGCTTCTGTATCCACGGTACTTCCTCTGATTCAGTCATATCCGGCTTGAAATTGCCGCGGTTTTCCGATAGTGATTTTCCCGTACATGTTCGCGTTCGTACGTCTTTTCGTCTCTTTACTCGACATGCACGCGGGTAACGTACCCCCCGCATCCGCAACGGTCAACGTACTCGACGCAGATGTTGTCGAACTCGTTGCGGAGCCTTTCGTGCAGGTAATCGGAAGGTTCCCCTTGGTCGCCGTGTGTGACGAGGTTGACGAAGTATCCCGAGGATGTCTTACGGACGGCTTCAAAGCTTTCTTCGAAGATTAGCTCGCGGTCGTCGGCGTGTTCAGGAGCTTCGAGGCTCTTCGACCATGTCTTTTCGCGGACCTCGGTCTCTGTGTTTCCCATACTGGAACAACGCCTTCCAACGGCATACGGTCGTCCGCGAATATGTTCGGGGAAACCCGTAGGCACGGCGCGCGCCTATGCCAGCCATGGGTGAAAGGATAGACCTGCGTGAGCTACCTCCGGCAGAGACACGCAAAGATACACGAGGCTTTCGAAGCACCCGGCGGCGACGAAGAGCACGTCGCCGAACTGCCGAAGGTAGATTAAACGTCTACCGAACCTGTTAGGGAACAGGACTAACGAAGTACGCCGCCAGTATCGGATATGCCTGTCCAACAAGACGGATACAACGAGGACATAATTCCCGAAGCCGGTCCGTTTCTGGAGGGACACGGCGTTCTCGTCGGCGAGAGACACGTCAGCTTCCACGAGACGACGAGGAAAATCTTCGAAAGCCGTGGTGTGTACGACGTGACTTTCGGCTACAACCTTGCCGACCTCAACTACGACACCCGATATCCCAACGCCGGATACAGGTACGCGGAGGACGGCGAGGTTCTCCGTGCGGAGTTCACGCCTACGACGGAGTTCTGCCCGTCCGCCGTCACTCTCGTGGTCGCGTCGTTCAGGGCTTGGAACGCCGGAAACGGAAGCCATCCGTACGAGGAGGTTAGGGTACGGGTCAAGGACCACGCCGAGACTGAGGCGATAAACGACGTTCTGGAGGACGCGGAGAAACGGTACGCCGGTACGGGAACCGACGAAGAAACTATCTGAAGAAGTCCTTGATTATCCGTTCCTCGGCGCGGTGCAGAATCTCGCTACATGTCGACTTGGCTATGCCGGCTTCCTCGGCTACCTCCGAAAGCGACGCCTCACGCGGCGTGTCGTAGTAGCCCATGTCGAGCGCCGTCTCCATCGTCTCGCGCTGTTTCTCCGTCAGGAAGTCCTCGGACCGTATCTCGTGTATATGTTCGAGTTCGTAGCTTATCCCCATGTTCTCGAAGACTTCGCTCAGCTCCGAGAGGCGTTCCCTCGGCGCTGTCAGCTCCCACGTACCGGTGCCGTCGCGTATCTCGAAGGGCATACGTACGGGGACGTTCGACCGGCGCGCCGCCATCAGCATCATAGGGCGTCGTGTCCGGAACTGGACGAGTGCGTCTTCCTCGTCGGTCCAGAGAACGTCTAGCTCTTCTATAACGTCGTGTTCCGACATGTCGCGGACTATGTCAGCGAGCTTTTCGTCGGCTCCCGGCTCAACTTCTACGATACCTACGCCGCCGTCGTCGCCGGCGAAAGCCGAGATTACCCTGAAGACCGCATCAGGATGGTTGGTCGACACGCCGCGGACCCATGCCTGTTCGGGAACCTCTATCGACAGCTTAGCTTTGGGCAACTTACCACGTATACCGTCCGCGGCATGATATACGTGACTGTGAACATGTTCGGAATAAGGCTGGCTCGTAGCGGCGCTACCTAGTCGGCGTCGTATCCGTCAGGAACGTAAGCACAAAGAGGGTCGGAGCCGAGGGGGTCGCCTGTCGTAGCGTAGGCGCGCGAACGCGAACCGCCGCAGAGGGCGCGGTAGTCGCACGCGCCGCATTTCCCCTTGAGCGCGTCTTTGTCCCGAAGACGGCGGAACAGGTCGGAGTCGCGGTAGATGTCGACGACCGATTCGTCGCGTACGTTTCCGGCTGAGACGGGCAGGAAGCCCGACGGGTAGACCTCGCCCGTGTGACTGACGAAGACGAAGCCGTCGCCCGCGGTCACGCCGCCGCGGCGTGACCCGCCCGCTCCCGTCTGCGCTCCGACGCGTCGGTAGTGGGGGGCTTCCGTCGTCTTAACCGCGAAGCTGTGTTGGTCGCTCACCCCGTGAAGCCACTCCAGGACACGCTCGGCACGCTCGGGCGTCACGGAGTCGAGGAAGGCTCCTCGACCCACCGGAACGAGGAAGAAGACGCTCCAGAGGACAGCGCCGAGTTCGTCGACGAGTTCGGCTATCTCAGGGAGTTCGTCGACGGTGCGTTCGCAGACGGTCGTGTTGACCTGTAACGGAACTCCGGCGTCGCGCGCGTCCTCGGCGGCGCGTAACGTCTCGGTGAAGCTACCCGACTCGCCACGGAAGTCGTCGTGGCTCTCAGCCGAAGCGCCGTCGATACTGACCGCCATACGCCGTAGACCTGCGTCTGCAAGACGCTCGGTGTTCTCGGTCGTCAGGTTGGTCGTGCCGCTCGGCGTCATCGTAACGTTCAGACCGATTTCGTCGCCGTAGGCGACGAGTTCGTAGACATCGTCGCGTTTCAGCGGGTCGCCGCCCGAGAGGACGACCAACTGTCCCTTGCCGAACTCGCGCGCGTCGTCGAGGAGACGTTTACCCTCGCGCGTCGTGAGTTCGTCGGGATGGCGGGCAGGCTGAGCGTCTGCGCGGCAGTGGTCGCAGGTAAGGTCACACGCCTGTGTCAGCTCCCAGATTAGGACGACGGGACGGCGGCTGGTGTCCATATCTGTCCTACGTCTTCTTTCTGAATCCATCTTTCACCGAACATGTTGGGGGTCGCGGCGTCGAACGCATTCGGCGTGAGAATGATGGTGTTAGATTCCAAAGACGGAACCGGTACAGTATGCCCGCTTACCTGCCTCTCGCCGAAGCCGCGGTCGTACTCGCATTGCTCGCCTCGGGCGTCTTCTTCATGACGGGACTCCTGACCGGCGTTTGGAAGTACCGGTGTATATGGACGAGCGATGCGTCGGAAGCACCGTACTACGTCAACACCGCCCACCGCGCATCTCTCCTGTACGCGTTCGCGGCGCTCGTCCTCATGCATTTTGCCGCCGTCAGCCCTTGGTCAACGACGGTCAACCTCATCGCGGTCGCCGTACCGGTCTTCTTCTTCGGCTTCGCAGTTGGGACGTACGTCGTCCACGGCTTCCTCCGCGATACCGACAACCAGTTCGAACAGCCGCACGTCCTCGGACCGTTCGAACTCCCACCGTTCGTCGTGCGCGGCTCGATGTGGCTCCTAATCGTCGGGGAGGTCGGCGGATTCGGTGTCCTGTTCGTCGGCTTCGTCGCCCGTCTCGCGGGCTTGGTGTAACTACAGAACGCGACGGGAGGAGTTGAGGACGACGAGGAAGCTACTCGTCGCCATCGCAACGGCGGCGAAGAACGGGTTGATTGCTCCGACGACGGCGAGCGGAACCGCGACCGCGTTGTAGGTCAGCGCCCAGCCGATGTTCTGGCGTATCCGTCGCCGCGTCCCCTCGGCGGCGTCGAAGACCTTAGGAAGGTCGGCGAGGTCGTCGGTCGTAACCACGGCGTCGGCGGCGTCGGTGGCGAGCGCCGTCGCCGAGCCTACGGCGATACCTACGTCAGCGGCGGCGAGAGCGGGCGCGTCGTTGGTTCCGTCGCCTACCATCGTCGTCGTACCCTCGGCGCTGAAACGGCGGACAGCTTCCTTCTTTCCGTCGGGCGGTACCCCCGCGAGAACCTCGTCGAAGTCCTCGGAGAAACGTTCTGCCGACCCGGGGCTGTCGCCCGTCAGGACGACCTTGTGGTTTGCGTCGAAGCCGTCAAAGACCTCGTCCAAGCCGGTGCGTTCGGTGTCGCCGAGCGAGACGACGGCTGTCGCTTCTCCGTCGACGCCCACTACGACGGGGAATCCGCCGTTCTCTCGGACCAAGCGCGCCTTCTCGGAAGCGCCGTTCACCTCCCATCCGCGACGCTTGAACTCGTCGACAGCTCCCGCGACGACAGTTTCGCCGCCCACTGTCGCACTCACCCCTCTAGTGTGGCTCGAAAAGCCTTCGACCGGCTCGTCAGGTACGTCGAAGCCGTCAACGAAGGCGTCGGCAACCGGATGCGACGAAAGACGCTCGACTGCGGCGGCTTTCCGTGCCGTCTCGGAGTCACCGTGGACCTCAGTAACCGACATCTCGCCGCTGGTAAGCGTCCCCGTCTTGTCGAAGAGGAGGTTGTCCGTCTCGCCAACCCGCTCGAAAACGGCGTCGTTGGTGAGGACGATACCGTTTTCGAGGGCGTCACGGACACCCGACGCGACGGCGAGCGGCGTAGCGAGTCCCATAGCGCACGGGCACGAAACGACGAGAACGGTAAGAGCGGCGAGAAGAGCCGACGTGAACCCCGTTCCCGTCCCGAGACGGTAGACGAAGACTGACGCGCCGAGAAGTAAGACGAGGGGGACGAAGACCGTGGCGAGCCTGTCGGCGAACTTCTGGACGTTCCCTTCAGCGCTCTGTGCGCTCCATAGAAGCTCGGTCAGCCTGTCGAGGGTACTCTCGGCACCCGCGGCGACCTCGACGACGAGGGCGTCGTCGGTCACAATAGAGCCGCCTATGACGCGGTCCCCTTCGCGCTTAGCGACGGGCAACGACTCGCCCGTCATGAGCGACTCGTCAACTGCGGCGGTACCCTCAACAACGACGCCGTCAACGGGGACGCGTTCGCCTGCCCGCACGACGACATAGTCGCCGCCGGTCAGCTCGTCTACCGAGACGGTACGCGTTCGGTCGCCGTCACGTACCTCGGCTTCGTCAACCCGTGCCGTAGTGAGGTCAGACAGGAGTTCGGTCGACCGTCTCTTGACCTTCGTCTCGTAGTATCCGCCGAGGGAGACAGCCATGACGACAGCGACGGAAACGTCGTAGTACAGATGCGTGCTTCCGAGAACAACGGCGACGGTGCTGTACGCGTATGCGCTGACTGCGGCGACGGCGACGAGGAGGTCCATGTTGGGCTGTCGCGCGCGCAGGCTGACGTAAGCGCCCCGTAGAATCGGATAGCCGGTATAAAACAGAACGACGGACGCCATCAGACCTATCAGGAACAGGGGTATGTAACGCGCCACCGGACCGGTGAACTCGGCGAAGGCATCCTCGCCGCCGATTCCGACGTAGCTCGGGTACAGGTAGAAGACATACCACGGCATGAGGAGGAACGTGAAGAAGCCGCCGACAACGAGACGTAGGCTCTCTGACTCGGCGGTTTCGGCTTCGTCGGGTTCAAGTCCGACCGAGTAGCCGTGTCCATCGAGAGCCTCGGAGACAGTCTCCCTGTCGGTCTTCTCGTCGTCGTAGACCACGCGTACCGTGTCGGTCGCGTAGCTCGCGCTGACTGCTTCGACACCTTCGAGGTCGTCGGCTAAGGATTCAAGGAAGAGTTCACAGGTTGAGCAGTGCATCCCGTCGACAAACAGGAAGCCGTCCTCCCCCTCCGGCTCCTCGTCAGGTTCGTCAGGCGACTGTTCGGGAACCTCGCCGACCGTCTCGTAGACCCGTTGACAGCCTTTACAGCAGAACGCAGGACCGTCTCCGGAGGACGGGGCGGGTAAGCCGCAGAGTTCGCATTCGGAGTTTCGCCGCAGCTATCTCACCTAACTGAGATACGTCCTCGGTCCTGAAACGGTTACTGCGAACATGTTAGCCTTCGCCTGCGGAACGCCGACAACCCTCGTCAGTAACCGCCGACTACCTCGCGCACGTCGTCGATTACCACGTTCGGGGACGGCGGCTCGTTCGCGTAGGCGCGCTCGACGCGCCCGTCCTTGTTGGCAAGAAGGATGAGAGGAAGATGGTCGTACTTCATCATGGCGTCGGGGTCGTTTCTGCTGTAATGCTGTCCGAACTCACCCTCTACGACCTCACGCGCCATCTCCCCGTTCTCGGGACGGAGGAAGTACCAGTTGTCGGCGTCGTAGTCAACGCCACGGTTCTCGCCGTACTCACGTAGAACCTCGGCGGTGTCGTGTTCGGGGTCGAAGGTGACCGCGACTAAGGCTATCTCGTCGCCGTACCCGTTCTCGGCGGCGTCCGCCTGAACCTGTAACAGCGACGACTCAAGCGCAGGACACGCTCCGGTACAGTCGGTAAAGATGAAGGTCATCAGAACGTGGCGTTCGCCGACGAAGCCGCGTGTCGAGACCTCTTCGTCGCGTAACGGGTCGGAAACGGTCGCGTCGGGCAGGTCGTCGCCGTGTATCGGATACGGCACATCCATCTCACGCAGGTCGTCGTAGTTGTCGGGCGGCGACAGAACGACGCCATCGGGCTGGTCTCCTAGGGCGGAGAGACATCCCGCAGTTGCGGCGGAGCCGACGGCACCGACAGCCGCAGTGGTCCGGACGAAGCTCCTCCTGTCGAGTCTCATCTTAGTACTCCTCCCGTGTCCTTCTGTTGAGTTCCTCTATCTTGGTCGCCGCCGTCCGCGGAACCTCGTCGCTTGGAGGCTCCATAGCGGGCTGGTCTCCGAGTTCGGGTTCTCCGACAACGACACGTCCGACCATGCCCACGGTTTCGTGTTCAACACAGACCGTCTGAGTGTCGAGGTAGTCGTAGACGCCTTCGACCTCGAACCTGTGTTCGAACTCGTCGCCGACCGCCGACATTACCGACGACGCCCACGGCTCGGCTTCCTCGGGTATGCGCAGGGGACGCCCGCAGTTGTCGGGATGGTACGCCGTCACGTCGTGGCTTCCGCTGTGGTTGGTCCATCTAACGGTTCCGCCGACAGGGACACGGACGAAGTCGGGGTCATACTCTTGGTTAGGGTAGGTCCTCATCTCAACCTCGGCGTCCGGTCCTTCGTCTCCGTCGTCGCCTTCCGCCTCAGATAGACAGCCGGTGGCTCCCGTCGCGGCGGCTACGGCTACCGACGCGGCGAAGCCACGTCGTGTAATCTTCCGACGGTCGACGGCTGTTTTGCTCATCTTGGACACCTCGTGAAGCCGCAAATGCGTGTTCAGTACGCCTCCCCCTCTCCTGCGTCGGGCGCACCGTCGGGGTCGGGGTTGTAGATGTCGGGCTGTGGCTCACCCTCGACCTCTATCGTCGCAAGCAGGTCCTTCTGGACGACGCGCGTCAGGGCGTGGTCGACGAGATGAATGGGTCCAGGAACCGGAAGCTCCATGTCGCCGAAGCCGGTCATACCGGCGGCGAGCGTAGAGCCTTCGACCCACCGCATCGGCTCGTTGACCACGTCGCCGTGGTCGTACCAGCGTTTGAAGACGTTCCCGATAGGGTGGGGGTTAGAGACGTGGTTAGGTCCGCCGTTACACCAGTACAGGCGGACGGTCTCGCCGACCTCGGCATGGAGGGCGTTCTCGCCGGTGAACCGTCCAGCCTCGCCGTTGAACAGCACGTACGTCGGGTTCTCGTCCTGCGCCGACTCGGCGTCCCATTCGTGGTGACCTTCCTCACCGTTGTCTCCGTTGGTATAGAGTTCGTGCTGACCGACGTAGAACTCGCGGTCTACCTCGGGCAGACCGTCCTCGGGTTCGACGAGTATGGTACCGAACATACCCGTCGAGATGTGGTAGTCGTGGTTGCCAGGGGCGCAGTGGTAGATATGCGCGCCGGGGTACTCGACGGTGAACTCTATCTCAGCGGGACCGTCTCCAGGAAGGAGGGTCGTATGCTCCGCGCCTCCGCCTGGACCGTAGGTGGCGTGGAAGTCGACGTTGTGCAGGTGTTCGTTCAGGTCGTCGGGAACGTCGAAGGTCAGATGTATCGTGTCGCCCTCACGGACACGTATCATAGGTCCCGGGACCTGACCTTCGAACGTCATGAACCTATGCGTCACTCCGTCCTCGACCTCCGCGATGTACTCCTCGGTCTGCATCTCTATCTCATGGCGGCGCGGCTCGTCCCAGTCAACGGGGTCGGGCACGTCGGTGGGGTCAGCGGCTATCGTGTCTACGTCAGGCGACATCGGGTCTTCGAGTCCGTGTTGCGGCTCCGTGTTGCCTCCGTTACCGTCTTCTCCGTTGGGGCTAGCTTCCCCGTCGCTCAGACAGCCGGACGCAACTCCCGCCGCACCGGTTGCTCCCAGTAGCTTTACCATTCGGCGTCGGCTTAGTTCGTTCATTTTCTTCACCTCTGTTTGGTTATAGGGGGTTAGTATGTATAAACATGAAAGCTGAATCCGGATATGTGAGAAAACTTTGAACAAGTTAGGCAGAAGTCTTATACGTCTTGGACCTATCCTTTCCGGTGGGACCAGTCGCCAGAAAGACGGACGGCTCCCGCGCGCGGACACGGACCCCCAAATCCGGTACCTACTTTACGCAGACGTTACTATCCCGAACATGAACCGCGGTCAGGCTTTCCTCCTGTCTATCTTCGCCTTCGTGACGGCGTTGCTCTACTACGTCGCCGCGCCGTTCCTCGGCTACGTAATCTTCTCGGTTATCTTCGCGTACGTCCTGTATCCGTTCCACCGACGTCTCAAGAACCGCCTCAACGAACGGCTGTCACCACGGGTTTCCGAAACCCTGTCTCCGCTGATAGTCATACTCACGGCTATCGTGGTGGTTCTCATACCGCTCGCTTACGTAATGTCACAGCTCATCAGTGACCTACGCGCTATCGAACGTGGCGAGTACGGGATGCAGACTGAGATAATCGAGGAAAGGATAGCTGAGCTGACCGGCGCTGAAGTTGAGTTCGTCGAGGTACTCGATATGGCGAGCGAGATGGTCGTTGACGCTATCATGGGTGACGTAACGAACATCCTCTCCAACATACTCGACCTGACCCTCGGGATAGCCCTCGTTCTTTTCCTCCTCTTCTACCTTCTCCGTGACGGGCGTCGGTTCGTTGACTGGCTCCGGACAAACGTACCCCTTCCCCCGTCGGTCTCCGACCAGCTAATCGAACGGATAGAGAAGGTAACGTGGGGGGCGGTAATCGGACACGGCTTCGCGGCGTTCGTCCAAGCCGCCGTCGCGGGAGTGGGTCTGTATCTCGCCGGTATTACTAACGTCTTCTTCTGGACCTTCGTGATGTTCATACTTGCCTTTCTCCCGCTAATCGGAGCTTTCCTGATATGGGCACCTGCCGCCGTCTACCTCTACCTCATCGACGAGGTTGCCGCGGGCGTCTTCCTCGCCGTCTACGGACTGCTCATCGTCAGCATGATAGACTACTACGTCCGTCCCATCGTAATCGACAGACGTGCGCGCCTCAATCCGGCTGTGCTACTCGTCGGCGTCTTCGGCGGGCTTTACTCGATGGGATTCGTCGGACTTTTCGTCGGTCCCATAACGATAGGCGTATTCGTCGCTCTCGTCACGACGGTACAGGAGAGCTACGATGACATCTAGGGGCTGACAACATCCTAACTGTCTTATCGGAGGCAGACTAAGACCTCGTCATGAAGATGAGGCGCGACGGAACCGGGGGCGTAAATATCGGACGCAGAGGCTTCATCAAGTCAGCGGCGGTGGCGTCGGTCGCACTCGTCGCCGGATGTACCGACCCGCAGGCGGTACTCGTCCTAGACGAAGCCACAGACGACGACTTCGCCGGAATCGCCCGCGAGGTAAGGGACGGAACCGACGAAGCAGAGACGGTCGCCGAAGGGGTAGAGGACGGAAGCTACGTCACCGAAGGACGTGTCGAGCCTCTCGACGGTACCGCACCGGTCCTGTACGACGGAGTCTACTACGACGTTACCGTCGACGTAGAGACGGTCGGCGAGGACGTGGAGTACGCTTTCGCGGTCGAGTACGTCGGCGACGAAGCCGTCGATGGAGAGGTCGGCTACGACGAACTCCCTGACGTAGACCGCGAAGCCCTCGACGGCGTACTGCCGCCAGAGGACGCGGAACCGGAGGGATTCGAAGGAGAGACGGGCGGTCTGTACACAGAGAACGAGGTCGAGGAGTCGGTCCTAGTCACCGACGCTGATGCGGAAACGTGGACAGTCGTCGTCAACGGGGCGCGTTTCTCGGTCGAAGTCAGACGCGGAGGCGAGCCGGTCGAGCGTCACGAGTACAGGTACAGGTTCGAGGAGGTCGCGGATACGCGCGCGGGGTTCGTCGACTGGGCGCTCGCCGAGTACGTCTTCGAACTCGAAGACCTCTCGGACGAGGAGGAGGCTATCGTAGAGGAAGCTATCGAAGACGGCTACCACGAAGGAACGGTTGAGGACGCGTTCGTCTCACTCGTCGAACGTTTCAGGGGGTACAGGGCGGTCGAGTCGGAGGAGTGGGGAGGCGAATGGCTGGTCGATTACGACGGAACCGAATACGTCGCCGACCTGCGCCATCCGCCGCGTCTGGTCGAGTAGCTACTCGGCGGCGTCGACGACGGCGTCGGCTATCTCGTTTCTGGGAAGTACGTGGTCAACACATCCCGTCTCGGCGGCGCGGCGGGGCATTCCGTAGACCGCGCTCGTCTCCTCGTCCTGCGCTACGGTGACGCCGCCGGCTTCCTTGAGGCGTTCGACGCCGACCGCGCCGTCGTGTCCCATTCCCGACAGGACGACACCGACGGCACGTCCTTCGACTACATCGGCGACCGACGACATCGTAACGTCGACCGACGGTAGGAGGTCGTCGGTGCTTCCTTTCTCAAGCCCCTTCTTGGTGAGTTCCACGTCGAGCCTTCCGTCGTACTCGCCGACGGCAACCATGTTGAGGTCCCCCCTTGCCACGAGCGCCTCATCGATGCCGACGGAGTCCTCAAAATCCGCCTCGCGGACCTCGTACTCGGTTGCGGCGTTGAGTCGGTCGGCAAACCTCGACGTAAAGGAGCCTAGCATATGCTGAACGACGAGTATCCGGATTCCGGTACCGGTAGGTAGCGCTGACAGTATCTCGACCGCGGCGTCCGAACCGCCGGCGGACGAGCCGATTACGACGGTCGTCGGTTCTGACACAGGGAATCCTGTCTCAGAACAGGTCGGCTTCGCGTTTCTTTTCTTCGGTTATGCTCTCGACCCTGTCCTGTACCGTCGAGTCGAGGTCTTCGAGCTTCTTGTTCTGGTCCTCGACGACCTCTATCATCGAATGCATCTCCTCCGAGACGGTCGCGGAGTCCTCTGCGGCGTCCTCGACACGGACGACGATTTCCTCTGCAATACGCGCCTGTTCGTCGGTAACGTCGCTTATCTCTGCCATGCTACTCGACGTTTCGCGCGCCGACTCGACGACGCCGCTTATCTCCTCGGTCGCTTCGTCGGAGGCTTTGTCGACGGACCCGAGGTCGTCCTCTATCTCTTCGAGTGCCGCGGCGGCTTCTTGGACGCTCTCCGAGACCTCTTCGAGCATCTCGTCGGCGCTCTCGGCGCGTTTCTCAGCCTGTGCCGCGACCGTACCTATCTGGTCGGAGATGTTACGGAGCTTTTCGCCCGCCTCTCCGGTGAGTTCCGCCGCCTGTGTACCCGCCTTGGTGGCGAGGACACCGGTCTGGTCAGCGAAGTCTTCGAGGTTGTCGGTTATCTTCTCTAGGTCTTCGAGATGGTCGACGAGACCTTCGAGTTCCTCCTGTTTCTCCTTACGCGTCTTCTCGACCTTGTCGACAGCCTCGTTTATCTCCCCGACGCGTTCCTGCGTCGTCTCGGCTCGTTCCTCCATCTCGTCGCTCATCTTGTCGACCTCCTCGGCGCTGTTGGCTATCTCCTCGACCGTCATACTCATGCTCGAAACCTCGTCGGCGACGGTCTCGCTGTTCTCCTTAGCGCCGGTAGCGAGTTCGTCGACCTCACGCGCCGTCTCGACGACGTGCTGGGACGACGTACTCAGGTTGTCGACCGACTCCTGCACGTCGAAGGCGACGGCGCGGAGTTCGTCGTTGTAGTCCTTGAGGTCCTCGGAGTAAGAGTAGAGGTAGGTGTCGATGGCGACCTGCATGTCGAGGTTCGTAATACGGAGCCACGACATCATCTTGTCGGCAATTTCCTCGGAGATTGCACGTATCTCGCCTTCCTTGTCGCCGCCGCCCCCGAGGAGACCGCTCATAAACCCGCCGTCGTCCTCTATCTCGTCAACACGTTTGTTGATGACGTTGTTGACGATACGCGGAATAATCAGGTTGTTGTAATGCATGTAGGTCCCGACGTAATGTTTAGGCGGCATGTCTATCATCTCGTGTATCTTGCCGATACGTGCGCGGTCGGCAAAGTACGAGGTTCCGTAAACGCCGCTCGAAAGTCCCATCAGGTACGCGGTCTGCGTCTTCTTCAGCGACTCGACGTCGCGCGTCGACCTTTCCTCAATTATCTCGAGTGTCTCGTCGTACGACGTGAGGTGGTTGTAGAACTCCTCCGCCGCCATCTCCTTGATTCCCTCGAAGAGTTCCCCAAGCTCTTCGAGGTTCTGAACGTCGTCCTCGTCGAACTCAACGAAGTCCTTCCTCCACTGTATCTCCTCCCTGTCGAGTCCGATATCCTCAATAAGCTCGTTCCCGTCGACCATCTGGGCTAGCTTACGCTCTTCCTCAGCAACGCCCATGGTGTCGGCGTCGATTTCCTCTGACATATCTTTAATTTGTTGTCAAAGCTTTTACATTTTACCACTTACCTGCCTATTTAGTGAGTCTTTATTATTTAGACCTCGGCACCGGTTCGGCTTCGAGAGAGCGTTAGGGACGGGTTTATGTTGCTCGGGACGTATCTACAGTTACCACATGAGCGCGTCCCCTCTGCTCCGCGACTCCGACCTAACAGCCGAAAACAGAAGTCTACGTGTCGAACTCGAAGTCACTCCGTCCGACGGATGCTCCTGTCCCCTCAAAGAAGCCGCCGAAGCCAGCCTGAACCTAGAGGATGTGCGCAAAGAAAGCTCCGACGAGAGGTGCGAGTCAGACCTTCTCGTCTCCGACGGCGACGGCGACCGCGAGGTCGTCAACACGGTTACGTCGGTAGGCGACGACTGTTTCTGCCCCGTCTTCGACGACTTCGACGTTCTGCCGCGTATAGAGGACGTGGAAGACGACGCGGTACTCGTCTCGACGTACGTCTCCGACCGGTGCGACATGAAAGCCGTCCTCGAAGAACTGCGCGAGAAAGCCGACGACGTGACGGTCGTCCGCGTAAGCTCGGTCGGCGACGACGAGGAGACAGAGATATTCCTTGCCGACATGACACCCAAACAACGGGAGACGGTCCGTAAGGCGGTCATCGGCGGATACTACGACAGTCCGCAGGAGATGACCCTCGAAGACCTCGCCGACGAGTTCGGCGTCACCAAGTCGGCTGTCTCCCAGCGTCTCAAACGTGCCGAGTCGAAGATAGTCGTAGAGACGGTTGGCGAAAAGGTTGACGCAGGCGCGTAATCAGTCGCCGACGTAACGGTAGACGCGGAGTCGGCTGTCGACAGTCTCGAAGGCGTCGTCGTACTCTTTCGGCATCCGTTCGGTCTTTCCTAGGACGAGATATCCGCCCTCGTTGAGTACCTCCGTCAGACCTTCGAGTACGGACGCCTTCTCGGAGTCGTTGACGTAGATAAGCAGGTTACGGCATAGGACGAAGTCGAAGCTGAGGCTACGCATAAGGTCCGAAACGTCGCTCCGGTGGAATCCGACACGGTCCCTGACCTCATCGGTAACGACGTAGCCGTCGCCGTCCTCGCGTATGTACCGGTTGATGTCGCTGAGAAAGTCGAGGTTTTCGAGACGTTCGATGTCCACTTCGTCGTACCTCCCGCTCATCGCCCTCTTGACCGCCTCGCCGTCTATGTCGACGCCTTCGACCTTCGCGTCTATTCCCTTCTCGGCGGTCAAGATAGAGAACGAGTAGGTTTCGCGCCCCTCGGAGCATCCGGCGGAGAGAGCGCGTACCTCGCCGTCTTCGGGTAGGAGTTCGTGGACGAGTTCCCACACGTCCTCGTTGCGGAAGAACTCGGTAACGTTTATCCAGAGGGCGCTGACGAGACGCCCGCGTTCCTCCTCGTCAACCTTTGCGAGGTAGTCGTCGTAGCCGTCCGCGCCGACCGACCGCATACGCGAACTTATCCTGCGGCTGAGATACGAACGGCTGTACCGACCGGTGTCGAGACCGGCTTCGTCCTTCAGGAGTTCAATTACGCGGTCAAGTCCGTCGTCGGTTGTTTCCATCGTAGGTGGTTACTCCGCCCCTTTGGAAGTAGCCGTCGGTAGTGGGGTATCCCTGACTTCGGGGCGCGTCTTATTATACGCTTCCCCTCAGAATAGAGGGTTCGGGCGCACCCGACGGATAAACTACCGCCTATGTGCGGGAAGAGGCTTTAGCCCCCGTATCGGCTAACTGAGGTATGGCGCTCGACTACGACAGCCTCGAATCACCGTTCGAATGGTACCGTGCGGCAAAGAAACACGGCGTCTGGGACCCCGAGGAGATAGATTTTTCGCAGGACAAGGAAGACTGGGAAAACGAGTTTAGCGAGGACGAGAAGAAGCAGTTCATGAACATCTGCTCGTTGTTCTACGAGGGCGAAGAGTCGGTCACACAGACCCTCGCGCCGTACCCGATGGCTGTCGGAGCACTCGAAGACGCTCCTTTCGACACGCTTCAGGAAGAGATGTACCTGACGACGCATCTCTGGGAGGAGTCGAAGCATGTCGACTTCTTCAGCCGGTACTTCAACGAGGTCTTCGGAACACAGGACACCGAAAGCGGCGAGTTCGGCGAGAGCTTCTGGAATCCCGAAATCGAGTCGTACCTAATCGACGAACTCGACGAGGTTTCGGGAGAGCTACGTGACGCCGTCGGGCGTGCCGAAGCGGCGAAACGTGAAGGAGACGAGGCGCGCGTCGCCGAAACACAGCGCGAACTGCGTTACAAGCTCGGCGACGCTACGATGCACTACATGGGTATCGTAGAGGCGCAGTTAGCCGAGACGGGCTATAACGTCCTCGGACAGGCGCTCGACGCCAAGGATGCGATGCCTGGATTTCAGAAGGGTATGCGTATGACGCAGAAAGACGAGGCGCGCCATATCAACAACGGACGGTGGCTGATGAAACAGCTCGCCGAGGAAAATCCGGATATCGTTCCTGAGATGTACGAGCCTCACGTCCGTAAGTTCGAGGAGGAAATCGTCGGTCCGACCGTCCAGAAAATCTACGTACCGAATCCGCTCGGGGTTGATATGCAGGAGATGATAGACGCGTCACTCAGCTATATGCGTTCGAGCTTCGACACCCTCGGACACGACAAGTTCAGCGACGAGTTCCGTGAGGACTACGTCGACAAGACCGACGCCGAGCTTTCGGCGCGTATAATGGAACGCGTGCAGAAAGCGGCTTAGTTTCGGCTTCCGAGTCCGCCGGTCCGACCGGTTGCCGCGGCGCGTATTAAACGCCTTCTATGCGCGGGGATATTCTTAGACGGGTGGACTGTTAACGTCTATCATGGCACTCGACTACGACAGCCTCGAACCGCCCTTCGAATGGTACCGTGCGGCAAAGAAACACGGCGTCTGGGACCCCGAGGAGATAGATTTTTCGCAGGACAAGGAGGACTGGGAGAACGACTTCAGCGAAGAGGAGAAGAAGCAGTTCATGCGTATATGCGCCCTGTTCTACGAGGGCGAGGAGTCGGTCACGCAGACGCTCGCGCCGTATCCTCTCGCCGTGGGGGCGCTGGAGGACGCAGGCTTCGACACACTTCAGGAGGAGATGTACCTGACGACCCATCTCTGGGAGGAGTCGAAGCACGTCGACTTCTTCAGCCGGTACTTCGACGAGGTCTTCGGGACGCAGGATACGCAGACGGGAACCTTCGAGGAGGAGTTCTGGAACCCAGAGATACAGGCGTACCTAATTGACGACCTAGACGCCGTCTCGGGAGAGCTACGTGATGCCGTTGGACGTGCCGAAGCGGCGAAACGCGAGGGTGACGACGAACTCATCAAAGAGACGCAACGCGAGCTACGGTACAAGCTAGGCGACGCCACGATGCACTACATGGGTATTGTCGAGGCGCAGATAGCCGAGACCGGATACAGCATACTCGGAAGCGCCCTTGAACAGAAGGACGCTATGCCCGGGTTTCAGGAGGGTATGCGCCTGACGCAGAAGGACGAGGCGCGCCATATCAACAACGGAAGATGGCTGATGAAACAGCTCGCCGAGGAAGAACCCGGTATCGTACCGGAAGCATACGAGCCGCATTTCCGGCGTTTCGAGGAGAGCTTCGCAGGACCGACGATACAGAATATCTACGTACCGAATCCGCTCGGTGCTGACGTACACGATATGGTCGACGACGTACTAAGCTACCTCCGTTCGAGCATCGAAACCATCGGTGAGGACAAGTTCAGCGACTCCTTCCGCGAGGACTACGTCGACGCGACAGACGCCGAACTCAAGGTCCGTTTCCTCGACCGCGTCACCGAGGCTGCTTAAACAGAGGCGGAAACGCGAGAGAAACAGAAAGACTCCTGTTTAGTCGAGCGCCTTCGAAAGCTCCTCCTCTGACATCTGGAAAGCGGGCTTGCTTTCGTCCCGTGGCGCTCCGCAGTCAGCGCACTTTTCGATTTCGTCCTCGCGGAACCACTCAGACGGAACGGCGTAACAGCCGGTACAGATGTTCTCGCTTCGGCGCACGGGTAGCTCGTCAAGCATCTCTCTCTTGTCCATAGCCGGTCTACGTGCGCCCGCCGTAAAAATCAGTCGGCGAAGTTCCACAACCGTTAAGCGGCGACGGCACGACGTTACGGACGAGCGTGGGTAGCCAAGCCAGGCCAACGGCGCAGCGCTTAGGACGCTGTCCCGTAGGGGTCCGCCGGTTCAAATCCGGTCCCACGCACTGAGCGAACGTAGTGAGCGAAGGAGTAGGAGCGGATTTCTGAACCAAGGAACGTAGCACGACAGAGTGACTGAGGTTCAAATCCGGTCCCACGCAGTCTTTTCGGAATATCTGACCGGATACGGGTTCTATTCAGCGGCTTCGACACCGGTAATCTCAAACCGTGCCCCGCCATGGGAGCCATCGGTCACATGGATACTCCAGCCGTGTGCTTCAGCTATCTGTTTGAC
Organism: Euryarchaeota archaeon Ods01; assembly: GCA_028751095.1. Lineage (GTDB taxonomy): Archaea > Halobacteriota > Halobacteria > Halobacteriales > Halorutilaceae > Halorutilus. The sequence continues at coordinate 2,433 of JAQZCZ010000025.1, read as the reverse complement.
GATATTCAGCCCAAGACCTGTACCGTCCTCTGTCATTGAGTACCTGACATCGAATACCTCCTCGCGTTCGTCCTCAGGAATACCGGAGCCGTCGTCCTCTACGTAGAAACCGTCCGGCAGTTCTCCGACCGTTACGTTCACCCCGTCCCCGCCGTGTTCGACCGCGTTACTGAACAGGTTCTCAAGAAGCCGTTGGAGGCGGCTCGGGTCGGCTCGTATAGACCGGTCGGTCTCGATACGTACCGTCGTATCGCCCGTCTCGGTGTTTTGCCAGCATACTTCGGTCAGTTCCGTAAGCTCGACTGTTTCCATCTCTATCATATCGGCATCTTCCCGGGCGAGCGTGAGCAAATCCTGTATGAGGTCATCCATACGCATGAGAGCGCCTTCGACCGAGTCAAGATGCTCGCTGTCGCAGTCGTTCATGGCGAGTTCCAACTGACCTTTTGCGACCTGTAACGGGTTTCGGATATCGTGCGAAACCATCGTGGCGAACGCATCAAGACGCTCATTTTGTTTCTGGAGGCGCTGTTCCTGTTTCTTCCGTTCGGTGATATCGAATCCGACCCCGACCATAGACCCTCCATCGTCAACGACCTGACCACGTACATCGAACCAGCGGTAGTCGCCGCCCTTGGTTTCAAGCCTTTGTTCGACCCGGTACGGTCCACCGGTTTCGACCGCTTTCTCTATCTCTGCCTCCACCGTTTCCTTATCTTCCGGATGTAACCGTTCCTCGAAGTTCTCGATGGAGCCCTCGAAAGACTCCGAAGGGATTCCTAACATATCCAGTAGTTCACTGCTCCAGTAGAGTTCATCCGTTTCGCGGTTCCATTCCCAGACCGCGCCGCTTGCCTGTTGTAGTGCTAGGTCCAGTCGGCGTTTCGCCGTTCGGAGTTCCTGTTCGCGGTTCTTCTGTTCCGTGATATCCTGAATCGCGCCCCGGATAGCGGTTATCTCGCCGGATTCCCGTACCGGCTCTCCGAACGTCCGCACCCAACGGTTCCTTCCTTCGGCGGTGACGAACCGTAGCTCTTCGTCGTAGGGAACGCCGTCGGAGATACAGTTCCTGACGGCTTCTTGGATGGTTTCCCGGTCCTCGGGATGGTAGAATTCGAAGCCGTCTTCGACCGTCGGGTCGAAGCCCCCTTCCGGGTCAAGGTCATGTATCCGGTATGTCCCGTCGGTCCAGTACTGCTCTCTGGTCTCCGTGTCAACCTCCCAGCCCCCAACCCGGGTAAGCTTCTCCACATGGCCCAGTAGCTCCCGGCTCCGGCTGAGTTCCAGCTCCCGCTGTTTTTCGTCGGTGATTTCCTTGGAGATGACCGTAAGCCCGTCTTCCGATGGATAGAGATACTCCCGATACCATCTGTTCCACGGTTCGAAAGGCTCTTCGATGGTCCGGGGTTCCCCTTCGACAGCCGCTTCGTGATACTGTTCGTAAAACGGTGTTTCCTTGGCTTCGGGAAAAAGTTCCCAGATATCGCTGTTTAGCAGTTCCTCCCTATCACCTCTGAATAGGTCTTCCGCAGCCTGATTGAGATACGTGAACTCCCAGTCCTCGTTGAGGGAAAATAACGCATCCGAAAGATGTTCGATTAGCCTTAGAGGGTCCTGTCCCATATCCTGCCGGAACTCCCGAAACCGGCGCTCGGTAACGGCGCGGTCGATTCGGTTTGCGAGTAGCGTGTACTTCTCGGTCCCTCCTTTTTGCAGATAGTCGGTAACACCGGCGGAGATTGCCTTACTTGCGACCTCCTCGCTCCCCTTTCCGGTGAAAAGGATAAACGGTAGGTTGAGATGGTTCTTGCGGACGGCTTTGAGGAACTCGATACCGTTCTTCCCAGGCATATCGTAGTCAGAGACAACGCAGTCAAATCCGTCGTCGGCAAGACGTTCAAGCCCTTCGCTCGCAGACGTTGCCGTTTCGATTTCGAATCTACCATCCTCTTCTTCGAGAAATCTGGTGGTTAAATCCGCAAAATCCGGGTCATCCTCAACATGGAGGACTCGAACTGACCCATCTTTTTCCATTCCTGATACAGATTAACACACAGGGGCATAAACCCTTGGGTCGGTTAAATCAGCAGATGCGTAATGCTGTCTCGTCTACGCTCACTCCCCTCGTTTCACTCAGTCACGCGCCGAGCAGGATTTGAACCACGGTCACTTCGGTCCTACGTCGCTCGTTCACTGTTCCAACTCTGTCGTCGGTTCCCTCGTTTCACTCAGTCACGCGCCGAGCAGGATTTGAACCCGCGACTTGCTGGTCCGAAGCCAGCTGCTCTGTCCAAGCTGAGCTATCGGCGCTACGTTCGGGTACGGTAACGCGCCCGATAAGATTTCTTATTTCGCCTCCTCCAGCATCTCCCTGAGTTCCTCCTTATCCATCTCCTCGCCGCTCGTAATCTCGGGGAGATGGTGCGAGATATC
>JAQZCZ010000117.1 GCA_028751095.1 Euryarchaeota archaeon Ods01 | reverse complement strand
CGATACGTTCGCGCGCCCTTCCGGTCGCCGTCCGTCAGGCAACGAAAGAGGAACGCGTCGAGGCGTTGCGCCGTATAGTCGAGCGCGAGAATATCGAGACGGACGAAGCGGGCGTCGAGTTCGTCGGCGAGGAAGCTGACACGCTCCGCGAGTCCGTCCTACTGCTCCAGACGGTCGCGGCGCGCGGCACTGTCACTATGGACGCCGTCCTCGAAGTAGCCGACGAGGTCGAGGAGGACCGCGTCCCCGAGATGCTCAACGCCGCACGCGCGGGCGAGTTCGACGAGGCGGTCGACGTTCTCGACAACCTCCTCATAGAAGGCGGCTGGTCGGGCGACGATATACTACGTCGTGTCCTCGAAGAGACTGACAGTCCCGAGGTAGTGACCCTCCTCGGCGAGGTCGACAGCGCTCTCGACGAGGGTGCGAACGACCGTATACATCTCGAAAGGCTCGTCTCCGAGGTAGCCTCGTCCTGAAGAGACGGTGGTTATCCGAGGGTATTCTCTAGGCTCATTTATTCAAAACATACCGCCAAATTAAATACCCCCGATGCTATATAGTTAGGTAACACAATGTCCACAAGCTTGACAGGAATAAACGGCGACGACATGATTAGGCGGTCGATAGACGAAAGCGGCGGCGTACTACGTCTCTTGCAGGTTTCGCCCGCGGTTCTGAGCAGGTACGTCAACGTCCTGAGCGAGGAGAAAGACTCCGTAGACGAGGTACGTGTCCTCGCAAGCGAAAGCACTCTGAAGGACGTGATGGACGACTTCCTCGTGGCAAGTTCGGTCAGCGAACTCATCGAGGAAGGCATACTCGAACTCCTGTCGACCACCGACGAGTCGCGCCGGTCGCTCGTCCTCGTCGGCGACACAGACGTGATGTCGTTTGTAGATGTCGGTAACGTGGGCGCACTCTCAGCCGACGACGACGAGATAGTGAGCCGTGCCGACGACCTGTTCGAATCGATGTGGGACGAGGGCAACGAATTTAGGATACGGACGCCGCCTGCCTCAGTCGTCAAGAAGACGCTCCGCGACGAGATAGGAGAGGCGACACAGGAGGACTTCGTAGGAATACTCGATGTTCTCGAAACAGCACGCGGCGACGGTGACGGACTCGACGAGATAACCGTCGCGCTTCTCGCCGCCGCTCGGAACGAGGTACTTCTCTACGACATATCGAAGTGGGGAGAGGACTCGGGTGTCGCGTCGAAGGCAACCTTCTCACGTAAGAAGACCGAACTTGAGGACCGCGGTCTTATCGACACCGAAAACGTGCCAATAGATATAGGAAGACCGCGTCTCCGCCTCAAGTTCTCCGACGAAGCGCTTCACGACGCGCCGCTCGAAGAACTCGTCGAAGCCGCAAAGGAAGCTCTACAGGACTAGTTCGTCTCGGTCGGCGTCTATCCCTTAATGTTTGCAACCGGAAGCGTGCGCGCTACCTTCTAATCTACCGCTGATTAGGAGAGCGGGAGCGGTGTTTCACACCGCTCTCTCGCTATCCCTTGATATTTGCAACCGGTAGTGTACGCGCTACCTTCTGACCGATGCCGAGTTCGTCCGATACGCGTATCACCTCGTCTACGTCCTTGTAGACGCCGGGGGCTTCCTCGGCTATCGTCGCGCCCGAGTCCGCCTTGACGTAGACGCCTTCCTCTTCGAGTTCGTCCTGTACGTCGCCTCCCCAGTAGTCACTCTTAGCCTGCGTCCGCGACATCAGGCGTCCCGCTCCGTGCGCCGTCGAACCGAAGGAACGTTCGAGCGACTCCTCGCCGCCGCGTAGGATGTACGAGTACGCGCCCATGCTTCCCGGTATGAGAACGGGCTGTCCCACGTCGGAGTAGACGTCGGGTACCTCCTCGCGTCCTGCGGGGAAGGCACGTGTTGCGCCCTTGCGGTGGACGATTAGGTCGCGCTTCTCACCGTCAACCTCGTGCGTTT
>JAQZCZ010000113.1 GCA_028751095.1 Euryarchaeota archaeon Ods01 | reverse complement strand
TCCTCGCGGTGGGTCTCGACCTGTTTCTCTCCCCAGTCGTGCCCCGTCAGAGAACATCTGAGGCTCATTAGGGATACGTCGGACGGGCGCGACAAAAGTGTCACGGAGTCAGGGGTCGGAACAGTCGCGGACGTATCCGCACCGCTTACAGATATACTCGCAGTGAACGTGGACGACGCGTCCGCCGCAGAGGTCGCAGGTCGTATGGTCGTGTCTCTCCACGCCGTACCTTGAGACGGAAGCTACTTAGTTCTGGGCGGAGAGTTCGGCACATGAAGCTACTGCTGATACACTCGGACTATATCGAGTACGAGGCGCGGGAGGAGACGCCCGTCGCCGAGGACGAGGCGGCGCTCGAAGGACGTTTGGAGGAGGCGTTGACCGCCTTTATCGCCGTCGAGGAGGGGGACGAGGAGGATATAGAGAGCGTCGTGGACGGCGCATTCGACGAGATAGTCGATGTCGCCGACGAACTCGGCGTCGAGGGCGTCATGGTCTACCCGTACGCGCATCTGTCGCAGGACCTAGCGAGTCCCGACGCCGCCGTCGATGCTCTCAAACGTATCGCCAACCGCCTCCGTGACGACGCCGGATACGAGGTTGGGCGCGCGCCGTTCGGCTGGTACAAGGCGTTCGAAATCTCGTGCAAGGGACATCCGATGTCCGAACTGTCGCGTGTCGTCGAGCCGCGTGAGGTTACCGCTGAGGACGAGGAAGAGGAGGAAGAGGTCGGACCGAGCGAGTTCCTCGTGATGACGCCCGACGGCGAGACGCACGACGCCGCCGAGTACCGTGAGCGTGCCGACGAGGACCTACGCGTGCTGATAGATGACGAAGTCGGTGAGGGAAGCGGCGGCGACGGCGAAGAAGATAAGCATATACAGATGATGCAGGACAAGGAGTTCGTCGGCTACGACGAACTCTCCGACCCGGGCAACTTCCGGTGGTATCCGCGCGGTAAATGCATCCGCGACCTCCTTATCGACTACGTCGATAACCTCGTCGTTGATTACGGCGGTATGCCCGTTGAGACGCCCATCATGTACGACCTCGGGGCGTCGTGCATACACGAGCATAGCGAGAAGTTCGGCGAGCGCCAGTACAGGTTCGAGAGCGGCGACCGTAAGATGATGCTCCGTTTCGCCGCCTGCTTCGGGCAGTTCTCGATAATGCGAGACATGCATATCGCCGCGAACGACCTGCCGTTCCGCGTCTACGAGATGTCGAAGTACTCGTTCCGACGCGAACAGCGCGGCGAACTCTCGGGTCTGAAACGTCTCCGCGCCTTCACGATGCCGGATATGCATACCGCCTGCGCCGATATGGAGGGAGCGCAGGAGGAGTTCCGCCGCCAAGCCGTACTCGGCTACAGGACGGGCGACGACCTCGGGGTCGATTATACCGCCGCGCTACGGACGACGCGCGACTACCTCGACGAACACCGCGACTGGTTCGAGGAGATGGTCGAAGAAATCGGCGACCCCGTTCTCGTCGAGGTCATCCCCGAGCGCAAACATTACTGGAGCGTCAAGATAGACCTCGCCGTGACCGCAGGTGGCGAACCGATGGAGAACCCGACCGTACAGATAGATGTCGAGAGCGCCGACAGGTTCGATATCGAGTACTACGACGACGAGGGCGAACACGAACCCGTCCTTCTCCATTACTCGCCGTCGGGAAGCATCGAACGCGCATTCGCCGCCCTCCTCGAAACAGCGGCGGAGAGCGATACGCCGTCGCTCCCCGTCTGGCTCTCGCCCACGCAGGTCCGTTTCGTCCCTATCGGCGACGAACACACCGACCACTGCGCCGAGGTGGCGGAGACGCTTGGCGACGCCGGAATACGCGCCGATATCGATGACAGGGACGAGAGCGTCGGCAAGAAGATACGTATGGCGGAGCAGGACTGGGTGCCGTATATCGCCTTCGTTGGCTACGACTAAGTCGAAAACGGAACTTTGAGCGTCCGTGTGCGCGAGGAGGGCGAGGAACGCACGACGACGCCCCTTGACCTCGTAGATGAGATAGGCGACCGCGTCGAAGGAATGCCTACGAGCGACCGTTATACGCCCCTGCTCCTCTCCGACAAGCCCCAGTTCGTCTAGGGGCGTTCGCGCGTA
>JAQZCZ010000063.1 GCA_028751095.1 Euryarchaeota archaeon Ods01 | reverse complement strand
TACGTCGTCAACCGACACATCGGCGTGGTCTGAGAAACGCTCGGCTATCTGCTCTGCTGTCTGTTGTATATCGTTGTCTGCCATTTTTCTCTCTCCAGCCTCCTGTTCGTTTTTTCGTTGGGAGGCGTGGTAAGCTAAGCGCCCCCACCACTTAACTTTCGTGGTCAGAACTGCGGAACGCGTTCCTCAGTTCCGGAAAAGTCGCCGCCTCCTTGGAGAACGTCGAGCGCTGTCATCACGTCGGTACGCGAGATAATACCCGCTATCTCGCCGTTTTGGACGACAACCAGCCTGCCGAACGAGTTACGGCTGAGCGTCTGGAGAGCCTCGAATGCGTCCTCGTCGGGTCCAACCGTCACGATATCCTCGGTCATTATATCGCCGACACGTACCGTCTCACGCTCGTGCGGCGATACCTCCTTGGCGTCGGCGAGGGTCACGATGCCGACAACGTCGCCGTCACGGACGACGGGATAGCCGGTATGGCGTTCGACGAGCATACGGTCGAAGAGGTCCTGCACCGTCGACTCGGGCGATACGGTCTTTACGTCGCGCGTCATCAGGTCGGCGACCGTAACGTCGCTCAGCGCCTCGCTTATCGCAGTCATCTTCGACTCGCTCGACGCCGCGATGTAGACGAACAGCGCGATGAGGACGAGTATCGGGTTCCCGAGCAAGCCGACGATAGCCATACCGACCGCGAGGAACTTGGCTACGTCCGCCGCCGCCTGCGTCGCCTGAGCGTACGGACGGTTACGTGCGAGAAGCGCGCGAAGTATACGTCCGCCGTCCATCGGGAAGGCGGGTATCATGTTGAAGACGGCGAGGACGACGTTCATGATGGCAAGCCATCCGAAGACGAAGATTAGCTCGGGGACGGGCGGCAGGAACTGGAGCGGGATGTAGAACGCGATTGCGACAAGAACGCTCGTAATCGGTCCCGCGATTGCTATCCAGAACTCGGTCTTCCATTCCTTGGGATTCTCCTCCATATGCGCCATACCGCCGAATATCCAGAGCGTGATGGAGGAGATATTCAGGTCGAAGTAACGCGCCGTCCAGGCGTGTCCGAGTTCATGTATCGTGACGCCGAAGAACAGACCGACCGCGGCTAGAGTACCGAGTAGCCAAGGTGTGTTACCCGCTTGGAGTTCGTCGGGCGTGATAGGATGGTCCGACATGCCCGCGAGTATATCGACCCATATCTCAGCACCTTGTTGCGTGCCTATCTGTCCGCCGATAAGCCAGACTATCACCGGAAGGAACAGCAACAGGGTTATGTTGACACGTATAGGTATCCCCGTGACCGTCGCTATCCGGTAGTTCCACATCAGTTATCCTGTTCCTTGAGCGGCGCGTCGGCTATCTTGGAGTAGAGGGTTTCGAGTACCTCCTCCTTCATGCCCTGTACGAACTTGATGGAGCCTACGACGAGATGTCCGCCGCCGTCTACGCCCGCGCCTTCTATTTCGTCCTGTAGCTCGTCGACTATCTCAGGGATGTTGATACCGACGCCCTGAGCGCGGATGACACAGAAGTCGGGACCGTGTCCGACGGTGACGACGTTGCCGTCGTGTTCCTCGACCTTCTCGTCATGGAGCCTTCCGGTCGTCTTTCCGGGTCCGGGGAAGGTGAACTTGTGCGTGTAGTTCTCGACATCGAGTGTGCAGAGCGTCGCGCCGTTGGGAAGCGATATCTCGTCTATCTGCGGACGCGCGGCATCGGTCTGACGCTCAAACGCTTCCTCGGCGAGCGACTTGAGGTGAGGGACGAGTTCGTCGTGTACGTCGTTCTCCTCTACGTCGAGAATATGGTTGATGATATGCCGTCCGTCGTCGTACTTCAGCTGGTAGGACTCGTAGTCGAGGGCGTCAGCAACGTCGTCGACGTGCGCCTCGTCGTAGCCCTGTTCGCGCGCGAGTTCGACGTACTCCTCCATCTCGGAGGCTTCGGAGTGGTCACCCTTGCCTGCGACCGCGGGAACGTGTAGGAGTTCGTCCTCGACCGAAGGCTCGATGAGTCGAGCGAGTTCGACACAGAGCATACCCGAGGTTACCGAGTAGTCGCCGCCCTCAAGGTACGGATTGACGTGTTCCTCGACGTACGTTTCTATAACGTCGTCGGGCGAGTGGTGGTCGACTACGAAGACAGGTATGTCGTAGGCTTCGAGCGCGCGGTAGGCGTCGGCGTCCTCTGCCGTCGAACCGTTGTCGAGCATCAGGACGACGGGCTTCGGATGACCGTGGCGCTCCACGTCCTTCAGAGCGTAGTTGAGGTCACGGGTAACGTCCTCCATCTCGTAGAACGGGGCGCGCGAGGGCATCCTGCTGAACCTGTGGTACTGCGCCTCGGGGTCGTCGGTGACCTCGTCGAGCAACGAGAAGACGGCGCGCTCGACGGCGACACCGCTCGCCATCCCGTCGGCGTCTGCGTGATGTCGGACGACGACAGGACGGTCCTTGAGAACGGCACGCCGGACACGTTTGGCTACGCGGCGCAGGGCAGGGTACAGGTCACGCAGTATCTCGGAGTCAACGAGAGGCTCAAGCTCGGGAGGTTCGGCACGTTCGTCGAGCGCCTCCGACAGACGGCGGCGGACATCGTCTCCCTCGTCTCCTTCGAGAAGTTCAAGCTCCTCCGTCTCTATCTGGAGGTCGCCTTCACGGCTCTCAACCTCGCCGCCGATACGGACGGCGTCGCCTTCGTCGACCTCGGGGTAGGCGCGTTCTCCCGCGCCCACGAACGCCGCGGCGTCAACCGTACCGGTTCCGTCGGCAAGCGTGAATATAGTGGGTCCACCGGTCTGACGCACGGAAAGAACCTCGGCTTCGACGGTGACCTCGTCGCCCTCGACTATCTCGCCGAGCGGGGTTCTTTCGCCACCGCCCTCCTCGACGCCGTCGGAACCGACGTACATCTCGTCGTAGTCGTGCATATGGACGGGGGTGAGCGACAGGTTGCCGTCGTCACGTATCTCCTCGACACGTACCTTCGTCTCCTCGCCGACCTCAAGCGGAGAGGCGAGGTTCGACTCGTGTATCAAGCCGCTGACCGAGTCGTTCAGGCTGACGAAGACGCCGTAGTCGGCTGTTCCGTTGACGTACCCGGCGTAGGCGTTTCCTTCCTCAACGTCTTCTATCCCGCACGAGTCGTCCAAGTGGTAAAGTACAGGTCCTTCAGGTTCGGTTTCGTCTGTCATCGGTCGTTCTATGGACGCACCTTTAATCGGTGTTTGGGTTCGATGGCAAGAGTAATTAACGCGACGACACCATCTCCGACGAATGGGACTGTTCAGGTCGAGTCCGATACTCGGCATAGCAGACGAGACGCTGGAGTTCGTGCTGGAGACGTGTGCGGATACGCATCCGAAGGAGTTCATGGGACTCCTCCGCGCCGAGGAGGCGTCAAGCCCGCACCTACATTTCCGCGGACGCGTGCCCGACAAGGGACGCGTAATCACCGACGTTCTCGTCATACCCGGGACGAAGTCGGGAGAGGCGATGGCTACTCTCAGGAGCGACATGGTTCCGGCGAACGTCGGCGGCGTAGGGACGGTACACTCGCATCCGTCGGGAAGCACGCGCCCGAGCGACGAGGACCTACAGACCTTCGCAAGGAAAGGAAAGCGGCATATAATCGTCGCCAGCCCGTACGACCGCGACTCGTGGCAGTGCTACAACTCGAAGGGCGAAGCCGTCGAACTCGAAGTTCTCGACGTGGAGTTCGACGAAGGCGACCCATTTGAGACTGAAGACGAAGGTTTCTTCGGAAGGGGACGATGACTAAGGTACTCGCCACCGGTACGTTCGACATTCTCCATCCGGGACACGTCCATTATCTCGCCGAGTCGGCGGCTCTCGGCGACCAACTCGTCGTTATCGTGGCGCGCGAGTCGATGGTAGACCACAAGAACCCACCCGTCGTACCCGAGGAACAGAGACGCGAGATGGTCGAGGCGCTCGAAGTCGTCGACAGCGCCGTCCTCGGAAGCGAAAGCTCAATCTTCGAACCCCTGCGCGAGATACGTCCCGACGTGGTGACTCTCGGACACGACCAGCATTACGACGAGGACGAGTTGCACGACGAACTACGCGAACGCGGCTTCGAAGCCGACGTGGTCCGTGTCTCGGGGCGCGACGAAGGCGACGAGGAGATACTTTCGACGAGCCGTATAATCGAGAGGATACTCGAAGAACGTCAGAGATAGGAGCCGAAACGCTCGACGCCTTCCTTGATACGTTCCTCGTTCGCCGCGTACGAGACGCGTAGGTAGCCCGGAACGCCGAATGCGCTTCCCGGAGTGGTCGCAACGTGTTCCTCCTGCAGAATCTCCTCGCAGAGCGCGGCGTCGTCGGCGGTATCGGCGGGGACGAAGGCGTAGAAAGCGCCTTCCGGCTCGGGCATCGAGACGCCGATATCTTCGAGAGCATCGACGAGAACGTCGCGGCGGCTCTCGAACGCCTCTACCATCTCCTCTACGGGTTCCTGCGGACCGTCAACCGCCGCAACAGCGCCGCGTTGTGCGAAGCTCGTGGCGCACGAAACCGAATGCGAATGGACCTTTGAAGCCTGTTGGCGTACCTCGTCGGGGGCGACGAAGTATCCGAGACGCCAGCCCGTCATCGCGTACGACTTGGAGAAGCCGTTGACCGTCACCGTCCTGTCACGCATACCGTCCATCGCGCCGAGAGAATGGTGTTCGGCACCGTACGTAATCTTCTCGTAGATTTCGTCGCTGATTACCCAGAAGTCGTGGTCAACTGCGAGGTCGCGGATTTCGCGGAGTTCGTCCTCGGAAAAGACTGCACCCGTCGGGTTTGACGGCGTGTTGACGACCATGAGACGCGTCTCGTCACTGACGTGTTCGGCGAGATTCACGTCACCGGGCGTGAATCCCGTCTCGGGGTCGAGCGTGATACGGTTGAGTTCGCCGCCCGACATCTTGACCATCGCCTCGTACGAAACCCACGCTGGGTCGAGGAGAGCAACCTCGTCGCCGTCACGGACTAGCGAGAAGATAGTCTCGAAAAGCGCCTGTTTCGCTCCAGGCGTAACCACGACCTCGTCGCGTTCGACGCGCATATTATTCTCCTGCCTGAGCTTGTGCGCGATAGCCTCGCGGAGGTCGGGGATACCTGCGCTCGGAGTGTATCCCGTCTCGCCTCGGTCAAGCGATGCCTTCGCCTCCTTCCGTATATGCTCGGGCGTCGTGAAGTCCGGCTCACCGACGCTCAGGTCTACAACATCTGCACCTTCGCTTTCCAGCTCGCTCGCTAGGTCGCTTATCCGCAAGGTGGCGCTGGGTTCGACGCGCTCTACGCTCTCTGAGAACTTCATGCCCCAAAATCCCGCGCCCGTATAATAAGAGTCCCGCTTAGTCGTCGGCGTTCTTTTCGGCGAGTTCCTTCATACGCTCGCTGATACGTCCGCGGTCGGAGAACTCGTCGTCCGCCATGCTCTCCGCCATCTCCTGTCCAAGCACGAAGATTGCGTGTTTGTGTTCGCTCTTGCTCTGATGGATGTCCGAGGGTCCGACATCGAGTTCGCCGTACTCCTCGAAGACTTCGTCGCCTTCTGCGTCTTCGAAGTATCCCTGTACCTCCGACATCAGTTCGTGCAACTGAATTAGCTCTTCCTTATGCATTCTCGTCTCCGAGTAGCGGGCGCGCGCACATAAAGTTTCGCTGGTCTCGGTGAAGTTAAGGGACGTGACGACAAAAAAGGCGTATGAAACAAGGTGGAACCGATGGCTGACGTCGAACTCGTCGCCGAAAACCCTGTTGACGAACTCGTCTCGCTCGCGGAGGTTGCTGAGAACGAAGGATACGAAGGCGTCTGGGTCACCGACCACTACAACAACAGGAATCCGTTCGTCGCCCTCACCGCCATCGCGGGCGCGACCGAACGCGTCTCCGTCGGACCGGGAATCACAAACCCGTACTACGCGCATCCGGCGTACACCGCGAACGCGGTGGCGACCCTTGACGAGTACAGCGACGGACGCGCACGTCTCGGAATCGGTCCGGGCGACCCGAATACGCTCGCGGCGCTCGAAATCGAACGTGAGTCGCCCCTGTACGAGGTCCTCGACGCCGTCAAGCTGACGCGCGCACTTCTGAGAGGCGAGAAGGTGACTGAGGAGGGGCTGGCGAAGGACGCTAAGCTCAACTACGGCGTCCGCGACGATATCCCCGTCTACGTCGGCGCGCAGGGTCCGAATATGCTTCGTATGGCGGCGGACCACGGCGACGGAATACTCATCAACGCGTCTCACCCTGACGACTTCCAATGGTCGTTGGAGCAGATAGACGAAACCGACGCCGAGATAGTCGCGTACACCTCGTTCTCTGTCAGCGACGACCGCGAGGCGGCGAAACGCGCGGCGCGCCAGCCCGTTGCATTCGTCGCTTCGGCGTCGCCCCCGCCCGTCCTTGAACGCCACGGCGTCGATACGGCGCTCGCCGACGAGATAGGCGAGGATATAGAAGCGGGCGAGTTCAGCGCGGCGTTCGGCAAGGTGACCGACGCGATGCTCGACGCCTTCTCGGTCTACGGAACCCCCGAGGAATGCGCCGAACGCGTTGACGCCCTCTACGAGACAGGCGTCGATACGGTCGTCGTGGGTTCGCCGCTCGGTCCCGAACCCGAGGAAGCGTTACGTGTCGCGTCCGAACTCGTCTAAGAAGGATTCTTCCGCGTCGTCTCGCTTCCGCAGACATCACACCGTTTCTTCTCGTTGTAGACGCGTCCGCATCCGGCGCACTGGTAACGCCAGTCGCGCTCCTCGTCGATTTGGTCCTTGCCCGCGCCGCGCGTCTCAACGCCAAGGCGCGACGCGACGTTCTGCATCGCGTAGTCGTCGGTGACCAGAGTCGCGTCTTCGTCGTACGCGAGCGCCACGAGACGTAGGTCGGTTTGGCTCAGGACGGACTCGTCGCCCGTCTCACGCGCCGTCTCACGGACGCGGCGTACCGCCTTGTCGGGCGGCGTTTCGAGGCTCATTCCCTCGCCGACGGCGGCATCAAAACGGAAACGCGACGTGTCTTCGAGTTCGTCACGTACCTCCGGCAACGTCAGCGCGGGTTCGTCGGGCGTCCGGTCTTCGATGAAGAACGAGGAGTCGATGACGAGCAATGCTACTTCTTCACGACGACGTAATCCTTGACAGCGGAGAGACGGCGCGTCGGTATATGGACGTGTCCGTCCTCGCGCACCTCGTATCTCTCGCGTGCTTTCTCCGTCGGTTCGACGACGAGGTCACCGAGGTTTCCGGTTTCTAGGTCGCAGGTGATATTCCGTAGCTCGCCGAGTTCGGTTCCGTCGTCGCCCATCACCTCCATGTCGGTGAGGTTCATCCCAAGGACTTTGCTCATACGTCGGCTAACGGACGGACCTGATTTAATCTTGTCGGCTCGTTTCGGAACATCCGTCTCTCAGTCACACCGTTCAGCGGCTTCCTCACCCCTTTCGACCTCGTCCTCGAACCTGTCCCAGTCCTCGTCCTGTGCCGCCTCCATCGAACGGCGGAAATGTTCGGTGGCATCGGTCATCGCTTCGGCTTCACAGGTCAGGTCGGACATCTCGTCAAGGAACTCAGGCGGGACCTCCTCCTCAGCCTCAAGAAGCGTCGAAGAGGAGTCATCGAAGAGGTCATGGGCACGGTCGAAGTCTAACTCGGCACCGAGCCAGTTCTCCTGTTCCCAGTCGTCGGTTGCCCGGTAGTAACGTTCGAAGCCACGCGACAGGTCCCTCAGCCCTTCGGACATACCTACCATCGCCGCCGCCCACGAGCGGTATTCGTTGAAGACATCGCGGATGGCGTCGGTATCTATCTCGTCGTATCTGTCGATTTCCGCCTCTATCTCGTCAAACTGTTCCTCCGCCGTCCCCAGACGCCCATCCGCCCTCTCGAATCCTCTTTCCGCATTCTGGAGCCTATCCACCGCGGCGTCGAAGTTATCCCCGTCATAATGTTCCAAGGCTACCTCGAAATCGTCCAACGCCTCGCCTATAGCTTCCGCCGATTCGACGACCCCCTCCAACGACCGGTGGAGCTGGCGCATATTCGTCATCTCTTGGTCCTGTTCCTCGGTAAGATGTCCGTCGCCTGCCTCGTCGAGATAATCCTCGCCGTCTTCGAGGGTGCCCTGGATATCCGTGTCCTCAAAGTCGTAGCCGTCGTCCTTCACTATACGTTCAAGTTCGACCGCCGCCGTTCCGAAGCTCTCGCGCGCCGATGACAGGCTTTCTTGCGCACCATCTTCCGTTTCTTCGGTTTCTTCTCCGTTATCTCCCTCGCCCTCATCCAAAAGTTCCTCCCCGGCTTCGAGACATCCGGAGGTTGCTACCGCGGACAACGATAGAAATCCTCCGGTCGTCTTTACGAAACTTCTACGGGAATCCATGTCCGGATTTAACCCCCTCATCTAATAAAATGAGGTGTTCTCCGTACAGCCTCATTCGCCGTGGTAGACCATCCGGTTACGCAAGGCGTCGGCGGAAAGCCGTCCGAGGGCGGGGTTAAGTACGGCGACGCGTCCCGAAACGTCGAGTTCGTCGAGCGCCGCGAGCGCGACGCCGCCAGAGGGAGAGAGCGAGACGCCCTCGCGCGCCGCGTCAAGACACGCGTCGAGCGCCTCGCCGTCGGATACCGTTGCGACGCCTCCGCGTTCGTTAACGGCGTCGCGGACCGCTTCTATCCCGGATGGCGCGGGGTCTTCGAGTTCGCCGACGACGGTATCGGGCGTCTCCACATCGCCGACGAGCGTCGCGCATCCCTCCGGTTGTACGGCATGGAGCGCAACCTCGTCGGGAACCGTGTCAGCGAGTCCGCGGTAGAGTTCACCCGTTCCGACGGGACAGACGACGGCGTCAACGTCAGAGTCCTCCGCAATTTCGCCCCCCACGGTCCCGAATCCGGCGCGTAGGAGTTCGTCAGGGGGCGACACCGAGCGACGTTCGTCGTCGCGGGCGGCGTCACGCGCGTCGGCAAGGTTTCCGCGTACGACCTTCATGCTTCCGCCATGGACGTTGACAGACGCCTTAACGTCGAAACGCGTCCGTGACGGGACGTAGACGTGTGAACCGACCCCGGCGCGCGAGGCGTACGAGGCGACGGCAACGGCGGCGTCGCCGGCGGCGTAATGGACGACCTCCTCGACGCCCTCCGAAACCGCGACCGAGACGGCGACGGACGCGGTGCGGTCCCAGACTGTGCCCGTCGGGTTACGCGACTCGTCCTTGAACAGGAGTTCGTCAACACCGTACTCGTCGGAAAGACGCGACGCAGGGACGAGCGGCGTACCGCCTTCGCCCGCAGTCACCGGCTCCACGTCAGGAAGCTCGTCGGCAAAACGTTCCCATATCATACGAGTTCGGTCACCTCCGTTAGGTCGTCGATACGGTGGTCGGGTTCGGCGTAGACCGTCTCCTCGCCGTTCTCTATCCAGACAGTCTCCATCCCGAAGTAGTCCGCCATCAGGAGGTCGGTGTTTATTTCGTCACCTACCATCATCACATCGTCGTAGCCCTCAGCGAGACGCGCGTATCCTTCGGGGTACGGCTTGGTGCGTCCGACCTCGTCTGAGACAACCGTATCGTCAAACAGGTCGCAGATACCGAACCGTTCGAGTACCTCGTCTATCCAGACACTCACTTGGTCCGTAAAGAGAGCGAGAGAATGGTCTTCGGCGAGTTCGCGCAGGACGGTCTCGCGTTCGTCGGGTAGCACCGTGGCTTCCTTCCTTTCCTCCAGATACTCCCGACAGTCCTCCTCGGTTTCGCCCGAGAGAGCCGATAGGACGCGTACGTACTCATCTTCAGTCCCTATGATACCGCGCTCGAAAGCCGAGTACGCGACGAAGCCTGGGTACTGTGCGATGCCGTCACCGAGCGTTTGCGAGTACTCATAGTCATCTATCCTGTCGACGATAGTGCCGCCGTAGTCGAGAATTATCCTCATACTCCGACATGGTGGCGTGGTGTCTTTCCTCTTTCGACACCCTGCCGGTACGAGGAATGGACAGAAAACCGGGGGTAGGTGGAATAAGATTCAGGCGACGTTATTCGTCGAGGTGTTCGATACCTTTCTTGGAGACGTTAGCCTCGGTAATCTCCTCGGGCATCCTGTCGGGGGAGTCTTCGGGCGCTTCGTCCTCCCAAGACCACGCGTCGTACTTGTGTACCTTGTCGGT
>JAQZCZ010000077.1 GCA_028751095.1 Euryarchaeota archaeon Ods01 | reverse complement strand
GCCGCGGATGTGAGCGTCAGGGACCGTTCCGTCTTCTCGAAGACCAGAGCGAGTTCGTTGACGCTCAGAAGCTACGCGTACAGGAGTCGCCCGAGGGTCTCCGCGGGGGACAGACGCCGCAGAAGATAGACGTGAATATCGAAGGCGACATCACGGGCGAGGTGTCGCCGGGCGACCGCGTAACCGCGACGGGCGTCCTCCGCGCGACACCCGACGACGGCTCGACGACGTTCGAAATCTTCATCGAAGGGAACAACGTCGAGATAGAGGACCAGGACTTCGAGGACTTCGAGATTACCGAGGAGGACGAGGAGGCGATACGTGAAATAGCGTCGTCGCCCAAGCTCTACGACAAGATACGTGACTCCTTCGCGCCGTCGATACACGGCTACGAGGAGGAAAAGCTCGCTATGATTCTCCAGCTCTTCGCGGGCGTGACCAAGAATCTCCCCGACGGCACCCGGATACGCGGCGATATGCATCTCCTACTCGTCGGTGACCCGGGTACGGGTAAGTCCCAGCTCCTACAGTACGCTCAGAGGATAGCGCCCCGCGGCATCTACACCAGCGGTAAGGGGGCGACATCGGCGGGTCTCACTGCTGCGGCGGTACAGGACGACTTCGGCGACGGCAAATGGACGCTCGAAGCGGGTGCGCTCGTCCTCGCCGACAAGGGTATCGCGTGTGTTGACGAGGTCGATAAGATGGACCAGAACGACAGGAGCGCGTTACATGAGGCGCTGGAGCAACAGCAGGTTTCCATCGCCAAGGCGGGCATCAACGCGACGCTCAAGTCGCGGTGCTCGCTCCTCGGCGCGGCGAACCCCAAGTACGGGAGGTTCGACGAGTACGAGGGTATCGCCGAGCAAATCGACCTCGAACCGGCGTTAATCTCGCGTTTCGACCTCATCTTTACCGTCACCGACAACCCCGACGAGGAGAGGGACTCCGACCTTGCCCAGCATATCCTCCAGACCAACTACGCGGGTGAGGTCGCGGCGTCGGGTCAGGACGCGGGCGACGAACTCCATACCATAGAGCCGGATATCGACCCCGAACTCCTCCGTAAGTATATCGCCTTCGCGCGCCGCGAGTGCAACCCGACTATGACCGACGAGGCGCGCCAACGTATCGAGGATTTCTACGTTGACCTGCGCGCTCAGGGTGGAGACGGCGACGCAGTACCCGTTACGGCGCGTAAGCTGGAAGCCCTCGTCCGTCTCGCCGAGGCGAGCGCCCGCGTCCGTATCAGCGACAAGGTCGAGATGGAGGACGCCGAACGCGCAATCGAGGTAACGACTGCCTCTCTCGACCAGGTGGGACGCGACCCCGAGACGGGCGAGTTCGATATCGACGTTATCGAGTCGGGTACCTCGCAGACACAGCGCGACCGTATCAAGGGCATCAAGGAGATAATCAGCGCCGTCTGCGACGAGAGCGACGACGGTAAGGCACCGATGGAGGAGATTATTGAGCTTGCCGACGAACACGACATGAGTCCCGAGAAGACGCGCGACGAAATCGATTCATTACGCAGACGCGGCGAGCTAATCGAACCTGAGAAGGACCATTTCCGTCTCGTCTAGACGACGCCCGTCTCCTCTACGGCGTTCTCGGCGGCATCACGCGTAATACCCGTCAGGACTGTGTAACGCTCCGGACGTATCTCCTCCGTCCGTACGAGCGCGTCCACGACCTCCTCGCGGCTGAATCCGAGTTCCTCCGCTGTCGTCGGCGCACCGATTGTTTCGAGCGCGTCACGTATATCGCGCCAGTCGCCGCCGTGTAGGTACATCGTGATTACCGAACCCACGCCGCACTGTTCGCCGTGTAACGCGCGCTCGCCGTCGATACGGTCGAGTGCGTGCGAGAACTTGTGTTCGCCGCCGCTCGCGGGACGCGACGAACCCGCGATGGACATGGCGACGCCCGACGAGACGAGCGCCTTGACGACGACCCATGTGCTTTCCTCGAATCCCGGACGTATCGAATCGGCGTTTTCGACCAGAATCTCGGCGGTCATCTCGCTCAGAGCGCCGGCGTACCTGCTGTAGTAGGCGTTCTGGAGACGGCGCGCGAGTCGCCAGTCGAGGACAGCGGTGTAGTTGGAGATGATATCGGCGCATCCGCTCGCCGTGAGACGGAACGGCGCTTCGGCGAGAACCTCGGTGTCGGCGACGACGCCGAGCGGGGCGCTTGCCTCGACCGAGTGCCGTCTGTCGCCGTCGGGTATCGAGGCACGCGACGACGTGATACCGTCGTGCGAGGCGGCAGTCGGGACGCTGACGTACGGAACGTCGACCTCGTCGGCGGCAACCTTCGCGGTGTCGATAGGAACGCCGCCGCCGACACCGAGAAGTACGTCGGCGTTGGCGTCGTTCGCCGCCTCCGTCGTCCTTTCGATGGCTTCGAAGCCAGCCTTCTCGACGACGACGGTTTCGACGTTCAGCCCGTCGCCACGTACGTACTCGGCTACCTCGTCTCCTGCAACACGGCGCGTCGTTGGCGAGGTGACGACGACGGCGCGTTCGAATCCGAGACGCGTTTCAAGAACGTCGGGCACCTCTCCGAGAACGTCGTGTCCCACCACGACGTTACGCGGTAGGTTTATCCATTTCGCCTTACCGAACCCCTCTGTCATTTCGTTGACAAACGCGGGTATCTCGTTTAAGACTACCGCCTCCGTGCCACGAAAGGCATATGCGGGTCCGTCACATACCGACGTGTACATGTCAGAATCATCCATCACGCTCATCGGAACTTCACTCGCCGAAGTCGGGCAGGAGTTCATCTTCCGCGGCGGCGCGGAACCCTGCGACGACTGCCCTCACCGCGACACCTGTTTGAATCTCGACCAAGGCGTACGTTACCGCGTAATGGACGTACGTGACGGCGGACAGGAACTCGACTGCGCCGTACACGAGGACGGGGTCCGTGCCGTTGACGTTGCCGAGTCGCCTGTTCTGGCACAGGTGCCGTCGAAGAAGGCGTTCGAAGGCTCCGACGTTACAATCGAGGAGGACGCCTGCGACAAGACCGACTGCCCCGCGTACAAGTTCTGCGTCCCCGACGGCTTCGACCACGGCGAGAGCTACACCATCAACGAGGTCGTCGGCGACAACCCCGCCGACTGTCACTACGACAGGTCGCTTAGTCTCGTCGAACTCGAAAAGAAGTAGCTACGGACCGAGCTTCTTTCTCTTCTGTTCTTCGAGGAGACGGCGGTAGTAGTAGACGACTGCGGCGGCGGCGATTACGAGAAGCACGAGTGCGCCGATGAGGACGTACGGGTAGCCCTCACGGTAGTACTCGACGGTTACGTACGTGCCACGTTCGAGTTCGTCCCAGCGTAGCACCAGCGGATTCTCGCCGGCTGCTTGGTACTCTCCTGGAGATATACGTCCGAGGAAGAAGTCGCGCGCGTCACGTCCCTCGGGAACGTGGACACGGACGGTTCCGGTGACGGGCGACGGATGCGAGAACTCGCCGCCGCGTTTCTCGGCGACGTACGCGAGACGACCTTCTTCTGCGGGGAGCGTAACCACGGTTCGGTCACCTGAGGTATCCACCTCATCTTCGCCGAGCTGGATTACGTCCCCGTCGTCTTCCCTGAACTCGACACCCGCAACCTGCACGGGGTTATCACCGCCGAAAGGGTCGCGTTGCCAGATTTCTAGCTCGGTTCCGTTGAGGTTGTCGACACGGACGACGGCGGTGAAGGTGTCGTCCTCAAGGAAGTAGGTCACGTCGTCGGTCGTGTTCCAGCGGTCAGAATGGTCTACTGCGTCGTCATCGGGGAGAGGCGAGAGACAGCCCGTCAGGACGACGAGTCCGACGGCGACGACGAGAGCTACACGACCACGCATTTCATCTCGCCCTCTAGGTACTTTCCGATGCTTGCTAGGAGACCAGGCGGGTCGGTTCCTGGAGCGCAGACGACGCTCTGCTCCAGCAGTCCGAGACGTTCGACGGTTACGATGTCGTTGGCGTGTCCGGCACGGTTGACCGTGGCGCGCACCTCGGCGCGCGTACACGAGTTGACGTTGAGCCGTCCCGTATCGCCTTTCTGCCACGACCAGAGTTCGTCAACCTGTCCGTCTGAGAGACGCGGCGGGTCGTCTATCACGACCTCTAGAGGCGTGTGATGTACCAGTCCGTACCTCTCGCGTACCGCGTCGGCGTCTCCGCGTCCGAGGTCGTCGAGAGACTCGCGGGGCACGCGTACGTCGACGCCTATATCGACGACGAAGCCGTCTTCGTCCCATCCTTCGAGCGTACCTAGGTACGTCTCTCCGTCGCGCGGTTCGGTCGTGTACTCGCCGAACTCGTCGGCGAGGAGGGCGAGAGCCGCCTCGCCGTCGTCCCCGAACCCGCTGACCTCCAGACGGTCGTCGTCGCGTAACCGGACCTCGTGTTCGAAGTCGAGTTCGGAGAGGCGGTCGGCGATAACACCCCGCGCCGAATCGAGGGCGCGTTCGCGTGCGTCCCCACGGACGTATATCTTGGCGTTGAGAACCTTTCTCATCGTCTGCACACTCCCTTGCCGTCGGTTAGCTCTCGCCGTCGCCCAGTCATTCCTCGACCTTCCCGAGTTCCTCAACGAGTTCCTCGTGGCGTTCGTCCATCGCTTCGACGAGGTCGTCGTTCTCCATCGGTTCTAGGTCAGCGCCGCATTCGGGGCATTTGAACGAAAGCTCCATCGCTTCCTCGAACTCGAAACGTATGCCGTCGACCTCGCAGATGTAGAACTCGTGCGTCTCCTCGTACTCAAGCCGTTCTTCGATTGCGTCGCGGAGCTTCGCCATCTCGGCGTTGAGCTTGTCGGGTATATTGTCGTACTCGAAGCTCCAGAGGTAGGTGTACCAGCCGCTTTCCTCGTCCCTGTCGCGCCGGTAGGAGGCAAGGTCGTTCTCGTAGAGGATGAAGAGCGTCCGTCGAACCACCTTTGGGTCGAGGTCGAGCTTCTCGGCGAGGTCCTCGTCGACTATCTCCTCCTCGACGGGATTCATCGCCACGGGCATTCCTTCCGCACCGACTACCTCCGCGAGATAAGCCTGTACGACTTCGTCGCTCAGAAGCTCGTCAAAATCACTCATTACGTCGGTGTACGGGGATGATGCGCATAAAATCTTCGACCTGAACGCAAAGTTTTTACCCCGACAGAACGATTTTGAGGTCAAGATGAACTGTAGAGTAGTAGTCGAAGCCGCGGTACCGGTCTACGACGTTGAGACAGAAGACGAGGCGATTAGGATTGCGATAAGCAAGATAGGGGAGATGCTTAACCCCGACCTCAACTACGTCGAAATAAACACGGGGACACGCACCTCGCCGAGCGGAGAGGAGCTTGAGCCTGCGTTCATCGCCGCTGACGAAGGTCTGGTAGCCCTCGAACTGGAGATGAAGGTGTTCAATATCGAGAGCAAGGAGCACGCTTCCCGTGTCGCACGTAAGGAGATAGGACAGCTCCTGTCCGACATACCTCTCTCGGTAATCGAGGTTGAGGAAATCGAGGAGGAACTCGAAGAGGCTGAGGGCGAAGACTTCGCCGAGGAGTTCGAGGACGAGTTCGACGAAGACCTCGACGACCTCGATGACGACGAACTCGAAGAGATTGGCGCTGAGGTCGAAGACCTCGACGACGACGAGGACCTGCCCGAACTCGACGATATACTGTAGCGCCGGATGGACGCCGAGAACCGCGACTGGGGACGCGCCAACCCCGTTGACTACGTCCCTGTCGTAGGTCTCGTCTACCGCTTCTACTGGTGTATGGTGGCTAGACGCGGACAGCGTCTCGGCTCCGACGCCGCGTCTTGGCGCGACGCCGCACGCGCCGAACGAGGACGCCTCTTTGTCGCCTTCGGCTTCACGGTCGCTCTCGGCGTCTTCGTCGTTCTCGACGGTGTCTCGGGAGAAGCCGAATCCGCTCTCGTACCCGCCGTAGTCGTCGCCCTTTCGGTCGTCTTCCTCCACCGTCTGCTGTCACTCGCCCGCGTCTTCTGAAAGAAAACTGTTTTTACCCGTCGCCGCCGACGGAAAGTTATGAAGGTAGGCGTACTCGGAGCGACCGGAAACGTAGGACAGCGTTTCGTTCAGCTACTTGACGACCATCCTTGGTTTGAGATAGATGCGCTCACGGCGAGCGGAGACAGCGCGGGCGAAACATACGCCGACGCCGCGGCGTGGGCGCTACCCGACGAGATGCCTGACGGCGTCGCCGACACTACGGTACGCGAGACAAGCGCCGACTCGGTGAGCGACGACGTTGAACTCGTCTTCAGCGCACTCCCGTCGAGCGTCGCTAAGGAAGTAGAGCCTGAGTTCGCCGACGAAGGCTATATCGTCGCCTCGAACGCGGGATGGGCGCGTCTCGAAGACGACGTTCCGCTCGTCGTTCCCGAAATCAACCCCGACCATCTCGGACTGCTCGAAGTCCAGCGCGACGAACGCGGCTGGGACGGCGGCATAATCAAGAACCCTAACTGCTCGGCGATTACGATGACGCCGACGCTTGCGGCACTACATCCGCTCGGTCTGAACGAGGTCACCGTCGCCACGCTCCAAGCGGTCAGCGGAGCGGGCTACATGGGAGTGACGAGCATGGAGATACTCGACAATGTCCTGCCGTACATCGGAAGCGAGGAATGGAAGATGGAGAACGAACCCCGCAAGATACTCGGCGAGTTCGACGGAGCGCGCGTCGACGAAGCTGATATCAACATCTCGGCGTCGTGCAACCGCGTCCCGACCGTCGACGGACATCTCGAAAACGTCTGGTGCCGTTTCGACGACGACGTGACTGCCGACGACGCCAAGGAGGCGCTCCGCGACTTCACGACGCTCGACCTCCCCACAGCGCCCGAACAGACCATACTTGTCCGAGAGGAGAACGACCGCCCGCAACCCCGTCTCGACAGGAACGCTGGCGGCGGTATGTCGATAGTCGCCGGACGTGTCCGCGATGACGGCGACAAACGCCTCAAGTACTCATGCCTCTCGCACAATACCGTCCGAGGCGCGGCGGGTGCGAGCGTCCTCAACGCCGAACTCGTCGCCGAACGGTATCTGTAACGCCGTTCTCCTATCAGATGTCTGACGTTTTCGTCCGCGCCTAAACTGCCGAAAATAGCAGTACCGGAAAAACCTACATATAAGCATTTCCCCCGTTTCGCCGTTAACTTAATTACGGACCGCGAGAAACCCCCATACGGAGGTAAGAAAAATGGTAAGAGAAGACGGAAAGAGGAACTTTGCACTGAGGGAAGAAGGAGAGGAGACGAGCGTATTCAGCGGAAACACGCCTAGGCAGGCGGCGTTGAAGGCGGCGCGTCGTTTAGAGGCGGAGTCGAGCGAAAGCGAAGCG
>JAQZCZ010000094.1 GCA_028751095.1 Euryarchaeota archaeon Ods01 | reverse complement strand
TACAAGGAGAAGTTCGACGACTGGCGCGCCGTCCGTCCGTTCTGGGGCGGCGCACTACTGATGTTCGCGGGCGCTCTCCTCGCGTACATACCGTTCTACACGCTCGACAACTTCGCGTTCACCGGCGGAACCGCCGAACTCATCGGTCTCATCGGTCTCGTCTTCGCCTTCTTCGTCTTCCTCAGCGGTGTCGCCGCGCTCACGCATCCGCAGATATCGACGCTCGCCGGAATGACCGGCATCGTGATGTCGATACTCTCCATCGTCGGCGGAACCTTCGGCGGAATGGGCGTCGGAACCTTCGTTGGCATGGTCGGCGGCTCGCTCTGTGTCGCGTGGATACAGGAGGAGGAGACGGTCGAACTCGAAGCCGACTCCGAGGACCAAGACATGGAGGAGCTACGTAAGAAGGCGGAGCAGTACGAGAAGATGGTCAGCGAGGGCGAGATAGACGCCGACGACGACGTTGATATCAGCGACCTGTCGGTCGGTGAGGAGTACGACACCGACGACTCCGAGGGAGAAGCTGAAGCTGTCGAGGACCTGTCGTCCGTTTCCGGAGACGACGCCGAAACTGTCGAGGAAGCCGACGAACCCGCCGAAACCGAGTCTGCCGAGACGGTTGAAGACCTCTCGTCAGCCTCCGAGGACGAAGAAGCCGTCGGGACGGAACCCGCGGCAGAGACCAGCGGTGAGACGGACGCCGAAACCGACGCCGCAGAAGCCGCACGAAGCGCCCGCGAGGAGATGGGTGACAACGAGGGCGCAGAGGTCAAATCTGACATCGACGCTACCGACGAAGACGAAGAAGACGAGGACTGGATTCCTTAGAGACGGTTCGCCGCAGACTCCACGAGGCTTTCGAACGTCGCTTCTTCCGGTACTACGTCTACCTCGACGCCCATCGACTCGGCTGTCTCGCGCGTCGGAGCGCCGATTGCGCAGACGAGAACGTCGTCGAGACCGTCGACCCCGACGCCCGTTTCGTCGAGCGCCACAACGAGATGTTCGACGGTTAGCGACGACGTAAACAGGACGGCGTCGAGTTCGCCGTCACGGAGAGCGTACGCGGTCTTCTCGCCGCCCCCCGACGGACGACGGAGCGCGTAAAGTACTGTCTCGTGGACGTACGCGCCTGCACCGACCAGACCCTCTATGAGTTCGTCGCTCCCGTGGTCGCTACGTGCTACCTCGACGCGCGCCCCTCCGACGCGTCCGGCGAGCGTTTCGACCAGACCGCCGCTCGTGTACTCCTCGGGCACTACGTCGACCTTGACCTCCGCTTCGCGTAACGCGTCCGCAGTCTTGGGACCGATGGCGCAGGCGACGGCTTCGGATTTGCCGACGCTCTCGCCCGCTATCTCGACGCCTGTCACGCTTGTCAAGACGACGTAGTCGGCGTCAGCGCGCGGCAACTCTCCTGTCTCCCTTACCTCCAGCAACGGGTCGCTCAACGGCTCCATACCGCGTTCACGTACCGTATCCTCGGCGCGTTTGGCACGTTCGTCGTCGGGACGGAAGAACGCGACCCGCGGCTTTCCGTCGCTCATTCCGACGCCTCCCGCAGAATCTCGTCGGCGTCGCGGTCTATCATCTCATCGGCTATCTCCCGCGCTCCTTCGAGGTATTCGCGTACGTCGTAACGCCTGTCGAGGCTTACCGACTCGGTGCCGTCGCGCGACAGAACGTCGGCGCGTATCCGTATACGGTCGCCCTGTACCTGCGCATGTACCCCGATAGGGGCGATACATCCGCCGCCGACGCGCGAAAGCACGATACGTTCGGCGGTCGCTACAACACGCGTTTTCTTGTCGTCCGCCTCGGTCAGACGTTCGAAGGCTTCCGTACCGTCCACCGCTACGACTGCGACTATCCCTTGGTTCGCGCTCGGCACGAAGTCGTCGAGCGGTAGGCGAGAGTACGGAACGTCAAGGTTGAGCCGCTCGATTCCCGCCTCTGACAGAACCGCGGCATCGTAGCCGTCGCCTTCCAGAACCTTCTCGACGCGCGTGTCGACGTTTCCGCGTAGGCGCTCAACGTTCAGGTCGCCGCGTTCGCGCAGGAGCTGTGCCTTCCGCCGCCGACTCGACGTTCCGACCGTCGCCCCCTCGTCGAGTTCTTCGAGCGCCACTCCGTCGGGCGAGACGAGAACGTCGTGTCCCCCCGCGCGCCTCAGAACCGCGGCGACCTCCAAGCCGTCGGGGCGCTCCGTCGGCATGTCCTTCATCGAATGGACTGCTCCGTCGAGTTCCCCCTCGACGACACGGAGGTCGAGTTCACGGACGAAAGCGCCCTGCGTCCCTAGCTCCGCGATGTCGCCCTCGAACTCGTCGCCGCTCGTCTCGACGACGACGCTCTCGGTATCGAACCGGAGTATGTCCTGTACGCGCCGCGTCTGTTCGAGTGCGAGGTCGCTTCCGCGTGTCCCTAGTTTCACGTTCGGCGGTACGCCGCCTCCGCATATATGAGCCACGGTTCCGCCGCTGATTTTATAACCTCGCCTATCCATATCACGGTAATGAGTGACACCCAAGAGGTTTCGGAACACGCCGCCTCGCTCGCCGACGAGCTGGACGCCGACGTCGACGAGGTCGAGGAGCGACTGAAGAACCTCTTAGAGTACAGCGTCCCACTCGAAGAGGCGGAGCGGACGGTGCGCCGCAGGTACGGCTCTGACGCCTCCGAACCCGAAACTGCGGAGGCGACCGACATCGCCGAGCTGTCCCCGAGCGACTCACGCGTCTCGGTCGAGGCGGTCGTCCTATCGGCGGGGCGACGGTCGATACGCGTCAGCGGCGACGATACGGTGATTACGGAGGGCGAACTCGCCGACGATACCGGCGTCATCTCCTACACGGCTTGGGACGAGACCGACTTCGACCCCGGGGACTCCGTCCGTGTTGAAGGCGAGGTGCGTGAATGGAACGGCGAACCGCAGGTTAACGTCGACTCGTCCGCGGACGTACGCGGTATCGACGGCGACATCGACGCAGTTGAGGAGCCTTACGGCGTCCGCTCCCTCGCTGAACTCGAAGACGGCGACCGTGCAGTCACGCTTGAGGTCGGGGTCGTCGAGTCGGAGGAGAAGACGATACAGGGACGTGACGGAGAGACGGAGATAACTTCAGGCGTCTTCGGCGACTCGTCGGGACGCCTACCGTTCACTGACTGGGAGAACCGCGACCTCGACGAGGGCGACTCGGTACGTCTCGAAAACGCCTACGTAAACGAGTACCGCGGCATACCGCAGGTAAACGCCGGCGAGTTCACGACCGTAGAGGAAGCTGACGACCTTGACGTTGACCACACGCCGCCCGAGTCGGACGTCGCCGAAACCGTCTCGAAGGGCGGTGACTTCGACGTGGTCGTTCGTGGAAACGTCCTGTCGGTCAAGGAGGGTTCGGGACTCATAGAGCGGTGCCCTGAATGCGGACGCGTCGTTCAGAAGGGACAGTGCCGCGCACACGGAGACGTTGACGCCGAGGACGATATGCGGACGAAAGCCGTCTTGGACGACGGAACCGGCGCGGTCACGCTCGTCGTCGGACGCGAACTCACCGAGAAACTCTACGGCGGGACTCTCAAAGATGCGCAGGAGGAGGCGCGCGACGCTATGGACAAGACGGTCGTCACCGAGAGCATCGCAGACAACACCGTTGGACACCGCTGGCGTGTCCGCGGAAACGTCTCTGTCGGAGACTACGGCGCTAACATGAACGTCTCGGAGATGGAGAAGGCGGACGACGACCCTGCCGACGCCGCAAGGGAGGTACTCGATGAGTTCTGAAGCTAACGCGACGGGCGAGGCGACAGACTCCTCGGTCTCGCGCGAGGTTGCGTGGCGGACCTTCGCACGCGAGTACAACGACGCCGACCTCGCGTTCAAGGGCGGCGACGACGAGCGCGCGCCTAACTACGTCGCTACGCCGACGGGCGCTAAGATAAACAGGCTGTTCGCCGTCGGTGTCCTTACCGAGGTCGAACGTGTCGGCGACGGCGGTCTGTTGCGCGCACGCGTCTCGGACCCGACGGGCGCTTTCGTCGTCTACGCCGGACAGTACCAGCCTGACGCAGTTTCCTTCTTCGCCGACGCCGAGACGCCGTCGTTTATCGCCGTCGTCGGCAAGGCGCGTACCTACGAACCCGAAGACAGCGACGACGTGTACACCAGTATCCGTCCCGAGGAGGTCAACGTCGTTGACTCCGAGACGCGTGACAGATGGAACGTCGAGACGGCGCGCGAGACGCTGAAACGCGTCGACGCCGTCCGTGAGTACATACGTACCGGAATGACGCCCGAGACAACGCCCGCGTTACACGAACTCGGCGATGTTCTCGACCACTACGGGACGGACGAAGCCTACCTCAACGAACTCGAACGCGAGGCGCGTGACGTTCTGACCGAGATAGCCGGCGTCGAGGCGGGAGCGGGACCGCAACCAACGGAGACGGCGGAAGAAACGACCCCTGACGGCGCGGAC
>JAQZCZ010000080.1 GCA_028751095.1 Euryarchaeota archaeon Ods01 | reverse complement strand
GGAATATCCCGTACCGACCGAAAACCCCGTCCAAGGGTTTATATACCATGGTGCTACTACTATAAAAGTGCGATGACACGGTCCACCCGCCAGCGGGAGCGAACGCGTGAGACGGACGAGACGGGCGTGAGCGTCGAGTTCACGGTTGACGGCGAGGGAGAGAGCGACATCTCGACGGGCGTAGCTTTCCTAGACCATATGTTACGTGCCGTGGCGAAGCACGGGATGTTCGACCTGTCGGTCGACGCCGACGGTGACCTCGAAACCGGCGACCACCACACGGTCGAGGACACCGGTATCGTCCTCGGAAACGCCTTCGCCGACGCCGTCGGTGACGGGGCAGGCATCGAACGTTTCGGCGACAGGCGCGCGCCGCTCGACGAAGCGGTTGCTTCCGCGGTCGTCGACGTTTCGGGGAGGGGACGCGGCTTTACGGCGCTCGACCTTGAACGCGACTCCGTCGGAGACCTGACCAACGAGATGGTGCCGCACTTCTTCGGCTCCTTTGCGCGTAACGCAGGCGTGACAGTACATGTCGAGGCGACGGGCGACAACGACCACCACGTCGTAGAGGCGGCGTTCAAGGCTTTCGCCCTCGCCTTAGACGACGCCACGCGGTACGACGACCGGCGCGACGACGTGCCGAGTACGAAAGGAGAACTCTAAGCGTTCTGACGTTCGCGGTTCTTCGGACGTAGCTTCTTGTATCCGCATTTCCTGCACGACTTAGCGTCCGAGGGGTTGCGGGCGTCACACCTCATGCAGACCATCTTGTCGAGGAGACGTTCCTCTGCTTCCGGAAATCTTGCCATACAGGACGACAGGCGGGGACGAGATTTAACCTTTGTCATATCGGAGACCCGTCCAAAGCTATTTTTCGCCGGACACCCTCGTCATTCTCATGTCGATACAGTCCACGCGCGAGGACGGGGTCGCAACCGTCACAATAGACCGACCGGACGTGAAGAACGCCCTCGACCACGAGACGATGTCAGCGCTCGCCGACGAACTCCGCGAAATAAGCGAGTCAGACGCGCGCGCCGTCGTCCTCGAAGGAGCCGAAGGCACATTCTGTGCCGGAGCCGACGTGAACGCACTCGTCAACTTCTCGCACCTTTCGCCGCCCGAGATAGTCGAGATGATAGAGAACGACCTGCACGAGATAATACGCCAGCTGGTGCGTATGCGGAAGCCGACTGTCGCAAAGGTCGAGGGGCACGCAGTCGGAGCGGGATGTAACCTCGCGCTCGCGTGCGACCTGACCGTCGCCGAGGAGTCGGCGACCTTCGCAGAGCTATTCACCAAGATAGGTCTTTCGCAGGACTCGGGTTCGTCGTACATACTCCCGCGTATCGTCGGCATGAAGAAGGCGAAGGAACTCGTCTTCACCGGACGCGACGTACCCGCTCCCGAGGCGGAGGAGATGGGACTCATCAACCATGCGTATCCCGACGGGGAGTTCGACGAACGCGCCGACGAACTCGTCGAAGAACTCGCCGACGGACCGACGCGCGCGATTGGCGCTAGCAAGTCCCTCCTGCATTACGGCGCAACGAACGACCTCGACTCGACGCTCGAACGCGAGGCATGGGTACAGAGTTCGGTCGCCAAGTCGGACGACGTAGAGGAGGGCGTGATGGCGTTCGTCGAAGGGCGCGAGCCAGAGTTCAAGGGAGAGTGAGTCAAAGCTTGACACACGTGTAGAAATACCACAAGATTATTCAACGAGTTACGCGGAGGTACGGATATGAGCGTAGCCGAGATGGAAGAAGAAACTGAGGAGAAGAGCCTCGACGAGATAATAGACGAGTACTCCGACGAAGGTCAGTCGTCACCGAGGTAGTCCTCCTGTACAGCGACGACCTCCTCGCTCGTCTCGCACGCCGCGTAACGTTCAAGGGGTTCACGGTTTAGCTCCAAGAACGTCTCGCCGTAGCTGAAGTAGGAAGCGATTCTGCG
Organism: Euryarchaeota archaeon Ods01; assembly: GCA_028751095.1. Classification (GTDB taxonomy): domain Archaea; phylum Halobacteriota; class Halobacteria; order Halobacteriales; family Halorutilaceae; genus Halorutilus. Next base: position 4,751 of record JAQZCZ010000080.1, on the reverse strand, counting down.
CGCGTCTTCCCTCTCCCCGACGATATACAGCGCCGCTATGGTAGCCTCAGCGGTGTTGAGACGGAACGGCTTTCCGTAGCTGACGGGGTTCGCGGCGACGACGAACGGAAGCGCGCGTTCGACGCCGTCGTACGGAGCGGCGACATCCTTGGCGGTTTCCCACGATGAGTCGAAGACGACGATAGGCGGCGAGTCGGCGGGCGAAAGCGCAGTCCCGGCGTAGGGCGAAAGGGCGGTTGAGGGAGGGAGACTGTCGTAGCTCTCGTGGAGACGTGCCTCGCCCTCGTCGGCGAGACGGCGCGCGGTGCATTTCGCAGGGTCGTCGTCGCCCTCGTGGTAGATATGTACGTCCACGCTCGCATTACGTTCTCGTCGGACTTATCGGGTTCGGACGGCGTTTAGGCGGGTAAACCAGCCATTCGTCGAACGCACCAGAACCGGTATTTTGTCCGTGGACAAGCCTGAGACATGGTAGAAACCGAACGTGGCTATCTACTGTACTCCGCCGCCGTACTTGCAGGTATCGTGGGACTGATACATCTCTATCTCGGAGCCGTAGGCTTCTTCGAGTACGCGACCACGGGTGAACTGCCGAGCATACTCCCGCCTTTGTTCGTCGTCTCAGGCTTGGCGGTACTCGTCGGCATCTACGGTTTCCGCAAAGGACTGGTCGCACCGCGCACGGTCTACGGCGGCGGTATCGCGTTGATGGCTGTCTACTTGGTCGGATATGCCGACTGGCACGTCTTCAACGTCTTCGAGTCCTACGTCAACCTCGGTGAGTTAGGGCACGGACACGACCACGGTCACGGTGACCATGGACATAACGGGCACGACGACCACGGTCACGACCACGATGACGGTGCGGTCACCAGCCTCGTTGAACATCTCCGAGACGACCTTCTCGCCCTCGTAAGCAAGACTGGGGAAGCGTTGCTCGTGCCGGTTCTCGGGTACCTCTACGTTACTGAGGACGACAAATAACCAAACTCTTTTGCGGTTTCCGCGCTACTCGATAGTAATGACAGAGATGAAGGCATACCTCGCGCTTGAGGACGGAACCGTCGTAGAGGGCGAGGGGCACGGCGTTCCTGGCGAGGTCCAGAGTGAACTCGTTTTCACGACGCAGTACACGGGATACGAGGAGTCGCTGACCGACCCGTCGTACAAGTTCCAGACGCTGATGTTTACCTACCCGCTCATCGGGAACTACGGCGTTGACCCCGAATCCTTCCAGTCGGACGGTATCAAGGCGGAGGCGTGTGTCGCGCGCGAGTTCTCGACCGACCCGCCGGACGTACTCGAATGGTTCGAGGAGGAGGGGATTCCGGCGATGAGCGGCGTCGATACGCGCGCCCTTACCGTAAAGACGCGCGAACGCGGCACGATGCGCTCCGGTCTGGTCGTCGGCGAGGATGCGACGCCCGAACGCGCCAAGGAACTCGCCGAGGACTGCCCCGACATAGAGGAACTTGACCTCGGCGCGGAGGTCACGCGCGAGGAAAAGAAACGTTTCGAAGGATTCGGCGGAAGCGACGCGACGGTCGCGCTCATCGACTGTGGATGTAAGCGTAACATCATCACGAGTCTCCGCCGCCGAGACCTCGATGTCGTCGCACTCCCGTACGACGCCTCGCCCGGCGAGATACGTGACGTAGACCCCGACTCGCTCTTCATATCGAACGGACCGGGCGACCCCGCCAACTACGAGGACGCCGTCGAGGCGGTCGATGAGTTCGTCGGCGAGATGCCCGTCGCGGGCGTCTGTCTCGGCGCACAGGTCGTCTCGCGCGCCTTCGGAGCCGAGACCTACAAGCTCAAGTTCGGACACCGCGGCGCGAACCAGCCCGTCAAGGACCTCGAAGACGGCGTGGTGCATATCACGGCGCAGAACCACGGCTTCGCCGTAGACGAGGACACGCTCGACGAACTCGAAGTCACCGAAATCAACGCCAACGACGGGACGAGCGAAGCAGTGCGTAGCGACTACCACAAGGTCGAGGCGCGTCAGTACCATCCCGAGGCACATTCGGGACCGCGCGACACCGAGAGCGACTTCTTCGACGGCGTCAAACGGGATATTGTCGAAGGACTGTAGCTGATTATTTAGCCCTCCTCGCCTATTCCACGCCCCCGTCTCGAATAGATGCCTAAAGTTTTATCCACCTCAGGGACCTTCACCCTCTCATGCCTGAGAACGTCGTCGCCGCCGACGAGAAGGTGGAAAAGACGTACCTCCGTCGTCTCTACGAGTCTCTTGGGGTCAAAGGGGTAGCCGTCGCGTTAGCTGTTCCGTTAGCTCTCGCAGTCGCGGCGGTCGTCGATACGAATCCGGCGTTCATCGGAGTTGCACTCACAGCCGTCTTCTTCGTCGCGTTCGTCGCTGACAGTAGGCTGGACCCCGCGTCTACCGTTGACACCGTCGGACTCTCCTTCGTCGTCGTCACCGCCGGTTACACCGTCCTCCTGTTCTCCGAACTCGTCTTCGACTGGACCTACGCCGTTGGAGCCGCAGGTCTGGTTCTCGGTGCCGTTGCCTACGAGTACCTGTCGAAAGGCGGTGACGGACTCGGCGAGGTCCACGAGGCGGACGTAGACCCCCTCCATCTCGATATCGTGGGGTTCGTCGTTGCCGAGATACTCGTCGTCTACGCCGTCCTCCATTCGACGGGCTGGGGTGCTTTCGCCAACTCGCCCGTTTTCGTCGTCCTTGCCTACGTCTTCTACGCCAGCACCGTCGCGGCGTTCGCAGGATACGCCGTCATAACCCGCGAAATCGTCATATCGCGTACCTCCGACGAGGTACACGCCGCCGTCGTGAGCGTCCTCGAAGACGTACGCGATATAGCCGACGAGAGGCTACAGAAAAAGCTCGCGTTGAACATACGTCGGGTCGCCGAGTGCCTCGACGGTATCCGCGTTCCGACGAGGATAGAGGACCAGTACGGAAAGGTCCCCGCGGTCCTACCCACACGTAGCGCCGATGTGAGGCGTATAGACATGTCCGTCGAAGAGGTATTGGGGGTAGCTGACGGCGCCGACTTTACCGGATACGCGGTCCACAACGACACCGTCTTTCTGTTCCGTAACGGTGAACTCTCGAAGTACTACGAGGATGGACGTTTCGTCAAAAGAGCCACCGAAATAACCGAAAGAGTCGGTGACGTTAGCTTCTACTCGCTCGAATATCCGACCCTGAAGAACCTGATAGAGATAACCCCTGACGAGGGTGAAATCGCAGACCCGCGTGCGGCTCTCGAAGAAATCGAAGACAAGGAAGTTGACGAGACAGCGAAGGCAGGACAGGGATTAGAGATAGGCGGCGACGAGGTCGACGTGAAGGACATGTTCTCCATTACCGAGGAAATCGTCGAAGAGAGTCCGAAGGAGCGGGACGGCGGTCAGACGCTTGACGTAGGCGGCGACGAGATAGACGTGGAGGAACTCATGGAAAGAGCCGACGACGTGATGGAGGAACTAGATTCTTAGACTTAGATTTCGTCGCGCGAGTGGGGCGCTTCGAAGTCGGGCGACGGTCCGCGCGGAACAATTCGCTTCGGATTCAGGTCGCCGTGCGTCGTATAGTAATGCTCCTTGATATGTGACATATCGACCGTCTCAGCGACGCCGTCGGTCTGGTAGATATCGCGGACGTATCCCCAGAGGTTCTCGTAGTCGGTGATGCGGCGGACGTTGCACCGGAAATGGGTGTGGTAGACCTCGTCGAAACGGACGAGAGTCGTGAACATCGCAACGTCCGCCTCGGTGAGCGTGTCGCCAACGAGGTAACGCTGGTCGGCGAGTACGTCGTCCCAGCGGTCGAGAGCGGCGAACAGGTCGTCGATAGCGTCGTCGTACGCCTCCTGACTCGAAGCGAAGCCCGCGCGGTAGACGCCGTTGTTGATAGGCTCGTAGATTTCGTCGAGTACTTGGTCAACGTCTTCCTCACGTCCCTCGGGCAGAAGCGTGTCGCCGTCGGCGTACTCATCGAAACGCGTGTCGAGCATCCGCATTATCTCGCGCGACTCGTTGTTGACGATACTGTCGCGCTCCTTGTCCCAGAGAACCGGGACGGTGACGCGTCCTGTGTAGTTCTCGTCGGCGCGGAGGTAGAGTTCGTGGAGGTAGTCGGCGTCGTTGACCGTGTCGGGCGTACATCCGTCCTTCTCGGGGGTGAATCCCCATCCGTCCTCGCCGCGCCACGGGTCGACAACATCGACCGAGATAACGTCCTCCAAGCCGCGGAGTCGGCGCGTGATTAACGTCCGGTGCGCCCACGGACAGGCGTACGAGACGTAGAGATGGTAACGTCCGGATTCGGCGGGGAACTCGTCGCCGACCCACGAACGGAACGAGGTCGTTGCGCGCTCGAACTCGCCGCGTTCGTTCGTCAGGTCGTACTCGCCCCATTCGCCGTCTATGAAGGCTCTCATACTTCGGATACGGGAGGGTGTCGGATATATCCGGCGGCGCCAACCAAAACGCTATAAGACGCCGGACACCAAATAGACGCAACGTGTCATTCCAGTCTCAACTAACCGACGACATCGCCGAGGAACTCGCGGCGGAACAGCGCTCAATCTCAGTCGCCGAGTTCTTCGAGAAGAACAAGCATATGCTGGGGTTCGACTCCCCGGCACGCGGTCTCGTGACGGCGGTCAAGGAAGGTGTCGACAACTCCCTCGACGCATGTGAGGAGGCGGGCGTCCTACCCGACATACTCGTCGAAATCGAGGAGGTACGTGACGGAT
>JAQZCZ010000100.1 GCA_028751095.1 Euryarchaeota archaeon Ods01 | reverse complement strand
GTTGACGAACCATTCGTAGAAAGGAGCGTCGGAGTCGTCAAGTACCTCGTCGTATCCGTCGTACCAGTCAAGGAGTTCGGCGGCGTCCTCCCAGCACTCGGGCCAGTTCTCCTCAAACTCCTCGTATACCTCCGCCTCCGAAACGTTCGCCTGCTCCACAAACTCCTCCGGTGGCTCGAAACTGTCCTGTTCTTCGAGACGTGCTTCTAGCTGTGTGTCATCCTCTGGCATCGTACATCATCAATAAGGGATGTTCGTAGTAAACCTACGACCTAAATGAGCAAAACCCGCGTCTAAACTCTTAGAAACTCGTGCTACGTTTAGTCAGTCGTCGAACAGCGTCCGGAGAATCTCGCGCTGACCCTTACGGAGATGGTTGTGTAACGTCGGCGACGACACGTCCATCGAGTCGGCGACTTCCTCGGCGGTGCTTCCGCGAGGCCAGTCGAAGTAGCCTCCGAAGTAGGCGGCGCGTAAAGCTTCCTCCTGCCGGTCAGTGAGACGGCGCGTAACGTCCTCGGTGAAGCTCTCGGTCGTCCTCACGGACCGGTCGGCGTCCCTCTTTCCGACGAGCGTCGTCTCGGGGAACCGGCTCCGGACTCCGTCGACAACCGTCTGTAGTTCGGCGTCGCGGGCACAGTCGGCGACGACGGTTCCTTCGCCGTCCTCGTAGACGGCTTCCGTGACCGTCGCACCGTATCCCTGTAACGCAGAGATGACGGTTCCGCCTCGGACGGAGAACTCGACGAAAGCGTCCGTGCCGCGCTGTTCGACGAGACGCGTGTCTTCGACAGCATCGATATCCTCGACAGCTTCGAAGACTGTCGGGGCTTCGGCTCCGCGTAAGGTGACGTGCAGGAGGTCGACAGAGTCGGAAGCCGAGACGACCGAACGGAGTTCGAATGAACATCCGAGACGGTCGGTGAGCGGTACCAAGAAGTCGTCCGTATCCGTCGTCCGTAGCTCTATCTCGACGACTGAGTCGGCGAAGAGCGCCTTCCTCCGGCGCTCGGCGGTCAGAGCATGGGCAACCTGTTCGCCGAGGAGTTCGATACGGTCGCGTTCGGGCCCGTCGAAGCCGTCGGTGTCGGAGACGCCGAGAACGCCGTGCGCCGTACCGGAGTAGATGAGAGGAACAGCGACGACGGGCGCGGCTTGGTCGTCGTAGAAAGGTTCGTCGAGTCCGTCGGGTATACGTTCCTTCGCCGCGTCGAAGCCCGCAGGCTTTTCGCCGGCACGGGCATCAACAGACGGCTCATCACCTTCGAGACGAACGCCTTCGACCCACGCGAAGTCGTACGAGGACGCGAGGGCGTCACAGACAACTCGTACCGTCTCGTCACGGTTCGAGGCGGTGACGAGAGCCTCAGTAGCGGCGTCGAAGGTGCCGCCCGAGGACGTTTCGCGTTCTTGGCGTCTCTCGAAAGCCGCCGCGACTTCCTCGGCGTCGGGTTCCTCAACGTACCTGTCGAGGCTCCCAAGACTCTTCCAGCCTCCTGCCTCCTTGACGACTACGGGGTCAACGCCTTCCCCGACACGGTTCCGGGCGTAGTAGTCACGGAGGTCGCCCGCCGAAACCTCGGCGAAGCCGTCGTCTCCCGTCTCCGCGGCAGCGGCGTCACCGACCTCTGAAACGAGCATCTGGACGCGGCGGACTGAGACATCGACCACACGACCGACCCGGGGAACGGAGTTACTGTTGACGTAACGGCTGAACTCCTTCCCGAGCGACGGCGGCAGGTAGGCGGGTCGTCGGTCGCCGTCTGACCCGCGCACGCGGAGTAGGTCGCCTCTGTACCCATCAAGACCCTCACGGTCCGACGGACGCACCCGCGTTACCTCCGACGCCGTAAGTCCCGCCTCGCCCGCTAAACGGACAACGAGACGCTGTCGGTAGGTCGGCGCGGCATCAAGGAGACGCTCGTAGTCGGCGGTCGTGAGACGTGTCGCGGAGCCGCCCGGACCGTCCTCTACGCTCATGTTTCGTATTCTTAGCTTTGGAGGAAGTTAAGACTGCCGACGACGCGGTTCTATCGTCAAAAAATGATGTACTGGAAAGTTTCGTAATTTCAGAAGATACCGAATTAATCTCGAACTAATCTTCGTCCTCGATAGCCTCTATCTCGCCGACGACCTCGGGATTGCGGAGCGCTGAGGTGTCACCGATAGGTTCACGGTTAGCGATATCTTCGAGGAGGCGGCGCATTATCTTGCCCGACCGCGTCTTGGGTAGCTCCGTCGTGAAGACTACCTCCTCCGGACGCGCGAAGGGTCCTATAGCCTTCTCGACGGACTCCACGACGGCGTCGTGCATCTCCTCGTCGCCTTCGTAGCCGTCTTCGGTGATTGCGTAGGCGTATATACGCGTTTCGTCGTCGTGGGAGCCTACGACCGCCGCTTCGGCGACCCCCTCTACGTCGACTATCGCCGACTCTATCTCCATCGTTCCGAGACGGTGCCCCGAAGCGTTGATTACGTCGTCTACGCGTCCTAGGACGGTAATATAGCCGTCCTCGTCGACGCGGGCTTCGTCGCCCGAAAAGTAGAGCCAGTCGTCGGAGTCAGCGTCGGAGAACTGACGCCAGTACTCGTCGGCGTATCTCTCGTCGTCCGAACGTAGTCCGCGTAGCATCCCGGGCCAAGGTCGGTCGATGACGAGGTATCCCGTCTCGCCCGCATCGACTTCGGCACCTCCTTCGTCAACGACCTTAGCGCTGATACCTGGGAGAGGAGGACCTGCACTACCCGGCTTCATCTCACAGACACCAGGGAGCGTCGTTACCATCATTCCGCCCGTCTCCGTCTGCCACCACGTGTCTACGATAGGACATCCGTTGCCGACGTTTTCGTGGTACCATTTCCAAGCGCGCGGATTGATGGGTTCGCCGACGGTACCGAGTAGACGTAACGACGACAGGTCGTGTGCCTCGGGGTACTCGCTTCCCCATTTCATGAACGCCCGTATCGCCGTCGGTGCGGTATAGAAGACATCAACGGAGTTCTTCTCGATTATCTCCCAGACACGCGAGCGGTCAGGATAGTCGGGAGTCCCCTCGTACATCACGGTCGTCGTGCCAAGCGCAAGCGGTCCGTAGACAATGTACGAGTGCCCCGTAATCCAGCCGACATCCGCCGAACACCAGTAGGTGTCTTCGGGCTTGATATCGAGAACCGACTCCGCCGTCCAGCTGACGTGGGAGAGGTAGCCGCCGGTCGTGTGCCGGACACCCTTTGGTTCGCCCGTCGTCCCGCTCGTGTACATCAGGAAAAGCGTGTCTCCGGAGTCGCGCTCTACCGGTTCGACCTCCTCTCCCGAGTTAGCGCGGACCATGTCGTCGTATCCGAACTGTCCGTCGTGTAGAACGTGGTCGAGGTCGTCGCCGAGTCTGTCGACGACTACGGTCGTAACGTCTTGGTCAAGTCCGAGGACGGCGTTGTCTGCCTTTCTTTTCTGGTTGAAGGCGTTCCCGCGACGGTAGTAGCCGTCGCAGGTGACAAGGAACTCGGAGTCGGCGCTCTCCATACGTGTCGCAAGAGCGTCGGCGCTGAATCCGGCGAAGACGGCGGAGTGCGGCGCTCCGATACGTGCGCACGCGAGCATCGCTACCGGTAGC
>JAQZCZ010000092.1 GCA_028751095.1 Euryarchaeota archaeon Ods01 | reverse complement strand
ATCGGCGGTTACGGTTGGAACGCTGGTGGTTCTCGTTTCTATGATGGCGCTCGTAGGTACGGTAACCGCGCAGGATGCCGACGCCGCTGAAGGCGTCTTTGAGGACCAGGTCATATCCCAAGGCGACGAGGTTCTTGTGGAGGATATCACCGCCGAGGACGGGGACGGCAACAACGTAGGCGGAACACTCGTCGTCGCGCGTACCATAACTGACGGTTCTGCGATTGAGGAGGTCTATGTCGCGGGAATCGAGGAGAGGAACGACGATACCCTTGACGGCGACGATGTTGCGGTTGACGTGACACCTCTCTCCAACGAAGGTAGCAGTAACGTAGGAAACGACATATCGACAGCGGCGTACCTTCTACCTGAATCGGTCGCAAACGACGAGTTCAGCGGCGTGGATGCTGGTGACGTACTTGACGTGGACGAGGACGAAGACGAGGTCAATGCATTACTCTTAGACTCTGTTCTGGAACAGTCTGACTCCGGTGCCGCGCCACAGGGCTATCTCTACGAAGCCGAGGCTGACGCCGCGGATGTCTCAGTTACACAGGATGAACTCGACAGCATAACCGTCGAGCCGGATACGGCTGCTCACTTGGCTGAGTTCGCCGATGCGGGTACGAGGACCGACGATGAGGATGTCACCTCGGAGCCTGACGACTTCCGTGTCTCCGTATCCGACGAACGTCTGGAGCCGGGTGACGATGACGAGGAAGCCTCGGTTCTCGCCGTCAGCGGCACTCAGAGCGAGGACACAGACGGCGGTCTGACGTTCGACCTGAGTGGACAGGGGCTTGAGGGCGACGAGACGCTGTACGTCAACGTCCACAACGAGCTACTCGCCGAGGACGACGACTTCTTGGTCATAGGCCGTGACGGTAACGCCGCCGAGTCTTTCGAGCAGGATGTTTCGTCGGAGTTCACGCTTACCGTAGAAGGTCCCGACGATATCCAAGACGTGTCGGCTAATCCGGCTGAGATAGACCCCGGTGAAACGAGTACCATCACTGCGACAGTCGTTGACGGTGATAACGACCCGTTCGAAGGGACGGAGGTTGAGTTCGACGTGGATGGTGAAGGTGACCTGAACGTTATACAGGATTCCAGCGACGAAGACGGCGAAGTCGAAGCCGAGTACACCGGCGAAATCGATGAAAATGGCGAGACGGTTGAGGTAACCGTCGAAGCCACCGCCGACGGTACCGTTGAAGGTGATACCACCATAGACGTTAATCAGGTCTCGGTTAACCTTGAAGAAGTACCTGACCCCGTCGAACCCGTCGATGGCGGCGAGGCGAATGAGGTCGAACTCACCGCGACGGTTGAAGGCGACTCTCCGATACAGGGCGAGGACGTAACCTTCTCGGTTGACGAGGGTTCAGGTGAACTCCAAGACGTTGTCTCTGCTACTGATGCCGACGGCGAGGCGACCGCAACCTACGTGGTCGGCGACGGCGACTGGGAAGGCGAAGGCGGCGTAGGCGTCTCCGTAGAGCTTGACGCCGATAGCGACGTGGACGCGGCGGAGAACTTCGACGTTGACGAACCCGAAGCCGCGATAAACGTTGGCTCCGCCCAAGACGTAATCGCGCCGACGGGCGAGAACGAGATAACCGCGACGGTGACTTACGAGGAGCCGTTCGACGATAACGAACTCAGCGGGGTGGATGTCGCCTTCGGAATAACAGGAGAAGGTAACCTCGTAGACGCCGACGACCAGACCGACGCCGACGGCGAGGCAACCGCTACCTACGAACCCGTCGAGGCGGCGTTCGGCGATACGGTTGAGATAGAGGGTAGCCTCAACGACGCCGACACGACGACGTTCGAGGTTCAGGAACCCGTCGAGATTGACGCTACCGCCGAACTCGGTGCGACTGCGCCGCCCGGCGGCGTGGATGTCACCTTCGAACTACGTGACGACGGAGGAGAGACCGTCAACACGTTGACCGACGAGGTAAACGAAGGTAGCGCCGACGCCGCCGTAACCTTCGACGAGGATAGTGACGGAGAGCCGTTAGCCGAGGGAGAGTACACCGTCGAAGTTACCGAGGCTAACGGATACGAAACCGGCGTCGAGGAGACGGTCAATGTGGACGAAGGCGAAACCGGCGATGCCACCGTCGAACTCGGAGCCGAGGATACCGAACTCGACGTAGCCGCCGAACTTGGGGTCACCGCCCCCGACGGGGGTCTTGATGTTGACGTGGTAATCGACGCCGTTGACGCGGGTACGGGCGACGTTGAGGACCCTGAACTACTCCAAGACACGGTTTCGCTCGCCGCCGGTGACGACTTCCCCTCGCTCGACACGGAGTACGAAGTTGACGCGGTTGACCACGACCAAGAGTACCGCGTAACCGTCTCCGCCGAGAACTACGACGATGCCGAAGCACGCGGATACGTTGCACCCGGGGACGAAGACGAAATCGACGCGGGCACCCTTGAACCGAACCCCCTCGACATACTCGTGACCTCGTCGCTCGGCGTCACACTCGATGACGGCGTTGATGTTACCTACGTCCTCGAAGGACCCGAAGGTGAGCAGGAAGAGATAGACGAAGACGTGACCGAGACGAGTTCCGCTGTCTTCGGTTCGGTCGATGCACTCGACAACGATGACGAATACACCGTGACGGTCGATGTCGCCGGATTCGAGACGGGCGCCGTTGAGGAGACGACCCCCGGCGCGCCGGGTGAGGACGGTGAGTCCTCCGACGAGAGCCTTGGCTTCGGGGAACTCGAAGCCGAGACAGTGGCCGTCGATTACGAAGCCTCGCTGGAAACGGGAGCGCCCAACGCCGCGTTCCCCGTTGGTATAGATGTCACCGTTCCCGAGGGTGAAGATGTTGAGGACAAGCACGACCTCGTCGCGGGTGAAACGACGGTAGACGGTGAGGTAGAGGTGGACGCGATAGACGCTGGCGAGGAGTACACCGTCACGGTCAGCGCGGACGGGTACGACGACGCCACCGGCGGAGGCTACGCGCCCCCTTCCGAGACAGCCGAGATAGATGCAGGACAGCTTGACGCCGAAGACGTGACGGTAACCGCCGACGCCGAGCTATCCGTCGGAGCGCCTGACGAGGACTTCGCTGTCACGTACGACCTCGTCGGCGAATCTGAGCAAGAGGAGGTAACTGTTGCGGACGGCGAGACGGATGTCGAACAGGTTAGCTTCGACGGACTCGACGCCATCGAAACTGACGAGAGCTACGAGGTTGAGGTTACGGCTGAGGGATACGACGCGGCGACCGACTCGACCTACGTAGCGCCGGGCGACGAGGAGACGGTTGACGACCTGACGTTAGGTGCGGGCGACGTAACCCTGAACGCTGACGCCCAGCTCGACACGACGGCACCCGAAGGAGGCGTCGATGTAACCTACGAACTCGACGGTGAGACGCACGAGGTCGAGGTTGAGCAGGGCGACGACGATATTCCAGAGGTCACGTTCGAAAGCCTCGACGCCCTCGAAACGGGCGAGAGCTACGAGGTCGAGGTTACCGCCGAGGGCTACGACGCGGCGACTGACTCTGCCTACGTACCGCCGGGAGGCGAGGATACGGTAGACGACCTGACGCTCGAAGCCGAAGACGTTACGGTGGAAGCCGTGGTCGAGCTGAACGTTACCGTACCCGACGCCGAGCTTGAGTTCGAGCTTCTCGACAGTGAAACTGAGGTGGACGACGCGACCGCAACGGTCGGCGAAGGCGATGAAACTGTGTCGGTTGAGTTCGAACCCGCCGACCCACTCGACTTCGGTGACGAGTACACGGTTACCGTCGGTTCGGACGCCTACAAGACCGAAGGGGTCGAAGCTGAGACAGCCGCCGAACCCGGTGCGGAGGAAACCGCGAACCTCGGCGAGATACTGCCCGAGGAGTCCGAGGTAGGACCTATATTTGCGGAGATGGGCGCTGAACCTGGCGAGGAAACCGAGGTCGAGTTCAGCTTGGTTAACCTCGGAACCGGCGAGGAGGTCGAGACGGCTACCGAGGACGTGACTGCGGACGAGGACGTGACTGACGGCGTCGACTACACTCTCAACTATACCGGCGAAGATGTCGACGTTGACGAGGAGTACGAGGTTCAGATGACTGCGGTAAGCGGTAACACCAACTACTCCGAAGGTACCGTGGCGTTTAGTCCTGCACCTAACCAAGACGGAATTGGATGGCTATACGGACAGCTTGAGGCTGACGACGCCGAGGTTACCGCCGAAGCCGCTCTCGAAGCCGCACCCAGCGAGGCTACGACGGTGACCTATCAGATACTCAACGGAGACGGAGAGGTTGTCGGAGAACACGACGGCGATATCGATGCTGACGGAAACCTCGCCGACGAAGCTGGCTTCACGCTGGACTTCAGCGAGGAAGAGGTCGGAACGGGCGAGTACGAGGTCACAGCCGAGACAACTGCCGGAAACCAGAACTACTCCATCGACTCCGGAACCGTCGAAATCGCTCCAGGTTCCCAAACGACCGCCGACAGCCTGTCGCTCGAAGCTGACGATGCGACCGTTGACGTGGACGCCGAACTTGTCGTCCAGCCTGGCGAGGAAACCGAGGTCACCTTTGAGTT
>JAQZCZ010000129.1 GCA_028751095.1 Euryarchaeota archaeon Ods01 | reverse complement strand
GGTGAGGCGAAACGAGCAAAACGGTTACGGTAAGTTACGACGAATAAAGGGTCGATGGGTCCAGACGGATTTGAACGTCGGTCACTCGTTCGTTCCCTCTTCCGCCTCACAGACGTTCGGCGGAACGTCGACCACTCGGCGGAGAACTCTGGGTCCAGACGGATTTGAACCGTCGACCACTCGGTTATGAGCCGAGCGCTCTAACCAGACTGAGCTATGGACCCGCCTGCATGCGTAGTTGGAGGACGCGTTCTAAAACCTTTGCGGACTTTCCGTCGTCAGCTGAGGCGGCGGAAGAGGCGTTTCGGCATCTCGTCGCGGTTCTCCTCGGTGACGACGAAAACCTCGGTGTCCGAACGGCGTTTGACCTTGCCCACGAAGCCCATCTCCCGCTCCTCCTGCACGACGGCGACGACAGACGTCTCGGAGTCGAATACGCGGCGGACGTTTTCGACGAACACCTGGCTCGCGGTCTGCATCGGGGCAATCTCGTCGATAACGACGAGGTCATCTTTGGAGCGGGCGGCTTCGTCGAGCGCGGCGCGCGTGACCGTTGCGACTGCTTCGGTATCGACCCCGTACTTTCCGACGGTGTGTTCGCGGTCGAAGTCGGCGCTTGCGACCATCTCGGTCCTGTCCGTCGAGAGACTACGCATCTCGAATCCGACGCGTTCGCCGTCTTCCCGTACCTCAGGCGTGACGACGCCGCGTACCGTCCCTCCGTCGTCACGTGCGAGTTCGACGAGGCGTTCGACAACGGTCGTCTTTCCGACACACGGTCTTCCGGTAACGAGGAGGTTGTCGGGCACGTCTCCGATAAGGCGGCGAGCGGCAAGTAGCTTCCGTCAGCCGAGCTTCCGACGGACGAAGTCGCGTTCGCCGTCCGAGAGGTCGCGTTCGGCGAGACGTCGGAGACCCTCCTCGTACCGCCGCGTGTCGCAGGGTCGTTGCATCACGAGTTCGGCGAGTCCCGCGGTATCGCCCGTCCATCCGAAGCCCGCCTTCGTCGCCGCCTCGTACGAGTAAGGGTTGTTGACGGAGACGCGGACGGCGTCGTAACGTTCCAAAAGACGGTCGGCGGCGTGTTCGAGGAGCGCCGAGCCGATTCCTTCGCCCTGTCGGTTCCTCCGCACGGCGAAGTAACGGACGCGGACGGCGTCCTCGTCGGCGTAG
>JAQZCZ010000090.1 GCA_028751095.1 Euryarchaeota archaeon Ods01 | reverse complement strand
GGCACGACCTCCAGACGCGCGTCGGGGAGCGCATCGACCGTCTCGCGGGCGCGTTCGACGGGTATCGAGGTATCCTCCTCGCCGTGTAGAATGAGCGCCGGAACGTCGATTTCGTCGGCGTACGGCAGGACGCTCTCACGGTCGAGCCACGAGCGGACCTCGTTAACGACCGCCTCGGGCGGGTACGATAGCCAGCGTTGTTTCCATTTCTCGACGAGTTCGGGATTCTCGTCGCGCGTCGTCTCGCCGAAAAGGACCTGTGCCGTCGTTCCCGCGAGCGCCTTCGGAACCTCGTCCTTCGACGCGAGGCTCGACAGCATCGCCTCGTACGTCCGTTTCTGCGTCTCCGTATGCGTTCCCGCCATCGAGTCTACGAGAACCAGACCGTCGAGACGTTCAGGATGGCGCAGGGCGAGTCGGAGTGCGACGAAGCCACCCATCGACATGCCGACGTAGACGCAGGAGTCGATACCCGCGTTGTCGAACAGCGCGACGGCGTCGTCCGCGAGGTCGTCTAGGTCGTAGGAGGAGTCGTAGTACTCGGTACGCGCCCGCAGGTCGTACGCGACCCCGCGGTATCCTGCCTCGGCGAGGGCATCAACCTGCGGGTCGAACATCGTGCGGTCCATCAACGTGCCGTGAGCGAAGACGACTGCGGGCGCGTCCTCGTCGCCTTCGTCGCGGTAGAGGTTGTCGCGCGTTGCGTAGCCGCGGCGTGCGCGTCCGGTTTCCTGCATGACGGAAGTTTGTCGGCGGTTAATTTAGATTCTAGGTTCGTCCGCAAAACGGTCGTCGTCCCGCCAGTCTCCCGCCCCCGCGCCGAACCAGACTAGCCAGTAGAGTTCGGTCTCGCCGCATTTCGACGCGTGCTGTACGAGTTTACCTTCCTCAAGCGCCTCGCCGAACTTATGGACGTGTTCGTCGCCGCAGAGCGGACAGGGGCGGATGACGGCGTCGCCTCCGACACGGCGTCCGTCCTCGCGTCCCACCTCGATTACGGGGTCTTTCCGTAGCTCGTCGCGGGCGTCCCCAAACGTCTCGACGCCGTGGTACTCGGTGAGAGCGTCGAGATGCGCGTCGGAGAGTTCTTCGGGGGTCAGGACACGCGAGTAGGTCACGTCTTACTCGTACTCGGCGCGTAGCTCTTCCGCCGCCTTCGACATGTTTTCGAGCTTTCCGAAGGCGACATCGCGCGGAAGGAGCTTGATACCGCAGTCGGGGTTGACCCAGACCTGTTCGGGGTCAACAAAGTCGAAGGCGTGTTCGATATTCTCCTTGATTTCCTCGACCGACTCAACGTCGCGGTCGTGTATATCGACACATCCGAAGCCGATTTCCTTGTCGAAGTCGTGTTCGGCGAAGGTGTCGATATGCGCGAAGTCTTGGTTGACGAACTCAAGCGAGAACTGGTCAACGGGGATATCGAGCATACGCGGGTATATCGCGCTGTAGTCGCCGTAGCAGACGTGCATTATCTGGCGCTCGATATTCTCATGTTCCTCCTTCGTCACGCCTTCGACGACCTTCTCGGTCGCTTCTATCACGAGGTCGATGTCGTCGGGACGTACCGAGAGCGC
Source organism: Euryarchaeota archaeon Ods01 (assembly GCA_028751095.1). GTDB lineage: Archaea > Halobacteriota > Halobacteria > Halobacteriales > Halorutilaceae > Halorutilus. The sequence goes on along the minus strand of JAQZCZ010000090.1, from coordinate 3,457 downwards.
GGGTTCATCTATCTGTATGTAACGCGCCCCGGCGTCGGCGAGACGGTGAATCTCGTCGTTGACGATTTCGGCGAGACGCATGATGAGTTCGCGGTCGTCGCCGTAGACTTCGTCGAACGACCAGTCGTAGAGCGTGTAAGGACCCGTGATAGGTACCTTGACGCCGTGTCCCTCGTTCGCGGCGCGACGCGTGAACTCGAACTCGTCAACGAGCATCGGGTCGGGGTCGCCGAGTTCCTCGACGACGCTCGGCTTCTCGAAGTAGTTGTTACCCCAGACGCGTACCGGACCGTTGAACTCGTATCCCGGGATACGGTGGGCGAAGTACTCGACCATCTCCTCGCGTCTCATCTCACCGTCTCCCAGTATATCGATTCCGGCGCGTTCGTGTTCGTCAACCACGATGCGCGCGGCGTCGTCCATCGCCTCTTCGAGACGTTCGTCGCTGAACTCGCCTTCCTCGTTGAGCTTACGTACCTTGTTGAGCCATTTGGGCTTGGGATGGCTACCGATTACCGTCGTCGGGAATAGCTTGTCGTGTACCATTATGCATCCACCTCCTCTGCCGCTTCACCGAGACGTTGTACCTTCTCCCTCATGACCGTCCACGGAAGGAAGTCGAGTCCGCACGAGGGCGAGACGTAAGTCGTCTCGGGTTCGGCGTGTTCAAGAACCGTATCGACCGTGCCGACGAGTTCGTCAACAGGTTCGAGACGCGTGTTACGGGCGTTCATACATCCGACGGCGAGCGCTCCGTCCGCTCCGTACTCCTCAACCGCGTTGATATTCTCCTCGCCCGCGACGAGGTCGATTCCGACCCCGTCGGCGATATCGAGAAGACGCGGGTATGCTTCGGTTATTTCGCCGAAGTAGGTCGTCACGACAACGTCCGCGTCGATACCTTTGAGAGACCGTTCTATGGTCTCGATACCTTCGTCAACATCGACGCCTTCGTCGTTCACGCCCGTAAGCGAAGGCTCGTCTAACTGTATCGTCTCCGCGCCCGCGTCTTCGAGCGCCTTTAGCTCCTCGTTGACGACATCCGCGAAAGCGCCGCGGTACTCGTCGTCCGAGTCGTAATACTCGTTCTTCGAGAGACGCGCGAGAGAGTAAGCGCCCGCGACAACGGGCTTCACGTCGTTCGACGCGATTTCGGCGGCTTCCTCGTACTGTCCGACGGTGATTTCGCCCGAGTGGGACAGGTTATCGACGACCTTGGGTTCGCGGTAGAAACGGTTGTTGTCGTAGAAACGGACGATACCGCCCATCTCGACTCCGTCGATACGTGTCGTCGGAAAGGCTATAATGTCGTCCCACGAAAGCTGACCCTCGGTAACGAGGTCTATTCCGGCGGACTCCTGTATCTCTATAACGTCCTCGCGTCCCTCGCGGAATACGTCCTCAACCTTCTCCTCCGCCTCGGGTCCCATATCCTGTTTCTGGTATCCCTGTACCTCCTTGAGCGTCTCTATGAGGTAGTCGGGGCGCGGGAAGTATCCCGCAGTTGTCGAAACTACGTCTGTCATCCCTCCCACGTATTACGGCGGGGCATAAACACCTTTCTTTCTATTACGTTAGAGCATAGGAAGACCTAACCACCGATGGATTCTTTACCGTCGAGAACTCTTCGCAAATACGATGCAGACAGGTCTCCTCCCGAGGCTCGGATGCTGGGAAAGGGTCGGGGAGGAGACGGTGCCGGAAGAGGTCGTCAACGAAGCCAAAAACGCCGCAGAGACGTACGAGAAGGTGCGCGACGAGTCGGCTGAGGGAGAGGAGTTCGAGGTCGAGTACGGCGACACCCTCTACAAGGCGAAGGTAGGGTCGGACGGTATACTGTTCTACCGTGCGCCGAACTCTCCTGAGTGGAAACGCGGCGCAGTCGGGGCGTTTACGGCTCTGGCAGACGGTCTCGAAGCCGTCGAAGTCGGTGTGAGGCGCGCTCACAGAAACGCCGGTAGTCCCGAGCAGAAGGCGGCTTTCTCAGTCTTCGCATTCGTCGCCGTCGCCCTCGTCGCCGCGAGCGTCGGCGGAGCGGGGTTGAGCGACGGCGGGAGCGAAAACGAAACCGTCGCGTCCAACACGACAGAGTATCCCGTCGACGTGACCGTTGAAAGCACCGAAGACGCGGAGGTCAACGTCTCAGGATTCGACGCCGAGGAAGCCGAGAGTCTGGTTCTGGAGAACGTTAACGCCGTCAGGGCGAGAAACGGAGCGCCGCCGACCAGCCACGTCGACGCGCTGTCGGAGGCGGCTACGGAACACGCCCGCAACATGGCGGAACACGACTACGTTGGACACGTCACGCCGTCCCACGAGGACGTATGGGACCGTTACTCGGGTTCGTGCGAGCGCGGAACGGAGAGCTACGGTGAGAACGCCGCGTCGGCACCATTCGGGGAAGAACTTGAGGAATGGAACGGTACGACCCTCGAAGACGAGAGCGACGTTTCCGAGTTCATGACGGAGGCGTGGATGGACTCAGACGGTCACAGGGAGACGATGCTCGACCCCGACCACGCCGGAACAGGAGTCGGCGTCCATCTCCGTGACGACGGAACCGTCTTCGCCGTACAGGCGTTCTGCTGACTACCGCCGGACGCGGACGCCCGATTCGGCGAGTTCGTCCTTTGTTTCCTCGACGGTGTATTCGTCGAAATGGAAGATAGAGGCGGCGAGCGCGGCGCTTGCTTCGGTTTCCTCGAATACCTCGACCATATCTGCGGGCGAACCCGCGCCGCCCGACGCGATTACGGGTATCGAGACGTTCTCACTCACGGCGCGCGTCAGGGGCAGGTCGTAGCCGTCCTTGGTGCCGTCGCCGTGCATGCTCGTGAGGAGTATCTCGCCCGCGCCACGTTCCTCGGCTTCCTTCGCCCACGAGACGGCATCGACGCCCGTCGGTTCACGTCCGCCGTAGATGACGCATTCGAACCACGCTCGCCGTCCGTCCTCGGTTTCGAAGTAGTAATCGCCCGACGAGTCGTAGTTACGCCGCGCGTCGACTGCGACGACGATACACTGCGACCCGAAACGTTCGGAGGCGCGCCCCACGAGTTCGGGGTTCTGTAACGCCGCGGTGTTCATGCTGGTCTTGTCCGCGCCCGCGCGGAGGGTTTCGCGTATATCGTCGCACGACGAGATACCCCCGCCGACGGTGAGAGGAATGAAGACCTCGTCGGCGGTCCGGCGGACGACATCGAGCATCGTCTCGCGCCCCTCTGCGCTCGCAGTAATATCGAGGAAGACGAGTTCATCGGCACCCTGTTGGTTGTACTCCTTCGAGAGTTCGACGGGGTTACCGGCGTAACGGAGTTCCTCAAACTGTTCGCCCTTGACGACATCGGCGTTTCCCTCGTCGTCGAGGGTAACGTCGAGACACGGTATTACGCGTTTGGCAAGCATCTCTTATCTAATCCGACGCGTGGAGGGCGTAAAAGGTTCGCGTTAGTCCTAT
>JAQZCZ010000007.1 GCA_028751095.1 Euryarchaeota archaeon Ods01 | reverse complement strand
GTCGGCGTCGTGTTTAGGTCGCCCGTGTAAAGAACAGAGTCGTCGCCGTCGTCGACTACGACCGAAGCGCTTCCGGGGATATGTCCGGCGTCGTGGAACGTCACCCCGTAGTCGGTCGTTCCAGGCTCAAACCGTTCGCCGTAGCCGCGGTCGTCCCACGCCTGTGACAGACGCAGAAGGTCTTCGCGTCCAAAGCGGCGCGTTCCGAGCTTTATGGTGTCTTCGCCGAGGGTGCGTGCGAGTTCGCGCGTCGGCGGGGTGCCGTAGACAGGCGGGAAGCCGTCCATGAGTGTCGGAAGAGCGCCGACGTGGTCGAGATGACCGTGGGAGACGACGACGGCGTCGGGAGACGGCGACGAGACGGGGTAAAGGTTGGGTGTTCCGGTCTTGATACCGAAGTCAAGAAGGAGAGAGTCATCGACGTGGACGGCGCTACGTCCGACCTCGCGTGCGCCTCCGAGGAAGGTGAGGTCCATGTCCGAACGTCAAGCGCAACGGTGATTAAAACGTCGTTATTCTGAGAGTGCCTCTATGCGTCAACCATACCGTTTTCTTCCATATAGTCCCACGTATCTTCGCCCCTTTCAGTGAGAGCGTAAAGCCTACCGCGCTTAGTATCCTCGGGAACGAGAAGTTCGACAAGTCCACGTTCCTCTAGAGGATTCAGGGCTTCCGTGATACGCGAGTACTCAAGACCGGTGTCGTCGCGTATCTGCGAGGGAATAGCGTTACCCTCGTTGAGCCTGCGAAGAACCGTCTTCCGGTGCGGCGAACGCACGACAAATGCTGCGTCTTCCTCTACCTGCCCCATGTATTACAGTTCAACTACGGTAGGGTAAGGGTTTACCTACGGGTTACCCCAAATTACTTACGTCCAAATGAGGTAGAATCAAATGGTTCGGAACAGAAGGAAGAAACGATGGGATACGAACTTCACCACGGAAACGCTTTCGAGGTAATGCAGGAGTTCGGCGAGAACTCCGTGCACGCCGTGGTGACCGACCCACCTTACGGCGTCGTTGAGTTCGAGACAGCGAACGTCGAGAAGATGCGCGACGGAAGCGGTGGAGTCTGGCGTATACCTCCCGAACTAGACGGTAGCGAGCGCAAGCCTCTTCCGAGGTTCACGGTTCTATCGGAGGACGACAAACAGAAGCTACGTAACTTCTTCTACAGTTTCGGGGAGACGGTCCACGAGGTGCTTCGCCCCGGCGGGCACGTCTTCGTAGCCACGACACAGCTACTAATGCATGAGGTGTCAAAACAGCTTGACGAAGCAGGATTGGAACGCCGTGACGTTCTCGTGCGCGAAACGAAGACCCTCAGAGGCGGTGACCGCCCGAAAGGCGCGCATGAGGAGTACGATATGGTGTCGTCGATGCCGCGCGTCTGGTGGGAACCATGGCTTGTATACAGGAAGCCGTTTGAGGGCAGGCTACAGGATAACTTGGAGAACTGGGGGACAGGAGGTCTTCGGCGCGAGTCAGAGGAACGCCCTTTCACCGACCTTCTGGAAGACGGAAAGACGCCGAAGGAAGAGACGGTGATAGCTGACTCAGCGCATCCGGACGGAGGGGAAGCGCACCCGAGTCTCAAGCCTCAGTACCTCATGCGTGAACTCTGCCACGCAGCGTTACCGTTGCAGAAAGGAACGATAATAGACCCGTTCATGGGTGCGGGTTCGACGGTGGCGGCGGCGGACGCGCTCGGCTACGACAGCGTAGGTATCGAGATAGACGAGACTTTCTACGAGATGGCGGAGGAGGCTGTTCCGAAGCTTTCGGAGGTGGAGACGGAAGTCGAAAAGAGGGAAGACTTCGGTAGCTCCGCGCGGGGCAGGTCGCAGTCCCTGAGCGACTTCTCTTAGCCGTCCTACCCGTCCGCGTACCTTGGATTTTCTGCGGCGAATTCGGCATCGAAACTAGCGTGGTTTCTGAGATACTTCTCCTTACGCTCTCCACGTCCTGTGATGTAGTCAGGGTTCTCGTAGACCGGGTTGCTCCGTAGCTTATGCATACCACTTGCGAGTATACTGCTGGTAATGGTACGCCTCGAATCCTCTGACCGTCCGCTGTGGCTCCAGTCATCCTCGTCAAGGTTACCGGCGAGAACCTGAACGAAACGTATCGGCTCCATCTCTTCAGCCGACGCTTCGGGACTCCCGCGGACGTACCTAAAGACGATAAACCACGCCGATTCGTTGTTGTGTGCCTGCCAGCCCCCGTTCGACTTGCTACACTTGGTTTCGATACCTTCGTCCCCGTGGTGTATCTCGTAATCCCTTTCCGCATACTCGTCGTTGGCAACGGGAAGTAGGTCGGGAAACCCGTCCTGTTTCTGGTTCAGTATCAGAGCATCGGAAGCATCGGCGAGTTCCTCGGTGACGACGTTACCTACGAAGTCGCTGAGAGCGTTGTTGGCGCGCAGAACTGTTTCGAGCCTTCCGTGACCTTCCGACAGGAGGAACTCGTTAAGGGAGGCGTAGAAGTCGTAGAACTCTTCGATAGCGACTGCGACATCCTCGGGCGATACTCCGTATGGGAGTTCAGAACCCGGATTGAAGTAGTTCTCCTTGAACTCGGGGCTTTCCATGAGGTTTCCGTTGTACCGCCGGTTCAACCTATCTAATACGGTTTACCTACAGCATACATACGAGAAATGATTCGAGTGTCCTTCTGCCGCGTTACCACCACGACCGGGGCGTGACGGGAGTCGGGAGAATGGAAATGAAGGCTTTGACGCATAGCTCACGGAGTATCGATTACCGACAAACAAAAGTTAGCCGACTCCACGACGGAAGAAGTTTCAACCTTCCGCGCCTACCCTCGGCAGATGCATCCGGACGTACGCGAAATACTCGAAGACGCCCGTGAACGTGCCGAAGAGACGACGCGGAGCTTCGAGACGGTTGAGGCACGCAGTTTCGTTGATGCCGTAGAGGAAACGCAAGCGGAAGGACGCGTCCCTGTCATCGCCGAGGTAAAGCCCACGTCGCCGACGACCGACGGAACCGTGGCGCTCGACCCCGCCGAAACGGCACGCGAGATGGTTGCGGGCGGAGCGACGGCGGTATCCGTACTGACAGAACCCGACCGTTTCGGCGGTTCGTTGGAGGCATTGCGTGAGGTACGCGCTGCCGTCGATGTTCCCGTGCTACGGAAGGACTTCATCGTTGACGAGTCGCAGGTGCGTGAGGCGAAGGCGGACCTCCTTCTCCTAATCGCCGCGTTCGTCGGAGACCTTGGGGCGCTGGTCGATGAGGCGCAGGCGGCGGGCTTCGAACCCCTCGTCGAGACGCACACGCGCGATGAACTCGCCGCCGCCCTTGAAACCAACGCGCGCGTAATCGGCGTCAACAACCGTGACCTGACACGTCTCGAAGTTGACCTCTCGGTCGGAGAACGGCTTCTGCCACATGTTCCCGACGACCGCGTCGCCGTCGCCGAGAGCGGTATGGAGACGGCGGAAGACGTACGCCGGATGGTGGACGCGGGCGCGGACGCCGTCCTCGTAGGCACCGCCATCACGCGGTCGGACGACGTACGCGAGAAGACGCGCGAATTAGTCGAGGCGTGACACCGCAGGAACACAAGCTTAATGAACATGTCTGCACATTAATGTACAAAGATGAGCAAAGGTAAGTTCGGAGAGTACGGCGGTCAGTACGTTCCCGAGGCGATAATGCCAGCAATCGAGGAACTGGAGGAGGCTTACGAAAACTATCTCAACGACGACGGTTTCCTCGACGAACTCGACAACGCGCTCGCTGAGTTCGGCGGGAGACCGACGCCGCTGTACCACGCGCCGCGTCTGAGCGAACGTTACGGCGGAACGGTCTACCTCAAACGCGAGGACCTTCTGCACGGAGGAGCGCACAAGCTAAATAACGCGCTGGGGCAGGTTCTCCTCGCCAAGAAGATGGGGAAGGACCGCATAATAGCCGAGACGGGTGCGGGACAGCACGGCACGGCGACCGCGATGGCGAGCGCGGCGTTGGATATGGACTGCGAAATCTACATGGGCGCGAAGGATATCGAACGCCAGCGCCCCAACGTCTTCCGTATGCGTCTGATGGGTGCGACCGTAACGCCCGTGGAGACGGGGACGGGAACGCTCAAGGACGCTATCAACGAGACGATGCGCGACTGGGCGACCAACGTCGAGGACACGCATTACGTCATCGGAAGCATCGTCGGTCCGCATCCCTTCCCCGCGATGGTACGCGACTTCCAGAGTGTCATCGGACGCGAGATACGTGAACAGGCGCTCGAAGCCGAGGGGCGCCTGCCGGACGGTATCGTCGCTTGCGCGGGCGGCGGTTCGAACACGATGGGGGCTTTCTACGACTTCCTCGACGACGAGGAGGTGGGTCTTTACGCCGTCGAGGCGGGCGGTTCGTCGCTCGAAGTTAACGAGGACCGCGCCCCCAACTCGGCGTCGCTCAATATCGGCGACGACGGCGTCTTACACGGTGCGCGCACGAAGCTTCTACAGGACGACGAGGGTCAGATACTCGAAAGCCACTCGCTGAGTGCCGGACTCGACTACTCGGGCGTCGGTCCCGAACTCGCCGCTCTCGTCGAGAAAGGGCGCGTCGAACCGCGGACGGCGAACGACGACGAGGCGATGGAAGCCTTCCGGAAACTCTCCGAGGACGAAGGCATCATACCGGCGCTCGAAACGAGCCATGCCCTCGCCCTGCTCGAAAAGGAGGACGTGGGCGACTTCGTCGTCGTCAACCTGTCTGGACGCGGCGACAAGGACCTCGACACGGCGATGGACGAACTCGACATGAGACAGGAGGGCGCGTAATGCTCGAACTACCCGACGAACCCGCGTTAATCCCGTACTTCACCGCCGGATACCCGTCGGTCGAGTCGGTTCCGCGCGCTATCGAGGCGTTCGAGGCAGGCGGCGCGGACGTAATCGAGGTCGGTCTACCGTTCAGCGAACCGATTGCCGACGGTCCGACGATACAGAACGCGGTTACGCGCGCACTCGAAAACGGGATGTCGCCCGACGTATACTTCGAGAAGGTCGGAGAGGCGGACGTTGACGTTCCTCTCGTCTGTATGACCTACTACAACCTCATCATGCAACGCGGCGTCGAGGAGTTTGTGCGCGACTGCAAGAACGTCGGCATCGAGGGGATTATCGTCCCCGACCTCCCCGTTGACGAGTCGGACGCGTTACACGCCGCGTGCGAGAAACACGGAGTCAGCCTCATCTTCATCGTCGCGCCGACCACGACCGACGAACGTCTGGAACGTATCATGGAACGCGTCTCGGGTTTCGTCTACGTACAGGCGCGTCTCGGGACGACGGGGGCGCGCGAGGACGTTTCGGGCGCGACCTACGACGTACTCGAACGTCTCCACGGATACGACGTTCCGAAGGCGGTCGGATTCGGCGTCTCGGAACGTGAACACGCGCGCGAAATTATACGTGGCGGCGCGGACGGCGTCGTCGCGGGAAGCGTCTTCGTCGAACGTATGGAGGACGGTGTCGAGGGTATCGAGGAGAAGACACGTGAACTCAAACAGGGTGCGCTCAAAGGCGTCGAAGAAGCCGAGTAGTCACGTCACGCCGAGGACTGCGGAGAAGACGTTGTAGAGTCCGTAAGCGACGAAGAGCGCGGCGACGAGCGAGACAAGCCAGACGGCGACGGTGTAACCTATCTTCTGGAACGATATCCCCGACGAGCCTTCAACAAGCCCGCTTCCGATGAGGCTCGAAATCACGACTTGGTTCGCCGAGATGGGGAGACCGAGCGTAATCGCCGCCTGCGTAATCAGGAACGAGGGTACGAGCGCCGAAATCGAGCGTCGGACGCCTAGTTCGGAGTACTCGCGTGAAACCGCCTGTACGACACGGGGCGCACCGCTCCACGCGCCGATTAGGAGGGCGACAGCACCGAAGATGAGAAGGTAGGTGGTGGTCAGGTCGAGTTCCTGTTCGAAAAGACTTTCGAGAGGTCCGGTCGCTAAGCCAACCTGCGAACCGCCGGACGAGAAAACGACGAGCGCGCCGAGCATTACGAGGAACGTCTGTATCCCCGTCTCGACCGACCGTTTGACCGACCGGCGTATCTCGGCGGCGACGATAGCGCCGATGAGGACGGTGAAGACGAGCGACGCTACGTCGTAGCCTGCGACTGCGGGCGTGTCGTAGACGACAAGTTCAGCGACGTAACGCGCCGCCGTGCCCTGTGGGCGTTCTTCGTCCGGAATGAACGCAAACCTCATGTTGGCGATAGTAGCGCCCGTTATGAAGCCGAGCGCAGGTATGCCGACGGTTTCGGGAAGGCGGTCAGAGCGGAGGAGAGTTGCCGTCGCAAATCCGATGAAGCCGCCGACGAACGGTATTGCAAGCCAGAAGACGGCGATGCTGGCATAGGTTCCGGTAGCGGGGTTTCCGTTGAGAGCAAGTCCGACGCCTATCATCGCTCCGGTAACGGTGAAGGCGGCGGGTATCGGGTACCCGCGCTTGTTACCGACGGTGATGAAGGTCGCGGCAGTGAGGAGTCCCGCAGCGGCGGCGAGCGGGGTTATACGGACATCGCGTATCAGGTCGTTACCGACCGTCTCAGAGATGCTTGCGCCTTGGAGGACCGCGCCGAGGAATCCGAAGATGCCGACGAGAAGCGCGGCGCGCATGACGGGTATCGCGTTAGCGCCAACCGCGGGTGCGAACGGCGGCGAGTTCGAGTTAGCGCCGATAGTCCACGCCATGAAGAAACCGGCGGCGAGCGCGACGGCGGCGACGGCTAGGAGGGACAAGTTACACACCTCCGCCTTTCCATCTTAGAGAACGCAGTGAGAGGGGACTGTAAATAGTTTCGGCTTGTCCGTGTTTTCTAACGAAAAGCCTTATGTCGTCAGCGACCCTCCGAAGCTATATGCCCAACTCTAAAGGACAGAGGGAAGACACACGCGACAAGCTCAGCAACTCCGCGAGGGACCGCGGAGCGAGTCCGCCGAGCGGTGCCGTCAAGGAGTTCGACGAAGGCGAGAATGTCCATATCAAGATAGACCCCAGCGTCCCCGAAGGACGCCCCGACCCCAAGTACCAGGGACAGACCGGAACGGTCGTCGGCGAACAGGGACGCGCTTTCGAGGTCGAGATTAACGACGGCGACGCGACGAAGACTGTCTTCGTCCGTCCTCAGCATCTCGCCAAGCAAGGATGATAGTCAAGGAGAAGCTCGACGAGGAGTACGTGACCGTAGCCGAGGTCAAGGAGATACTCAACGATATCGCCGACGAGCGTGCCGAGCAGGACCGCGAGATGGCGTTTGAGCTACGCCGGTCGCTCGACCATGCCAACGAGTTCGCCGTACTCGAAGCTGACGAAGCGCAGGAGCTTCTCGACGAACTGCTCGAACTCGAAGCCGTCGACGACTTCGTAGCGCATAAAATCGTCGACCTTCTGCCCCGCAACCGCGACGAACTCAGGTCGGTGTACGCGAAGGAGCGCTACACGGTCGACTCCGACGAGATGGACGAGATACTCAACATCGTCGCCAAGTATAGGTAGTAAGAGTTCTTAGAAAAATAAGGTGTTCAGAATGTCAGATACGGACTCGGACAGAGAGGAGTACGTCTACGTTCTCGACTACATGCCCACCGGTCGGTCCGAAGACCGCGCGAGCGACGAGGCTCTCGCGCAGGCTCTCGGCGTCGACGGATTCACGCTTCTGGAGGTGGTCCCCCGCTCGGACGCCGACGTGACTGTAGGAGACCGCGTCTACGTCGGGGACGAAGAACGCGACAAGGTCGAGCGCGTCAAACAGCGTATCGACTACGACGGTCTCACGCAGAACGCCCAGACCGAACTCGATTACGCCGTTGACGACATCGTCGAGGAAGACGAGGACCGTTTCGTCGAGTTCTTCAACGAAGCAGGCTCGGTCACTATCCGTATGCACCAGCTTGACCTCCTTCCCGGCGTCGGCGAAAAGATACGTAACACGATACTCGACGAACGGAAGTACGAGCCGTTCGAGAGCTACGACGACCTAGAGGAACGCGTGAGCGGATTCCACGACCCTGCAGGCGTCATCTCCGACCGTATCCTGCAGGAGATACGCGGCGAAGACGTGAAGTACCAGCTTTTCGTCCGTTAACGGACCGTCAGAACCGGAACGTCCGCCGTGTAGACGACCTTTGCGGACACGCCTCCGAGAAGACGGTCGCTAAGGCTTTTCTCCGACCTTCCGCGCGAGCCGACGACGATTAGGTCTACGTCGTTTTCGCCGGCGTATTCGAGTATGGCTTCGTGAGGGACGCGCTGTTCCACATGAGTCACTACCTCGACGCCCGCCTCTCGGGCTTCTGCGGCGACCTCCTCAACAACCTCCTCGCCGTGTTCGGTCGCGTCGCCTACGAGAGCCTCGACGCTGTCGGACGAGAAGACTTCGGAGAGACGCGGGGAGACTGCGTGGAGAACATGGAGGCGCGCGTCGAACTTAGCCGCGGTTTCGACGGCGTGTTCGCAGGCGCGCGACGCGTGTTCGCTTCCGTCGGTCGCCACGAGTATGTCGTCGTACATAGCCGGTCTACGGACGCCCGCCTCTTATCTCGTACGCCTCAGTCCGAGCCTACGTACGCCGCAATGTCGGCGTCAGTGATAATGCCCGCGACCTTCCCCTCACGCGTTACGAGGACGGCGCTACTGTGGTCAAGGAGGCGGGATACGGTAGCGAGGTCGGCGGTGGGCGAGACGGTCGGGAACGACTCGCCCATGATTTCCTCAACGGGTGCGTGCGGCAGGTCTTCGGTCTCCGAGCGGGCGCGCGCCACCATGGCGTCACTCGCCGAACCGACGGGGACGCCGTTCTCGACGACGGGTAGCTGAGAGAACTGGGCGTCCTGCATCGTCTCGACGGCGTCGCGTACGGTGTCGTCGGGCGAGACAGTGATAACCTCGTCGCTCATCAGGTCCTCGGAGGTAACCGTGTCCTCCTCAACGGTTTCGAAGACCTCAACGATACGTCCGACGGTCGACAGACGCGGGTCGACATCGCCGTTCTCGATACGTGCGATGAGAGGCTGAGATACACCGGCACGGTCGGCGAGTTCGCTCTGCGTCATACCGAGCGACTGGCGTTTCTCGCGTAGGTCCTCGGGCGTAGGTATCTCCATCGTATAACCCGTAGTAATCACAGCACTTAACCTTAACTCAACCGCCGTCTCGGCTTTGCGTTTCCTCAACACGTCCGGTATTAGTCCCACAGTTCGGGCAGTATCTATCCTGCGCACGGACCTGCTTCGCGCAGTTCGGGCAGTCGGCGGTATCCAGCCGGTCCCTTCCAAGGAAGAGATACAGAATAACGCCGACGATAGGCGCGAATACGACGATTGACACCCTCCCGCGCCTAAAGACGCATGCGAATCGAAGATTCGCTTGCTCGTGAATCTCCGATTCACGAACGTTCGTCAGAGCCTCGCTCTGACGAGCACGTCAATCTTCGATTGACGTACGCGGGAATCCCCGAAGGGGATATTAAGGTTGTGCCTTTCCTCGGAGTTCGGGTACGCTTTCGCGTGACTCCTTCATAGGTTGGGTGTCGTTATTACTCCGACACTCCTTTACAGCACATGTAGCGGTGTCAAAGCCGCCTTCCACCCTACTCACGGTAGGCGTCAAAACAACGGCGGGTTGTCTAATCCCGCGTGGCACTCGGTTCGTCAGCCGGACTGTTACGCCGAGCAAGTTTCACCCTCCCGTCTCGCTATGTTGTTCGCCGCGTTTAGGTCTGCGTGGCGTTCGTACCCACACTCATGACACACGAAGTGGTCGCCGTCACGTACCGTGTCTTCATCTTCACCACACTCTGAACACGTCTGACTCGTGTTGTTCGGGTCTACCTTCTCAACCTCGATACCTTCTTTCTCTGCTTTGTACGTGACGAACTCCTGTAGCTGGTAGAAATGCCACGAGTGGACGCCATCCCAACCGTTACCGTCGCGTATGCCTTCTAAGTCCTCCATACGTATCACGGCGTTCTCAAACTTGGAAGCAAACTCTACGAGTTGACGGGAGAGTTTATGGTTCATGTCCTTAATCCGACGCTGTTCTTTGTTACCCACGCGGTTACGTGCGCGAAGCGCACCCGCTTGTTGTAGCGAATGACGTAGGGAACGATACTTACGCCGGACGTACTTCGCTTCCTTACCGGATACGAGCATGGATTCGTCCTCGTCGGGTACACGGACGGCGAGAACGTGGTTGTGTCCTACATCTACACCGACAGGTGTTTCGCCACCCACATATTGCTCGTGTTCAACGTTGAAGGTGGCATACCATTCAGAACCACGACGGTAGACTTGTAGCCGTGACTTATCGGCTTCACCGTCTATGAGTTTTTGTACGGCTTCGTCTACTTCGTCGTAGACTTCTACCGGAGTATACCACCAACCGCTCATACACGGGAACCCTATAACGACGTTGCCGTTGTCGGTAGTGTCAACCTCCCAGTTCTGGTTGTTAACGGCGAAAGGTTGGCTCTGGTGGTACTCTGCGATACCGTCGCGTTTGTAGTCGCTCTTAGCCTCGCGTATGGCTTGGTTTTGAATAGCGGCGTAGAGTTCGTTGTCTATCTCCGACGTGGTGACGGACATACCGAAGTTGCCGTTCTCCCACCCGTCTATGACGTACTGTTTGGTGTCACGGTAGAGACGCATGGCTTTCTGCCATTCGCGTCTACGTTCACGGGTGGGTTGATGGAACTTTACCGTCACCGTCGTCGTGACCATTACAATTGTATATCGCCTGTAGAGCATATAAAGGCAACGAATATCCAAGTGGGTTTACGTGGCGCGGTAGGCTAAGGGGTTGACGCATTCATCCCCCGCCTAAAGGCGGGGGCATTCTGCTGTATCACCTGTAAACCTAGTAAAGCCCAGAGTGCGGGCGACTGACTGCTGTTCAGCCGCGCGTCTGCAAAGACGGTAAACGCAAGGAAGAGTTGGAAAGAGAGAAGGATTAAGAACGCGCCGATGTGAGCCGACATTATCAGCGGCGAGTCGTTGCGTAGGCTTACTTTTTGCGGTTTCACGGGTTCAATCACCCAAAGTGTCAGTTAACTGAAGCTCTCGTTTTAGCCTAGGTAAAGACTTTATCCCGCGCACCTCAATCCCTCCTCAATGAGCATAGAGAAGAAGCTCGCAGTCGCCGCCGTCGGTGTTATCGTCGTCGCGGCGGCTGTCGCGGTCGGCGTCTCGCTTACCGCCGAGGAGCCGACGACCGAAGGCGACGTGCGCGTCGCGGAGACCGACGTAGCGCTGGGCGAGGTGACGGGAGAAACGGTCGAACTCGACACCGTCGTCCGTCTCGCACACCGCGGAGGGATGACTGAGAACGTCTCGGTCATCGTCCGCGCTACAAGGACGGATACGGGGCTTCTCGCCGCCGAGGAAACGTACGATGTCGGCGAGATAGAGGGTGACGGCGAGACGGAGGTCAGGGTACCGGTCGTCGTTGAACGCGAAGGAGACTACGGTTTCGATGTCATCGTCTACGCGGGCGACGAACGCGTTACGACAGGCTCGAAGTCAGTTTCAGGTGTCGGGACTGTTCAGCCCGATTACGCGACGAGTGAACTCGGATTCCACTCGTTCCCGCTTCAGCCCGCGGTTGAGTTCAGCGTCTCGTCCGCCGCGGGCGAAACCGTCGAACTCAGTACCGTCTCGTTCCTGACCAACGAAGGAGACGACCGCGAGGACGCGACGCTCGTCGTCAAGGCACGTCAGGCTGACTCGGGTATAGTCGCCGCAGAGGAGGAGGTTGACGTTTCTGTCGCCGCGGGTTCGACCGAGCGTCCCTCGGTCGACCTGACCGTTCCCGAGGACTACGACTACTACCTCGACGCAACGCTGTGGCAGGACGACAACATCGTAGCGACACACCGGAGCGCCGCCAACCTCGACCCCGAAGAACGGATAGAGGCGAACGAGACGGTGCGTGAGACAGGTCTAGAGGTCGAGGACTTCGCCGACCCGCGTGACGAGGAACTCGCTGAGTTACGGCAACAGCTAGAGGAAGACGTGGACGACGAGGACGACGCGCCCGAAGATATGTCAGGATTCGGTGCGGTCGCCGCACTCGTCGCCCTCGTGGCGTTCACGTTAGCAAGGAGGAAGAAAGAATGACAGATAGACTCCCCGAAGGAGCCGAAGAGTACGCACAGAAAGCCGTCCTCGCCGCGCTCGTAGTCGTCGGCGTCTACCTCGCGCTCCGGTTCTACTGGAGCGTCGTGGCGTTTATCGACGTATGGGCACCACGCGAGTACGCCGACCTGTTCGAGGCGTTCTTCAACCTCGCCGTCCTCCTTCTGGTCGCCGCGGCTTTCGTCCGTCAGTTAGCAAAGGTACGCGGGACGGACACGTCAGAAGGAGGAAACGTCGGCGAAGAGGACGGCGCAGAAGGCGGAGAAGAGTAGCACCGTTCGTTTTTTGTTCCTCCAACGCGAACCGTCGGCTATGTTCGGAGGAGGAGGAGACTCCCGACGGATGAAGAAGATGATGAAACAGATGGGCGTCGATATGGAGGAGATAGAAGGCGTCGAGGAAGTCGTAATCAAGACAGGAACGAAGGAGATAGTCATAGACAACGCCGACGTGAACGCGATAGAGGCTCAGGGACAGAAGACGTATCAGGTCGTCGGAGACTCGACCGAGAGGTCGCGTATAGACGAGGACGACGTCGAACTCGTAGCCGAGCAGGCTGACGTTGACGAGGAGACGGCGCGGGACGCACTAAAGAAGACGGACGGCGACCTCGCGGCGGCTATCGAGAGTCTTTAGACCGCGTCTTCTTTCCGCGCTCCGACGGAACGACCTCAACCTCGCCGCCGACGAACGACGCGTCAAGCTCGTCGCCGTCGAAGTACTCGTGTAGGAAGACGGCGAGAGCCGCGACCTCGGAGTGGGGCTGGTTGGTGACGCCGACGTTGTAGTCCGTTTCGCCGTAGACCCAGCCATCAACCTTCCCTGCCCCGACGACCGCGAGAACGGGCTCGTCGCGCACCTCGTCGACCACGTCCTGCACGGGTTCGCCGTACATCGTGAGATGGACGACGTTGCCGTCGAAGCCGCTCATGACCGAGCGCGGGGATTCGACGGTGCCGGCGTCGAAGTCGCCGCCAAAACGGCGCGTCACCTCGTCGGCAGTCTCAACAGGACCGGAGCCGTTGCCGTCGACGTGTACCGCATCGGCTCCAAAGGCTCGGGCGGTGAGACAGACGTGTGTCGTAAGGCGCTCGTCGCGCTCGGGTCGGTGTCCGAGACGTAGTACTTCTGCTCGTTCCACGTTCGGCGTAGCGTGGGCTTCGGGTTACCTCTTGCGGTCCGTTGGACGGGCGAAGTAGACCGTGTCAACGCCGTCGCGTCGGTCGTCGACGAGACGTTTGACCTCCTCAAAGCCACGCGAACGGAGAAGGGAGGCGTGCGCGTCGTTGGTGTCCCACGTCTTTGTAGCCACGTAAGGGTCTTCGGCTGTCTCAAACAAGGCGTCGTAAAGAGCGTTTCCGTATCCCTCGCCGCGGCTCTCGGGAGAGACGGCAACGGTGACGACGTAGGTCGCCGGAACGTACGGTTCGATGGCGGTCTTAGAGAAGTCACGGCGGAACGACAGGAAGCCGACGGCGCGGCGGTCGTCGTATCGGTCACTGAGTGCGACGAAGTACTCCTCGTCGAGCGTGTCGGCGTGGTAACGCTCCACTCCGGCGTCACCCTCGAAGGAATCGTCAAACGTGCCGGAGCGGGCGCTCAGAGGCGGCACAAACTCGTCGTCGGTTTCGCGTAGGAGACGGAGGAGGGTGTCCGAGTAGGCGGACGATGACGGCGGTACGCGTTCGGTTCTCACGTCGGCGAAACGTCGTCGGTACACTTCAACGCGACGTTAAAATCCGGCTTCGTCTGCGGTCGGTCGCGTGACGTATGAGACGGCGACTGCGACGACGAGACCTAAGAGCATGCAGTAGAGCGAGATTCCCCAGCCGAAGTAGGTCTCGGCGAGTCCCACGCGGACGGTTCCGACGAAAGGAAGGGTAGCGTACTCGGGCACGAGAACCCCCGAGACGTACGCGGCTTGGCTGACCAGAATAGCCGAAACGACGCCGTCGCGTGTCGCGCCGCGCCAGTATAGGGATACGATAACGGGGAAGGCGAGTTGGGCGAAGCCTCCGAAGGCTGTGTCGCCTATGTCAACGAGTATATCGCCAACGACACCTACCTCTGCCTCGCCGCCGACGTATAGGCTGGCAATGAGGGCGGCGAACGCGAAGACGACGACACCGACGCGTCCGAGTAGGTCCTCGCCTCGTTCGGTGATTCCGTCATCGACCAGAGGACGGTAGATGTCACGGGTAAAGTACGACGAACCCGACAGGAGCATCGAGTCGGAAGACGACATCATGGCGGCGATAGCGCCTGCGACGACGAGGGCGGCGAACCACGCGGGAGTGTACTCGGCGAGAAGTATCGGTAGGACGTTGTCACCCGCGGCTACGTCAGCCTCGACCAATCCGCGTCCCCACGCACCGAGAAGGAAGGCGGGGACAAACAGGAGGACAACGAGTACGGGCCAGAGGGCGAGCGAGCGTTTGAGGACCGTCTCCGAACCCGCGGTGAAGAAACGCTGGTTGACCTGCGGAAACATGGCAACGCCGAACGCGATGCTGATAGCGAAGGTCAGCATCCGCTGGGGCGTGTAGAAATCGCTACCGAGAGCGAGGAACTCAGGCGCGACCTCGCCGAGACGTGCGGTCGCGGCGCTCGGACCGCCGACAGCAACGAGAACCCAGATGAGCGCCGCCCAGAGCATGACGAGCATGAAGACCCCCTGTAACGTGTCTGTCCACGCTATACCGCGTATCCCCGCTACCACGACGTAGACAATCATGAAGACCGTAATGAGCGTCGCCCCCGCCCAGAACGGAACCACGCCGTCGGTCAGACCTACGAGCGCCGTGCCCGCACCTATCTGCTGGAGCATGACGTAGGGAAACAGCCATGCGAGAGAGACGACGGCGACAAGGGCGCGCAGTCCGGTTGAGCCGAAACGGTCGCCGAGCATCTCGCCGAGGGTGACGTATCCGTGCCGCTTCCCTACGACCCACTGCTTGAATCCGACGACGTACCAGAGGACGGCGAACAGTACGCCGTCCATCAGACCCATTACGAGTATCCACTCGGGTCCGTGGAGATACGCCGTATTCGGACCGCCGAAGAAGGTGAACGCCGAGAGGAGGGTAGCGAAGACCGTGAAGAGGAGGACGACGGTACCGAAGGTTCTGCTGGCGAGGAAGTAGTCCTCGGCACGGCGTTCGGTGACCCGGTAGGCGAGGACGCCGACTACGAGAGCGACAAGGAGGTAGGCGATGACTATGCTGAGTTCGAGAGCGGTACTCAACCCCCGTCACCCCTGTTGACGCCGACGCCCCACGCACGTTTTCCGAAGACGTAAAAGACGGCTGACGCGACGAACATCCAGACAGTGTGCCACCATATCCAGAGCGGTACTCCGACAAAGGTCCGCGCGTCCCCCCATAGAAACCACAGGACTGAGAGGGCTATCAGTACCGCCGTCGTAGCCGCCCAGATATACTTCTCGTAGCTCACGTGTTGTAGGGGAATACAGAGAAGACGTTAAACGTTTACTCATAGGAGTTCGTTTACTGCTCGGTTCCCGTCTTGGCGTCCCGCTTCTGTTCCATCCTCTAACCTTTCTCTGTGGTGAGAAACGTTAAGACGACGACCGACACATTCGGAGCCATGATAGGCGTAGACGAGGCAGGAAAGGGCGCGGTCGTCGGGAGCATGTTCGTCGCCGCGGTGGATTTCGTCGCCGACTTCGCCGTTCCGGACTCGAAACGTCTCTCCGCCGACGAACGCGAGCGTCTCGCCGAACGTGTCCGTAACGAGTGCGAGGTCGCGGTAGTCGAGGTCAGCGCCGACGAGGTTGACGGGTACGTCTCCGACGGAGGAATGAACGACCTGATGGTTGAGGCACACGGGCGCGCCCTCGACAAGCTAGACGCGTCGGATAGGGTCGTCGCCGACGCGAGCGACACCGACGCCGACCGTTTCGCTCGTCGTCTCAGCGAACGCGTCGGACGCGAGGTGGACGCCGAACACGGAGCGGACGACGACTACGATGCCGTCGGAGCGGCGAGCGTCGTGGCGAAGGTCGCGCGCGACGCTCATATCGCCGGATTCGACGCAGGGAGCGGCTACCCGGGCGACGAACGCGCCGTCGAGTTTCTGCGCTCCGAGGCTCCCGACTACCCCGCGTGCGTCCGCGAATCGTGGAGTACCTCGGAACGCGTAGCGCGCGAAAAGAAACAGTCGGGTCTCGGCGACTTCAGTCCTTCTCGGTGAGGAGTTCGCGTAGTATCGAGCCGTACGCCGGACGTGTCACGAGGACGCCGATGAGTATTCCGACGATGGTGACGATTGCGAAGCCCGAGATACGTCCGAGACCGAGGTAGGCAAGCGGTATCATCGCGCCGATGGTCGTAGTCGCCGCCATTCCTATGATGATGAAGGCGCGTTTGAGCCGTTTACGGTAGACCTCGGCGCTCTTGACCCTTCCGCGTTCCTGAACCTCGTCGGCGATAATGATGAGGTCGTCGACACCCGTACCGATAACGGCGATGAGACCGGCGACGTACGCGAGGTCAACGTTGAAGTCGAAGACCGCAGAGAACCCGAGCAGGGCGACGACTTCGGCGAGTCCGACGAGAACTGTCGGAACTGCGATACGGAGGTCGCGGTACCGCGAGTATACCGCGGCTCCAACGCCGAATACTGCGAGGAACGCGATTATGAGCGAGAACTGTTTGAACTGCTCGCCCTGCCGCGGACTAATCGTCGTCGACGAGGCTATCTCGACCGGAGTCGGAAGCGCGCCCGACCGGAGCGAGACGGTAACGAGTTCTGCCTGTTCGCGGTCAAGTCCCGTCACGCTTAGACCTCCGCCGCCCCAGGTGCCGTCCTCAATGCTCTGAGCGAGGTTGGTCTGTAGAGGTCCGCGGAACACCTCCTCCTCGTTGAAGTACATGACAGGCGGGTGGTCGCCCGGGTTCTGGGTAGCGCCGCTGTCAAGCATCGCCTGCCGGAACGCCTCGGAACCCTCCTCGGTCAGTTCGAACTGGACCCGGAAGGTCTCGCCGTCGGGACTGTCGGTATCTTCGAGAGGCTGTGAGACGCTACCACGGTCGACGCCGTCGCCGAACGTGATATGCTCCTGCTCGTCGGTTTCGGGGTCGGTCACGACCTTAATCTCGAACTCACCCTGTGTCCGTATGATGTCAACTATACGTCCGTCTTCCTCGCGCTCCCCGGGAACCTCAACGACGATGAAGTCTTCGCCGGTGAAGATGTTCGACTGGACGGAGACCTCAGTACCCGCGCCTTCACCGAGCTGGTTGTCGAGCCTGAGCTGTATCGAGTCACGGAGGTCGCCGAGGGTTTCCTGCACGACGCCGTCACGCGAGTCCTCGACGGTGTATCCGGCTTCCTCGACAGCATCGACGGCGTCTTCCTGCGATATCTCACCCCGGAACTCTATCTCGCCCCCGTCCTGTTGCTGTTGCCCTCCGATACCGGTGCCGAAATGTACGCGGACCGGAACGTCGACGAGTTCTCCCACGGAGTCCTCAACCTCGTCTTCGTCGTCGGGACCGAACCCTGTAGCGTCAACGGTCGTTCCGACAGGGCTTATCTGAACCTGCGTGCCGCCTTCGAGTTCGAGACCGAAGGTGAGTGCCGTCAGTCCCTCAGCACCACCGAGCGGGGCTAAGCCGACTAACGAGAATACGAGAACGACGGCAAGGAGCCAGATACGCCAGTCCTTGGCGAGTCTCTTGTAGTTCATCGTAATCCCCTCCTGTCAAGGACGTGCCAACGCAGGATTGCTACGTTCATCATGTAGGTGTTGATTAGGTCCATGCCGAGTCCGAAGAACAGTATGATACCGATATCGCGTAGGATGAAGATGGAGAAGAAATGGGCGCTGATAGCCATGACAGCCATAGCCGCCATCGAGGTGGTCGTCATCGTAACACCCGTTCGCATCGCGTTCCTGACGTTCTCGTAGAACTTCTTCCGCCTCCCCGAAAGCGTGTTACGCGTCAACAGGATGTCGGAGTCGATGCTGTAACCGATGAGAAGGAGTATCGCCGGTATCGTCCCCAAGGTCACGTCGATACCTATCAGAGTCATGATACCGATAGGTACTATCATGTCGATAGTCGCGCTTCCGATAATTGCGAGAGACGGGACGAAGGTCCGGAAGAAGGCGACGATGACGACCGTCATCAGGACGAACGCAAACAGGACAGCGCCGATACTCTGGTAGAGGAGCGACAGTCCGTGTGCCGGACTTACCATCTCTATGGAAGCGTCGGGATACTCGTCGTCGCGGAAGCTCTGTAGCTCGGACATCTGGTCGTCGTCGAGCGGCTGGTAACGGACGATAGCGCCGCCGGAGATTGCCTGTACGCTGTCAGGTTCGGGCACGTCTTCGATGGTCGAGAAGTCTTCCTCCACCTGGTCGATAGGCGTGTCGGTCTGCATCTGGAGGTTGACGCCGCCCGTGAACTCGAAGCCGAGTCCGACGGGTAGACCCGTGAGAAGGTACGTAACCAGAAGAACGAGTAGGGCAAGAGCGAAGATAGTCAGGGGAACCGCTATCAGCTTCTTCGAAGAGTGCTCCGAGTAGTCCACTTCCTCGACGTACTCGGACGGATGCTGCAGTTTATCTCGGAGCGTCATTGTACAGGGAAAGCGTCACGTCTTAATTAAGAGTTCTTGTTTGGAACGGGGAAGACGCCCTCGTTCGTCGACAGAACCTCAACCTCCTCGCCCTGTCGAGCGACGAGGAACGACGGACGCTGAACCGTCACCGTCTCGTAGGTCGAAGGGTCGAGTATCTGAACCTCGTCGTCGGAAACAGTAACGAGCGTCGCCTCCTCGGCGTCGTCGACGCGTCCGATAAGCTCCTTTTCGGCGTCTGCGTCCGAAACCGACCGGCGGCGTCCGGTTCGGAGGTCGACGCCCTTCAGAATACCGTCGTTGTCGGTAACGAGAAGGGCGGTTCCGTCGGTACTAACCACGTCGCCAGGTACGAACTCAGGGAGGGATACGGCGTAGGTGACGCGGTAGAGTTCTTCGCCGTCCTTCTCGCCGACAAGGGTCGCCGTGTCGTCGTATCCGCCGCCATACTCCTCGGTCATACGGCGCGCTATCTGCATTCCGGCGTTGCTCGTACTCATGTAGATATCCAAGCCGCCACGGACCTCCTCAGTCTTGGTGACGAATGTATCGCGGTCGCCGTAGTCACGTCCCGCAACCTCGTACGCGTGTTCGAGGGCGCGCTCGGTCTCCTCCTCGGTCGGGTCGCGTCCTTCGGCACGTATCTGGACGACGCTTTCGTAGTAGCCGCCCGACCGTTTGGCGCAGGTCGGACAGGTCTCGCGTCGCAGGACGACACGGACGCGGCGTTCGTCCTCGACACGGTATCCGCGCACGTAGGCGACGGTTTCGACGCCGAGACGGAGAACGTTCGGGTCGCGGCTCTCCACGCTTACCTCTACGCGTGGCTCGCGCGCCTCTACGTGGACGCCGAGTTCGTCCTTGACCGCGGCGACCGCGAGTTCATCGTCGGGTAGGGGTTCGCCGTGCGATGTCCAGCCGCCGTCACGGACGTAGGAGCCGCATTTGGAGCAGACACGTACCTCTATCTCGTCGGAAAGAGCGGCTACGTCGAGACCGTCTGCGTAGCACTCGTCGCAGAGTTCACCCTCCGAAGTAGGCGCTCCGCACTCAGGACACGGGACCGATGCCATCATGCGGTATACTCCTTCGAGAAGCATGAAGCTTGGGCTATCCGTCCGGCGGTGTCTGTAAAGCTTTAAGCGGCGGCGCGGGCTATGACGCCCACATGAGTTCTGACGAGGACCTTCAACAGCTACGTGGTGTCGGCTCGGCGACAGCCGACAAGCTCGCAGACGCGGGATACAACACGGTAAAGTCGGTAGCCGTAGCCAGCCCGGGCGAACTTTCGGAGAACGCTGGCGTGGGGGACAATACTGCGGAAAAAATCATCCGTGCGGCGCGACAGGAGGCTGACGTAGGCGGCTTTGAGACGGGTTCAGACCTTCTCGAACAGAGGGAGAAGATAGGGAAGCTACAGACCCTCGTCCCCGAGGTTGACGATATGCTCGGCGGCGGTATCGAAACGCAGTCCATCACCGAGACGTACGGCGAGTTCGGGAGCGGAAAGAGCCAGTTCACGCATCAGCTCGCGGTCAACGTCCAGTTGCCGGAGGAACACGGCGGTCTGGAGCAGAGCGCCATCTTCATCGACACCGAAGATACGTTCCGCCCCGAACGTATCGCGCAGATGGTCAAGGGGCTTGAAGGCGAGGTTCTGGAGGACGTAGTCCGGCGCGACCTCGAAGACTACGACAAGGAAGACGTTGAGGAGCTTGACCTCGATGAGGATATCGAGGAACTGTCCGAGGAGGCAGACGAAGTTCTCGACGACCTCGTTGACGAGTTCTTGGAACGCGTCCATGTCGCCAAGGCGTTCAACTCGAACCACCAGATTCTACTCGCCGAGAAGGCACGCGACATGGCGGACGACCTCGAAGACTCAGACTTCCCCGTCGGTCTGGTCGCAGTAGACTCTCTTACGGCGCATTTCCGCGCCGAGTACGTGGGACGTGGAAACCTCGCCAACCGACAGCAGAAGCTCAACAAGCATATGCACGACATCCTCCGCGTGGCGACGCTCCACAACGCCGCCGCGGTCGTCACGAACCAAGTGCAGTCGAACCCCGACGCGATGTTCGGCGACCCGACGAAGCCCGTCGGCGGAAACATTCTGGGGCACACCTCAACCTTCCGTATCT
Source organism: Euryarchaeota archaeon Ods01 (assembly GCA_028751095.1). Lineage (GTDB taxonomy): Archaea > Halobacteriota > Halobacteria > Halobacteriales > Halorutilaceae > Halorutilus. The sequence goes on along the minus strand of JAQZCZ010000007.1, from coordinate 17,550 downwards.
ACATACGGAAGAGCAAGAAGGACAAACGTATCATCAAGCTCGTTGACGCCCCGAACCTGCCCGACGGCGAGTCGGTTCTGCGGATAAAGGAGGAAGGTCTCAAGCCCGAGTGACGTGCATCTCGCAGTCGATATAGACGGAACGTTGACACGCGGCGACGGTAGCGGCGCGCTCGACCCGCGCGTCTTCGAACCCCTCCGCGCCGCCGATACTGTCGTCGTCTGTACCGGAAAGGTACTTCCGAACGCGAACGCGCTCTGTACCTACGTCGGCATAGAGCCGAACGCCGTCGCCGAGACGGGAGGCGTCACCTACGCCGATGGACGCGTCGAGTTCCACGGGGACGACGAAGGGCTGACGGGGTTCGTGGAGGAGTTCGCGCCCGACAGCGACCTTGGCTGGGGACCGTCCGACCTCGTCAACCGTTGGCGCGAGACGGAGGTCGCCGTCTCGCTTGACCACGACCGCGACGAAGTAGAGGAGGTGGCGTCGCGTTACGGTCTGGAGGTACTCGACACGGGGTACGCCTACCACGTCAAGTCGCCCGACGTTGACAAGGGACAGGGTCTCGTCCACGTCGCCGAAACTCTCGGCGTCGATACGTCGGAGTTCGTCGCTATCGGAGACTCGGAGAACGACGTACATACGTTCGAACTCGCGGGCGTCTCGTACGCCGTCGGTAACGCCGACGACGCGGCGCGCGATGCGGCGGACCACGTCACCGAGTCGTCGTACGCACGCGGATTCGTCGAGGCGGTCCGGCGTGAACGTGACCGGCGTTAGCGGCAGGCTTTAGTTCCTCGGCGGTGAGAATTCTCACATGCTGAAGAACGTACTCGGCGTGGTCGGTGTTCTGGTTTTCATAGCCATCGCCGTCTTAGGGGGCGCTGTCCTCACCGGCTATATCGTCGTCGACGACCCGGGGGCGGCGGCGTCGCAGATACTCTCGGGCGATTTCGAGGACCCTGAGGTCAGCGCGGAACAGGTCGAGTTAGGACCTCTCGGGGCGCCGCAGGGTAGCATACAGGATATCGACACCGACGGCGCTACGTTCCGTAACGAGTTCAGCGTCCGTAACCCGAACCATCTCGGCGGAACCGTGTCGCTCATCGAGTACGACGTCTACCTCGCGGGTAGCCGCGGCGGTCCCTACGAGCGTCTCGGCTCCGGTACGGTAGAGGGACTCGAAATACCGCCGAACGGAACGGTGACCGAAAGCAACGAGTTCGACGTAGAGTACGACGACTTCCTCCGCGCTATGGGAGTCTCAGCGCCCGGCGTCGTCGACGGCACGTGGTACGCACGTATCGAAGGCGAGGCGACGGTAGACCTTGGTCCGGCGTCGTTCACGGTAGAGTTCGAGGAGATAGAGGAGATAGAGCCTTAGGGACTCGGAGCCGCGGACTGTAACGCTATCTCGGAGATATTCGCACCGTAGTCGGCGGTCCGTAGGACGCTGTCGATGACGAGACCGAGTAACTGCGCGCGTTGGGCGTCGAAGCCGTGTACCATCTGGTCGAGTTCCTTCGCACGCTCCTCTATCTCGGGAACGGAGTCAAGGGCTTCGTTGGCGCACCGCGTCGCCTCTGAGTCTTCGAGTTCGAGTAAGGACCGCATCGCGTCCTCTACGATACCGAGCGATTCGTCGGTCGTCTCCTCAAGAGCTTCAGCCATCTCGTCGGGAAGAGGGTCATCAATCTCCTCAGCGACCTCGGCTATCTTCGTCGCGTGGTCGGCGATACGTTCGAGCTGGCGCGCCGCAGTGTGGTAGTCGAAGCATTCCTCGCGCGAGATACCGAGGTCCTCCTGCGACTGAACGTCGCTCAGGGACGCTCGGAAGATGCGCGAGACCATCGCAAACATACGGTCGGCGTCGTCGTCGCGTTCGATTACATCGCGGGCAAGCGCGTCGTCGTTCTTGACGAGTGCACGGACGGCGTCCTCAAACATACCGCGCGCGATGAGACGCATACGTGAGACTGTGCGGTGGACGCTTATCTCCGACGAGTCGAGAAGTTCCTGAAAGACGACGTGTTCGCGCGTCTCCTCTATGACCTCCAGACCCGCGAGTCGCTGGCTCGTCTCGCGCAGGGTGCGGCGCTGTTCGCTCGTGATACGGTCCGCCTCGAAACGTATAATGTCGAAGCCGGCGACGTACATCGATATCGCCGCGCGGACGAGGTGTTCGCGTTCGAGACCGGTAACGTCCATACTCCCCTCGGTCTTAGTCTCCTCGGAGCGAAGCTTCTCAACGAGAAGCGTGCCGTCACGCGGAAACATGGCGAGACGCGAACCGGCTTCAACGCCGTTGTCACGCGCCCAGTCCTTGGGGAGCGAGACCGTATAGGTTGCGCCGCCCGTGACCTGAACCTTACGTACCTCCATAGACTGCCTTCTGTCTACATATACTAAATAGTGCCGTCGTGCCGTCGCGCTCAGTCACGGAGGTATAGCTTCGCGTCAGTCGGCGCGTCTCCGTCGACAAGAGCGTACGGACGTTCGACGGGTCCGAAGAACTCGAAGGTACGTCCGACACGGTCGAGGGACGAGTCGTAAACGGGCGCGTCGAAGACGGGTTCGACGCCCTCCTCGCAACGTACGACGAGAGCGCCACCCGTATGTGCGACAGCGCGCCCGAGGCGTCTCATAGGAGGTTCTTTTCTTGCAGGAGTTCGCGCGGGTTCTCGTCAACGACCTCAACGGCGCACTCGTGCGACAGTCCTGCGAGACGCGCTATCTCGACGGCGCGGTCGCGCGTAATGAAGTCGCGCGGATGGTGGGAGTCAGTGTTGACGACGAGGGTCGCGCCCGTCTCCTCGGCGACGCGTGCGACGTGTCCGTTTGCGAGCGAATGCCCGCCGCGTGCCGTGATTTCGAGACGGACGCCCTGTTCGGCGGCGAGTTCGGCGTCCTCGGGCGAGATGAGTCCGGGATGTCCGAGTATATCGACGCCCGCCTCTATCGCGGCGCGGTTGGTGCCTTCGACGACGGGTTCGACGGGCGTCTCGCCGTGCGCGACGACGATATCCGCGCCCGCGTCGCGCGCCATACCAACGACGCGTTCGACGTTCTCGGGCGGTACGTGCGTGACCTCGACGCCCGAGACGAGACGTATCGGAGCGTCTTCCTTGGCGCGTTCGACGCGTTCGATACAGTCCTCGACGTTGCTCGCGTCGGCGTGGTCGGTGATTCCGAGAACCTCGACGCCCTGTACCTCAGCGCGACGCGCGTGTTCGGCGGGGACGAGCTCGCCGTCGCTGGCGAACGTGTGCGAATGTAGGTCTATCATCCCGAGTGTGTCAGTCATTCTAATCTTCCTCCCTCATTACTTCGATGTACGCCGCGATGGCACGGAGTACGTCGTCCCTGTCTTCGTCGGTCTGTACGGTGACGCGTCCGCGTTCCTCCCACCACGAACGCGGATACTGCTTGTCGGGTTCGTACTCTAGTTCGTACCCCACCTGTTTCGCCGCGTTAGCAACCTCGGCGGCGCTCGGTTCGTCTACTGAGGCGTCGAGGGGTAGACGACGACCCTCGCCGCGCGACTTCGACGAGTCGAGATAGGCAGGCCAGATTACGAGTTCAGGCATAGTCGGTGTAGACGAGGGTTCCTTAACCCGTTTTCGAGACGGGACGCGTCAGTCGAACTTCTCCTCGTATATCTCCATCGACCGTTCTATCGCCTCGTGCGCCGCCTCCTTGCCCTCGAAGCCGAGTGCCTCGGTCTCCTTTCCGGGTTCGAGCGCCTTGTACGTCTCAAAGAAATGCTCGATTTCTTCGAGGAGATGGTCGTCAACGTCGTCGATATCCTCCACGTCGTCGTAACGCGGGTCCTCGGTCGGGACGGCGATTACCTTGTCGTCCTGTTCGCCGTCGTCGTCCATTCCCATCAGACCCACGGGGCGCGCCTCGATAACGCATCCCGGGAAGGTCTGGTCCTTGACGAGGACGAGTGCGTCGAGGGGGTCGTCGTCGTCGTAGAACGACCGTGGGATGAAGCCGTAGTCCGACGGGTAATGGACATTCGAGTGCAGGACGCGGTCGAGGACGCATCCCTCAACATCCTTGTCGTACTCGTACTTGTTACGTTCGCCCTTGAGGCATTCGACGACGACGTTTATCTCCTCGGGCGGGTTCGGTCCTACGCTGATATCTGTCCAGAGGTTCGCCATGTTTCGGAACGAGCGCGGGCGGACAAAGAAGATTACGTTTCGGAGGGCGCGTCAGAGTTATGCGGGGGCGACGACAAGGGAAGAACATGACAGACGAACCCGAGTTCACACATATCGAGGACGGTGAGGCGCAGATGGTTGACGTGACAGACAAAGAGGACGTTCGGCGTGAGTCGACGGCTTCCGGAAAGATACGTCTGCGCGAGACGACGGTGGCGGCGGTCCGCGAAGGCGACGTTGAGAAGGGGAACGTCCACTCAACCGCACGTATAGCGGCGATACAGGCTGTCAAGCATACGTGGGAGGACGTTCCGATGTGCCACCAGATTCCGGTGACGGGAGTCGATACGTCGTTCGAGTTCGAGGAAGACGCCGTCGTGGCACGTGTCACGGTGACCTCGACCGGAAAGACAGGCGTCGAGATGGAGGCGCTCAACGGCGTGACACGCGCCCTTCTGACGGTCTGGGACATGGTCAAGAGCGCGGAGAAGGACGACGACGGTCAGTATCCCGAGGCGCGTATCGAAGACGTGACCGTTGACGAGAAGGTCAAGACTCAGTCGTGGTAGAACTCGACGGTTCCGTCATCGTTGATTCCGATACCGACCGGGGCGTCAAAACGCTCGCCTTCGAAGAGGTCGGAGAGTGTCGTATAGATATGTGAGTAAAGCTCGGGCTTCGAGTACTCTATCTTGACATCCTGTACGTCGCCCATATCGTAGACTGTCTCAACCACGTTCTCGATATGGTCGCCGGACTCGACCTCGACGCGCTGAGGCGTCCGTATGTACTTGGCGAGTTCGACGGTCCGGCGCGCCTTCTCAACGTTGTCCTCGGCGGCGCTCTCTATCATACTAACGTTCGCGGCGCTGGTCCCGAACTCGTCGGCTATCTCGCGCTGAGTCATTCCCTCCTGACGCATGACGAGGACGCGTTTCTGTCTCTGGGTCAGGAAGGTGTCTTCGGCGTCGGGTAGCTCCACGTAGGCTAAACAAGTTTAATTAACATAAAGCTTTACCTTAACCGGATACAGTTTACCCATATGGAGAGGCGGGAGTTCTTGTCGACAGCAGGCGCCGCGGCGACCTGTACGACTTTGACGGGATGTCTCGGAAGAGGCGGGGTGAGGGTCCTGTCAGCGGGAAGCCTCGCCGTGACCCTCGACGAGGGCGTCGGTCCGGCTTTCGAGGACGAGGTTGGAACGCCGTACAGCGGCGAGTACTACGGGACAAACGCCGCTATACGTATGATAGAGAGCGGGCAGAAGAACCCCGACGTTGTCGTGAGCGCAGACGCCGAACTCCTACGTGACAGACTGTACGACGACTACGTCGTCTGGGACGCCGTCTTCGCGTCCAACTCGGTTGGTATCGCTTACGGAGACGGCACGGAGATAGGAGACCGTCTCGAAGCGGGTGACGCGTGGTACGAAGTCCTGAGAGACGCCGACGAGGGAGACGTGGCAATAAGCGACCCCGACCTCGACCCTCTCGGGTACAGAGCAGTACATGCGTTCAAGATAGCCGAGGAGAAACACGGACTGGACGGCTTCGTCGACGGGATGCTTGCTAAGGTCTATCAGGAACCCGAGGAGCCTCAGCTTCTCGCCGGCGTCCGTTCGGGCAACCGAGCCGCCGCCGTCGCGTACAAGAACATGGCGGTCGACCACGGGATTCCGTTCCACGAACTGCCCGACGACCTTAACTTCTCCGACCCCGACCGCGCCGACGAGTACGCCGGGGTTTCGTACACGACCGACGAAGGGTACGTGGCGCGCGGCACGCCGGTTCTGTACAACATTTCGGTGACAGAGTCGGCGGACAACGCCGATGCAGGGTACGAGTTCGTCAGCTACCTTCTCGAAAACAGGAATATGCTCGCTGAGATGGGACTGACGCTTCCTGATGTTGAGTTCCATGGAGACGTTCCCGAGGTGGTGAGAGGTTGAGAACGCCGAGAGAGCGCCACGTCTTCGCCGTTCTCGGCGCAGTCCTTCTCGCCTATCTCCTGTACCCTTTCTTCGCTTTCTTCTCGGGCACGCGTGGCGCTGACGTGACCGGCGACCTGCGGTCTCCGGAGACACAGGAAGCGGTCGTCAACTCGCTCGTAACCGCTCCGGTGGCGACGGCAATCGCGGCGGTATTCGGCGTGCCGCTCGCGTACTTCCTCGCACGCGCCGAGTTCCGCGGAAAGGGCGTCGTTGAGGCGGTCGTCATCCTGCCGCTCGTACTTCCGCCCGTCGTAGGCGGCTCGATGCTTCTGATGGGCTTCGGCAGATTCACCACGGTCGGCGGAGCCGCGGAGGCGGTCGGCGTTCCGCTTACGGACAGCTTAGTCGGCGTCGTTCTCGCACAGACCTTCGTCTCGGCTCCGTTCGTCGTCATAACCTCGCGCGCGGGCTTCTCGTCGGTCGACGAGCATCTCGAACAGGCATCGCGGACGATGGGGCACGGTCCCGTAGCTACCTTCTGGAACGTCTCGCTTCCGTCGGCGAGAAGCGCAGTAGCGGCGGGTGTCGTACTGACGTTTGCGCGAGCGGTAGGAGAGTTCGGCGCTACGATGATGACCGCATACAACCCGAGGACGATGCCGACACGTATCTGGGTTGACTTCATCGCGGGCGGTATAGACGGCGTCGTGGCTCTGTCGCTCGTCCTGATAGTTATCAGCACGACGGTCATAGTAGCAGTACAGAGACTCGAAAAGGTACCCACGGTGAGAGACTGAGAATGCTCGAAGTAAGAAATCTGACGAAGAAGTACGGAAACGAAGCGGCGGTCAAGGAAATATCGTTCGTCGCTGACGAAGGCGAGTTCGTGACACTCCTCGGTCCGAGCGGATGCGGTAAGACAACGGTTCTCAAGGCAGTCGCCGGACTCGAAAAGCCCGACAACGGGAAAGTACTGCTGAGGAACGAAGACGTGACCGGCACGAAGCCCGAGGAGAGAAACGTCGGTATAGTCTTCCAGAGTTCGTCTCTGTTCCCGCGTATGACGGTGCGCGAGAACGTCGAGTACGCTCTGAAGCCGCACGTAACCGATAGAGGGGAGCGGCGCGAGCGAGCCGAGGATGTACTCGGACTCGTGAAGATAGCCGAGAAGGCGGACACGTATCCCGACTCCCTGAGCGGGGGCGAGGCGAGACGCGCCGAACTCGCGCGCGCCCTGTCATACAAACCCGACGTTATGCTCCTCGACGAACCGCTCACGGGACTCGACCGCGCCCTCAGGACGGAGATACGTGACGAGATAAAGAGAATACAGGTAGAGACGGGGGTGACGATGCTGTTCGTAACCCACGACCAAGAGGAGGCGATATCCGTCTCGGACCGTATCGTCGTTCTCAACGACGGCGAGAAGGAACAGGCGGGGACGCCGCGCCGGCTATACCGCCGTCCCGAGACGCGTTTCGTAGCGGAGTTCGTCGGCGAGTCGACGCGTTTCGACGGGGTCGTTGAGGAAGGCGGAAAAGGCGTCAGACTCACGACGGGGGCTAAGGTAGGCGTCAACGGGCGGGGGGAAGGTGATGAGGGCAACAAGGCATCCGTCTACGTCCGTCCCGAAAACGTCGAACTAGAAGAAGGCGACCACAACAACGTCTTCTCGGGCGAGGTCGTCGAGGTTACTGAGATGGGTAGCTACGCCGAGGCACGTGTCGAAACCGAACGCGTCGGCGAAGTCATCACGAAGGTTGACGGGTTCTCGGACGTGCGCGAAGGCGAGGATGTCGTCGTCGGCTTCGACGACTCGGATGCAATAGTCGTGGCGGACGACGCATGAACCACCGCTGTCTTTATCGGCGGCGTCCACGTACGACGGGCATGCGACAGGGTTTCCGCGAGAACGTGCGCCTTGACGAGGCTCTTGACGAGTTTCTGAATCTTTTCGAGACCGTCGGAAACGAGACGGTCGGACTCGACGACGCCGCCGGACGAGTGGCGGCAGAAGACATAGTAGCCGAACGTCCCGTTCCACATTACGACCGCGCCGCAATGGACGGTTACGCGGTACGCGCCGGTGACACGCACGGGGCGACCGACGACTCCCCCGTCCGTCTCGACTCTGTCGAGGGGAACGTGGGCGACGGCGAGGCGGCGTACGTCCATACGGGGAGCGCGGTTCCCGAAGGTGCAGACGGTGTCGTCCGTGTCGAGGAGACGGAGGAGGTTGGAGAGTACGTCGAGGTCTCTACGGCGGTCGCCGAGGGAGAGAACGTGGCTTACGCTGGCGAGGACGTCGAAGACGGCGAGACGGTCGTCGAGGAAGGAGCGCGTCTACGTCCGAGCCGTGTCGCGGTCCTCCGTTCAGTAGGCGTCGTCGAAGTCGAGGTACGCCGTAAGCCTAAGGTTGCCGTCGTCCCGACGGGCGATGAGGTCGTACCGTCCGACCCCTCTCCAGGAGAGATAATCGGAACGAACGGACCGATGGTAGCTGACTACGTCGAAAGATGGGGTGGCGAAGCGACCGTGTACGACGTGGTTCCGGACGACGAGGAGGCGTTGCGGAACGCCCTCCGCGATGCCTCCGACGCCGACCTCGTCGCAACGACGGGTGGTTCAAGCGTAGGCGAGCGCGACCTCCTGCCCGAAGTAGTCGACGAAATCGGAGGTATGCTCGTCCACGGCGTCGCCGTCAAGCCCGGGCATCCCGTCGGCTTCGGCGTCGTCAATGAGACACCGGTCGTGACGCTTCCGGGATATCCCGTCTCGTGTGTCGTCAACTCCTTCGAGTTCGTCCGGCGAGGTGTCCGTGAACTCCTAGGCGCAGAGGGGACGACGGAGCCGTCAGCGCGGTGTATTCTGGACGAGAAGATACCGTCGGAGGTCGGCGCGAGGACATACACACGTGTCGTCGTAGAGGAAGAGGGTGACAGACGCGTAGCGCGTCCCGTCCGCACCAAGGGCGCAGGCGTGCTTTCGAGCGTTGCGAACGCCGACGGCTTCGTAGTGGTGCCCGAAAGCCGCGAGGGATACGCCGCCGGAGAAGATGTCGACGTTCTCCTGTGGGGTGCCTGAGATGAGGAAGGAGTTCCGCGAACTCGCTTCTGTCGAGAAGGCGGCGCGCGTAGCCGAGGAACTCGCCCCTGAGAGACGTGTCGAGGAGGTGCCGCTCGTGGAGGCGCAGGGGCGCGTCCTCGCCGAGAGCGTCGACTCGCCGGTAGACGTTCCAGGCTTCGACAGGTCCCTGATGGACGGCTACGCGTTACGCGCCGAAGACATCTATGGCGCGGACGAATCCGAACCCGTCTCGCTACGCGTCGTAGGTAAGGTCTCTGCGGGAGAGTCGCCCGATGTCCGTGTCGGTGACGGAGAAGCGGCGGTTATAGCCACCGGGGCACCGATACCCGAGGGAGCGGACGCGGTCGTGCCCGTAGAGAGAACTTCGTCAGGAGACGGAGAGGTCCGTGTCCGTACTTCGCTCGCTCCCGCCGAGAACGTCATGTTTGCGGGTTCGGACATCGCATCAGGCGAGCGCGCCCTGTCGGCGGGGACGAAGATGTCGCAACGCGAGATAGGTCTCGCCGCGGCGGTCGGCGCTGAGACGGTGCCTGTCTACGCCCGCACAAGGGTTGCGGTCGTCAGCACGGGCGACGAACTCGTCCGTCCGGGTGGAACGCTCGACGAAGGTCAGATACACGACGTAAACACGTTCTCTGTCGCCGCCGCCGTCGAGGAAGCCGGCGGCGAAGCGGTAGTCTACGACCACGTCGGCGACGACTACGACGAGATGCTGGACGTGATGCGGAAAGCCGCGCGCGACTGCGAACTCGTTCTTTCGAGCGGTTCAACAAGCGCGAGCGACGAGGACGTCGTCTACCGCGTCATCGAGGAAGAGGGCGAACTCATCCTTCACGGCGTCGCACTCAAGCCCGGACGTCCGACGGTATTCGGTAGGCTCGACGAGACGCCGTTCGTCGGTCTCCCAGGAAACCCGATAAGCGCCCTCTCCGTCTTCCGTATGTTCGTCTCCGACATGGTACGCGCCGCGGTGGGCGGCGAGGAGCCGGAGAGACGGAGTACCTCCGCTACGTTCGCCTCCGAGACACGTACCGAGGGTGGACGTAAACGTATACTACCCGTGGGTCTCGTAGAGGACGGCGACGGTAAGACAGTCACTTACTCGGTCGACAAGGGGAGCGGCGCGACGACTTCTCTCACTCGTGCTGACGGATACGTTACCGTCGAGCCTTCGACCAACTACCTCGACGCAGGAGACGAGGTCGTGGTTTCGCTGTTCGGCGGGGCGTCGCCGCCCGAACTCCTCGGCGCGGGCGAACGCGACGGATTCCTGAACGGTCTCCTCGAAGGCAGGGACGCACGCTGGCTCCGTCTCGGCTCGGTTGAGGGCGTCAGGCGTCTCCGCGACGGAGTCGCCGACGTAGCCGCCGTCTCGTCGTCTCCTGAGGAGATAGAGGCTCTCGGCATCGAAGACGCGCGTCTCGTACGCGGCTACGAGCGTCGGGTCGGCTACGTGGGCAAGCCGGACGAGGGAGCCGTCTTCGGCGTTCCGCCGGAGGGATACGGGGTACGGAGTCGTTTCGACAGCGAAAAACCCGACGCCGAAACACGTAGCTTCCGTTCCGAGGGGGGGGCGGCAAATGCTGTCGAAGTAGGAAAGGTTGACGCGGCTCTCGTGGGCGAAGACACCGCGCAGTCGGACGGGTTCGTGCCACAGGGCTGGATTTCGGTAGACTTCCTCGTGTCCGACGGCAGGCGCGACAAGAGCGGCGTACGGAGTTTTCTCGAAGACGCAGAGGAAGCTACGGGAGGAGGCGGCTACAGGCTCCCCGACGATGTGGGCGAGGTCATCGAAAACTGGGACTAAACATAAGTCGGTTCGGAACGTTTCGCCGACATGGAAGTATCAGACGTAACGAAGGTCCGGTCGTTTGACGCCGGAGAGTTCGAGAAGGTCAATCTGTTCGAGACTGAGAACTTCTTCGCCGACGTCTACTGTTTCGAAGAGGGGCAGACACAGGAGTTACACGAACACGCCGGTTCGGACAAGGTCTACCATGTCCTCGAAGGAGAAGCGGAGATAACCGTCGGAGACGAGAGCCTGAGCGTCGGGGCGGGCGGAACGGTCCTTGCCGGGTCGGGGAAGCCGCACGGCGTCGTCGCAGAGGAACGCGCGCGCCTCCTCGTCTTTATGGCTCCCCACCCCGCGCACGCCGATTCCGGATGCGACCACGGCGACGAGACGGGGCACGCCGAACACGAACACGACGAATCCGACTTCGACTTCGGCTTCGTGACCGTGTCATCGTCACGCGACAAGGGCGAGGACGAGAGCGGCGACAGGGCGCGCGAAATAATAGAGGACGAGGGTCACGTCTTCGCCGAGTACCGCGTAGTATCGGACGACACCGACGAGATACGCGACGCCGTCGGGACGCTCGTCGGCGAGGTAGATGTAGTGGTGGTCTCGGGTGGGACAGGTTTGACAGACGACGACGTGACACCCGAGACGGTCCGTCCGGCGTTCGACAAGGAGGTTCTCGGCTTCGGCGAGGAGTTTCGGCGCAGGAGCGTCGACGAAGTCGGCACGCGCGGTATGCTGACGAGGGCGACGGCTGGGGTCGTCGACGACACGGTCGTCTTCGTTCTACCTGGTAGCGTCGGCGCGGTCGAAACGGGGCTTTCGCTCGCCCTAGGAGAGGTACATCATATGCTCGGTCTGGTGAGGAGGTAGCATGTCGGAGGAAGTAGCTCAGGAAGGTCAGGTGGCGTACATACATTTCGTCGGACGCGTCGCCGAGGGACCGGACGAGGGTGAGGTGTTCGACACGACCGACGTTGACGTGGCGATGGAGGAAGGCGTCTACCACGACTACCGCGACTACAAGCCGCTGGAGGTACGTCTCGGCGAGAGGAACGTCATCGAAGGTCTCGAAGATGCTGTCGTCGGAATGGAGACTGGCGAGGAGAAGACGGTTGAGGTCGCCCCCGAACACGCCTTCGGCGAGCGCGACGCCGAGAAGGTCGTCGAATTCCCGCGCGAGAGGTTTGACGAAGAGAAGATAGGCGAGGACAAGCTCGTGGCGACCGAGAACCGTAAGACGGGATGGATAACCGACGTTGACGACGACACCGTTACGGTAGACTTTAACCACGAACTCGCAGGCAAACGGGTCGAGTTCGAGATAAGGCTCCTTGACGTACGCGGCGAGCCTGGCGAGAGGAGCGCGCGGACGTGGGAGAAGAAGAAGGGCAGACCTGTCGACGACAGACGCGATAAGAACGGAGACAGAAACGAAGAAAGCTAGCTTTAGACGTTCTCGACGGTTACGTCAACATCGTGAGGCTGTGATGCGTTGAGACAGTAGCCGCCTTCCTCCCACGGGAAGACCTCGTTCTCGCGGTCGATGGTGACGAGTTCCTCCGCCTCTTCCTGACTCGATATCGTCCTCGGCTGTCTCCGACCTCGGTCGTCGGTTGCGCGCGAGGCGAGTGTGTAGTCGCCTTCTTCCTCAGGCTCCCACATGTACCGGAACATACGCCAGCCGTAAGGTTCCCCGTTCTCGCCGAAGAACTCGGCTTCCTCCCACGTCTCGCCGCCGTCGGTCGACACTTCGACGGTCTCTACCTCGTCGGCGCCCGCCCAAGCAACGCCGGTTACCTCTATCATTCCGTCCTGTTCACGGGGTTCGAGCGTTGCGCCCTCGTTGACGCCCAGCACCGACTTGACGAGCTGGTCGTAAATGTACGGAGGCCAGTCGACATCCTCGTCCTCGGCTTCCATATCCCACTGGTCCCACGTATCGAACTCGTCGATTTCGAGAACGCGTGTCGACTCCTGTCCGTCCCACTTCATCCGGTACGAGTTCTGTTGCCAGTGGACGTACTGCTCCCATTCGTCGGCGTCGTCTTCGTCGAGGTCCTCGTGGAAGTTGTCGACGTTGTCGCCGACCATCATGTTCTCCATCACGACCATCTCGTTGACCCACTTGACGTTGTTGTTGCCGTACCACCCGGGTACGACGATACGGACGGGATGTCCGTGTTCGGGCGTCATCCGTTCGCCGTCCTGTTCGTACGCGAGTATACAGTCGCTCGTGACCTTGCTCATCGGTATAGAGCGGGCGAAGACGCGAGGTTCATCGTCGCCGGCAGTCTCGTGGTCGTTGCCTGCGACCATGAGCCAGAGGTCGTCGTCAGTGTCCGCGCCGAGGTCTTCGAGAACCTCGTCGAGCGGCGCGCCGGTCCAGCGCGAGTTTCCGACGGCACCGAACGCCCACTGGTTTCCGCCAGGAGCAGGGTCGAAGTACGACCGTCCGTTGCCCGAACACTGCATCGTGTGAGTGACCGTCTCGGCGGAGTAATCCTCCTTGAGTTCGCCGACGGTGACCGTCTCCGTGTCGCCGTCGCCGAGGGCTAGCTCTATCTCCCAGCCGTCGCCGTCGCCCTCTACACGCGGCGCGAGGTAGTGGTTCCGGATGTAGAACTCCTCGGGCGGGGTAATGAACTGGTCGTCGTAGGTCGACCGCTCGGCGGCTTGGGCGTTGCCCGGGTTGCCGCCGTCGAGTATTTCGAGACCCGGGAAGTCCTCCTGTCCGAAAGCCGTAGCCGCCGCGATGGCTTCCTCCTCTACCGTGAGGTCGTCGTCAGGGTCATCATCGTCTGGGTCGTCGTCTACCGGCTCCTCTTCGTCGTCTATACATCCCGCGAGAACGCCCGTACCCGTGACGGCACCGGTAGCGGCGAGGAACCTGCGCCTCCCGAGATACTTTTCAGCGTCAGTTGTCTGCGTTTCTTTCTGCTTTTGCGACATATGAGGGTTCGAAACACCGAAACCATATAAATTTTCGCCTGAGACGAGTTGAACTCCGGTTATGTTCAGCTTAATTTCCGGCGAAACCAGTCCTTCATGCCCTTGGGTAATACGCAAAATACCTAAGATAACCTAAGGTTATATTTGTCTGTTACTTCGTTTAGACATCATGGACGACAACGGTCCCGCGCATCTGGGGCACATGCGGCGTGCATACGTAGACGTACTCGCCAGGAACCTCAAACGTATGGGTAAACGTCGTATCAGGGTCGTTGAGACGTGCCTCGGCAGGGTCAAACGACCGGAAGGGTTCGGCATCTTCGGGAATCTCGACTAGGGAATCGTCGTCGGGATGGGCGCTGACGTTGTGACCCGGGCTGGCGAAGTACCACTCGACGGTGCCTCCGGCGACTATGTCAACTTCGCGAGGTTCGAAACGCCAGTTCCCGTCAGGTCCGGCGATTACCTCAGCGTGTTCGAGTATCTCGTCGTCCTCCTCATCCTCGTCTTCGCCGTTCTCCTCGGGTTCGTCGTTGAGACATCCCGCCGCTCCCGCCGCGCCTGCCGCGGTCGTCGCTCCTACGTACCTGATGAATCTTCTACGTCTCATCATCGGTAGTATTGCGCCACAGTGTGAAAAGCTTACAGGTCAGGGGCGGTCGTGGACCCAGAACTCACCGTCTTCCGTAACCTCCTTCTTGAATATGGGAACCTCATCCTTGAGTCGGTTTATGCCGTCCTCAACGGCGCGGAACGCCTCATCGCGGTGTCCGGCAAGGACGACGACGTGAACCACGTCCTCCTCGGCGGGCACGACGCCCGTCTCGTGGTACATCTCGACCTGATAGACGCCGTCGCGCGCCTCTAGGTCGGCGGCTATCGACGCCATACGTTCGTCGGCGACGCCCTCGTACTTCTCGTATTCGAGACGTGTCGTCCGCGCTTGGTCGAGGTTCTCCTCGCGGACCCGTCCCGTGAAGGTCGAGACTGCGCCCGCCTTCGGTGAGTCCTCGCTCTCCTTGACGCGGCGGACGAGCGAGCCGACTGTCTCGCGGTCCTCGACACCTTCGACCTCTTCGACGAGTTCGCCGGTTGTCGCCTCAGTCGCGTCTCGTACGACGACGTTCGACGTGTCTGTGTCGTCGGTAACGAGCTTCGGTAGCGTCGTTTCGCGTCCGCCCTCAACGACGGCGTAGTCGTAGCCCGCGTCGGTGAGGTCGTCGAGCGCCGCGTCTATCTCCTCGACCTTGTCGTCGACGCCGGAGAACTCGAAACGCGTCTCGGGCGTCACCCCGACGACACGCGACGCACCCGCCTCGCGGTGTCTGTACGTATCCTTACCCTCCTCGTCAACCTCGATGTCGTGGTGTATCGACTTGACCGTCGCCACCCTTCCGCGTTCGGCGAGCGCCGGCACGAGACGTTCGACTAGGGTCGTCTTTCCGGAGTCGCTTTCACCTACGACCGAGACGGCTTTCATGGTCCTCGTAGAACGCCGGACGTAATCAATCTTGGCGACGGACGCGGTACGGACGCAGTACGCCCGACGGTTACAAGTAGCACGGCGGCTTACAGCGAACATGACAGTACGCGTCCGTCTGTTCGCGGACATACGTGAGAGGGTAGACGAAGAGGAGGTTGAGGCAGAGGGCGAGACGGTCGGCGAGGTCGTCGAAGACCTCGTAGCAAGGCACCCATCACTGGAGGAACGCCTGTACAACGGCGAGGAGTTACGCCGTCACCTCAACCTCACCGCCGACGGAGAGCCTGCCGAGCCGGAAACGTCGACGGAAGGGGTTGAGGAGGTCGCTGTCTTCCCGCCCGTGAGCGGGGGCTAGTCCGAAGAAGGAGAAGAAGACGACGAGGGCGCGGGGCTGTCGACCATCGGTAGCTCGTGGTCGCTCTCGGTTTCGGCGGTCTCGGCGTACTTCGGATTCTGAACCCATTCGCCCTCCTCGTTCCTGACCATGTACTCGCCGTAGTACGGCACGCGGTTGTCGACGACACGTCGGAAGGCGTCACGTAGCTCGGACCCCGAAGCTCCGTCGGTCTGTATGAGGTCGTCGTTCCTGTTGAGACATCCCTTGAGCTTTCCCTCGTGAGTCACGCGGATACGGTGGCAGTTGGCGCAGAACTCGGGGTTCTCTACGGGGTCGACAATTTCGACGAGGGTGCCGTCGACGATATACCTCTTGCGGGAATGCATCTCGCGCGTCTCTACGCTGTCGGCGCGTTCCGCAAGCCAGCCGTGGACCTCATCTATATCGACACGGTAGTCGACGTCGCCGACGATTTCGGGCATATACTCGATTATCTGGAGGCGCATACCGTCGTTGCTCGCGGCGTGGTCGACCATGTCGGGAAGGTGCGGACGCATAGGCTTCGCCATCACCATGTTGAGCTTAAGCGGCGTCAAGCCCGCCTCAACGGCGGCACCGACGCCTTCAAGGACGTGTTCCATACCGCCGCGGGTTATCTCGCGGAAGTCGTCCGAGTCGAGGGCGTCCATCGAGACGTTGACGCGCTCCAGACCGGCGTCGGCAAGTTCGGTAGCGCGTCCGGGGAGGAAGGTTCCGTTGGTCGTCATGCTAACCTCCGTTCCTTCTAGCGACGCTATTCCCTCGACAATTTCGTTGAGGTCGGCGCGCAACATCGGCTCGCCGCCGGTGAGCTTGAAGTTACGTATCCCGTAGTCGTGTGCGACGCGTGCAACCTCCAGCACCTTTTCGGTCGACATCTCGTTTTCGGCGGGTTCGGAAGGTCCACGCGTGTCGCCGAGTCCCTCGTTGTGGCAGTAGAAACAGTCGAAGTTGCACCGGTCGGTGAGCGAGATGCGTATGTCGGTGGTCTCGCGCCCGAACGAGTCCACGAGTCTTTCCATGCGGAACGGGTAAACGCCGTGAGACATTAAAGCTTGTCCAGATTAAGGTGTATGACCTGAGGACGGAGGACGGAAACCACCTCCGCAGATTGCGAAGCTTTATGACCGAAGCGGATGAATCGGCGAATATGCTCCGGAGTGGTCGTTTTTTGGCTCCGCACGTCCGGCATACGTAGAGCCGCCGCTCCGGTAGAGGTGTTCTTATGACGGAGAGCGACAGCTACGACCATGACGAGGTAGAGGAACGGTGGCAGGAGGTATGGCGCGACGAGGACGTATTCGCCGCAGACGACGACGCGAGCGACAAGAGGTACGTTCTCGGAATGTTCCCGTATCCGTCGGGGAAGCTCCATATGGGGCATGTCCGTAACTACACTATCACGGACGCGTACGCGCGGTTCAAACGTCTCCAAGGAGACGAGGTTCTGCATCCGATGGGCTGGGACTCTTTCGGGCTTCCCGCCGAGAACGCCGCGCTCGAACGCGACACCAATCCGCGCGACTGGACCTTCGAATGCATAGAGACGATGCGCGACCAGATGGAGGCGATGGGCTTCGGCTACGACTGGGACCGCGAGGTCACGACCTGCGAACCCGCGTACTACCGGTGGAACCAGTGGCTGTTCAAACGTTTCGCCGACGAGGGTCTTGTCGAGTACAAGGAGGGCGAGGTCAACTGGTGCCCCGACTGTGAAACCGTGCTGGCGAACGAACAGGTCGAGGACGG
>JAQZCZ010000028.1 GCA_028751095.1 Euryarchaeota archaeon Ods01 | reverse complement strand
GTTGACGAACCATTCGTAGAAAGGAGCGTCGGAGTCGTCAAGTACCTCGTCGTATCCGTCGTACCAGTCAAGGAGTTCGGCGGCGTCCTCCCAGCACTCGGGCCAGTTCTCCTCAAACTCCTCGTATACCTCCGCCTCCGAGACGTTCGCCTGCTCCACAAACTCCTCCGGTGGCTCTACAACGTCGTCCGAGGCGTCTTGGTCCATCCCTCGGAGGTATGCGCTCCGTGTATAATAGACTGGTCGTTGAGCGGCGGGAACGGACACCGTTTTAGTTCAGGACGCCTATCTGTCAGTCATGGTAGACCTCGACAGGCGTAAAGCCGCCCTTCTCGGCGTCGGCGTTCTGGCGCTCGTCTCGCTTCCGTCTTTCCTCAGCCATGTCATCTGGCTGTCGTTCGGACAGGCTAACGCAATGGTGGTCGAAGGACGCTGGGATATCGTCGCTCTCAACGTCGGCATCTTCCTTGCCGTCCTCCTCCCGCTCGTCTTCGGCATGCGTTGGCGCGTCGACTGGTCCTCGCGTTCGAAGTCTCTCGGCGTCTACGCCGCCTTCATCGTCTCGATGTTCGTCGAGATGTACGGCGTTCCTCTCTCGTTCTACCTGACCTCCGCCGCCGTCTCAGAGCCGGTGACGACCGAGCAGACGGTACTCCTGAGCTTTACCGTCTTGGGACAGAGCTTCTCTATGACGTTCTGGAAGCTTGTCGGCGCGGCGATTACCGTCGTCGGCGTCGTTCTGGTCGCCCTCGGATGGTCAACGCTCTACAGGACCGACAAGGAGCTAAAGACCGACGGTCTGTACGCCTACTCGCGCCATCCGCAGTACGTAGGCATCATACTCGTCGTCTTCGGCTGGTTCGTACACTGGCCCTCGTTCTTGACCCTCGCCCTCCTGCCCGTCCTCGTCTACTTCTACTACAAGCTCGCTCTCGCCGAGGAACGCGAGGTCCGCGATTCTCTTTCGGACCCTGAAGCCTACGACCGTTACGCTGAGAAGACCCCGCGGTTCGTCTGAAGAGGCGTCAGGAAGATTTATGCGCTCTCCTTCGAAGTTAGAGCCATGACGGACACGAGCGTAGCCGTAATCGGCGGCGGCGTCGGCGGAATGACCGCGGCACACGAACTCGCCGAACGCGGCTTCGAAGTATCGCTGTACGAGAAACGCGATAAACTCGGCGGCAAGTCAAGAAGCGTCGAGACAGAGGAAGGATATCCTGGCGAACACGGATTCCGTTTCCTCCCCGGCTTCTACCGTCATCTGCGCGATACGATGTCGCGTATCCCCGACGGCGACAGGACTGTCCGTGACAACCTCGTCGAGACGACCGAGATGCTCAGATGTCTCGGGGATGGCGAGAAGGTTAGGTCAGCACAGAGGACGCCCCGGAGTATAGAAGACGTGCGCGAGACGGTGAGCAACGCCCTCTGGCGAGACGTTGTCCCCGACCGCGAACACGACTACTTCCTCAACCGTTTTCTCACGCTGGCGACCTCGTGCGACGCCCGTTGGCGGGACGAGTACGAGAACGTTTCGTGGTGGGAGTTCACAGACGCCGAAGAAATGTCGGACGAGTACCGGAAGTACCTCGTCCGCGGAGCTACGAAGGTTCTCGTCGCCATGGACCCCGAGGAGAGTAGCGCACGCACCATCGGACGGATGACGGTTCAGACGTTGAGCGACATACTCGACTCACGGAGACAGGTCGAGATACTCGACGGACCGACGAGCGAGTCTTGGATAGAGCCTTGGCGCGAACATCTCGAAGGGATGGATGTTGAGGTCCATGTCGACGCACGTGCCGAGTCGGTCGGCTTCGACGGCAACCGCGTGACGGGCGTCGTTGTCGACGGCGAGACGGTGGAGGCGGACTACTACGTCCTCGCCACGCCCGTCGAGGTAACACGCCGTCTCGTCAACGACGAAATCCGTAAAGCCGCGCCGTCGCTCCGCGACATTGACCGTCTCAAGACTGACTGGATGAGCGGCGTACAGTATTACCTGAGCGAGGACGTGCCACTCGTACACGGACACGGAATCTACTTCGACTCGCCGTGGGCGTTGACAAGTATCTCGCAACGACAGTTCTGGAACACCGACTTCGACAGGTACGACGATATCGAGGGCGTCCTGTCGGTATGTATCTCCGACTGGGACAAGAAAGGCGTCCTGTACGGCAAGACCGCCAAGGACTGTACCCGCGAGGAGATAGCCGACGAGGTCTGGGCACAGCTAAAGCAACATCTCAACGACGGCGACACTGTTCTCGAAGACGACGTTGTCGTCGACTGGCACCTTGACGACGCCATACAGCACGACGAGAGCGAGGGGAGATGTACGAACGAGGAGCCGCTTCTCGTCAATACCGTCGGCTCTTTGAAGCACCGCCCCGAAGCTGTAACCGGTATACCTAACCTGACGCTCGCCGCTGACTACGTCCGGACAAACTCAGACCTCGCCACGATGGAGGGGGCAAACGAGGCGGCGCGTCGCGCGACGAACGGAATACTCGAACGCGAAGGCTCGTCAGCAGGGAAATGTGAGGTGTACGAACTTGAAGAGCCACGTATCTTTGAGCCGTTCAAGAAGATGGACGCCGTCCGCTACCGCCTCGGTCTTCCGCACGTCGGGGAGAGAACCAAAGAGCTGTGGAAGGTCTTCACGTAGCGTCAACGACGCCGAGGTTCTCCTCAACGTGTTCGGAAGACGAACAGCCGACGAGTGCGGTTCCGACGCCGTCGGTCGAAAGGACGAACTCTAACGCGTCCTGTGCGGGCGTTCCGCCGTATTCTGGTCCCGCGCGTTCGTCGGCGAGTTTTCCCTGCATCAAGGCGGCGCTGGTGAAGACATAGAGACCGAGTTTGTCGGCGGCTTCCAGCGGCGTGAGGCGTTCACCCGCGACCTTCTGCGTCTCGTCCTCCGCCACCCCCCGCATACGTGCGTTGTACGGCATCTGAACCGCGGCGAGCGCGCTCTTTCCGTCGGCGGCGCGCTCGGACACCTCGACGACGCGCTCCATCGACAGATGTTCGTCACGCGACGGCGGCACGCGGAATCCGTTCCACGTCGCCACGCCGTAGGCACCGATACGTCCTGCGTCGACCTCGTCTTCGAGAGCCTCGAACGCGCGCCTGAGTCGGTCCTCAAACTCATCGCGGGACGCCTCACGGAGATGTGTCTCAGGATTATGGACGTAGTACAGGTCAACCGAATCGACGGCGAGGTTTTCGAGGGTCGTATCGACCTGTTCGCTGAGGAAGTCGGGAGCAATACAGTTCGCCTGTACGGTTTCGTCGGGGGGTACGAGACCGGTTTCGACGTACTCCTCGCGCATGTAGCCGCTAGGGTCGTCGGGAACGTCGAAACGGAAAGGGATATAGCCTCCTTTGGTTGCGACGAAGACCTCGTCCCGCGTTACGTCGGACTCCATCAGGGCATCGCCGACGGCGCGTTCGCTCCTCTGGTGGCGGTAGTTTATCGCCGTGTCGACGACGTTACAGCCGTTCTCAAGAGCGTATGTGAGGGAGTCGACGTATGCCTCGTCGGTCGCGTCGTCGGCTTCGCCTAGGTAGGTGCCGATACCGACCGACGATATACGCAGACCCCCGAAGTCACGGTACGCGGCTCCGTCGAACCGTGCCGTCGCATCTGGCGTTGCCATAGACGAACGGCGGGACGGCACGACAAACAGCTTTCGCTAAAGTTCGAGCGACTTTTCGAGACCGAAGTAGGTGACGAAACGCTCCTCGTCGGCGTCGACGTATACGCGTCCGAGGTAGAGTCCGTTACGGACCTTACGGACCTCGTCACGGATACGACGGACAGGCGCGGTGTTATCGGGTATGTCGTAGTCGAAGACGTAGCAGTCGCCGTCGTCGAACTGCGCGGGAACGACCTTGCCCTCGAAGGGATACGCGTCGACTTCGGTCACGCCGAGGTCGAACCAGTTAGTACCTTCGGCGAGGGCTTCGTCAACTATCTCAAACTTCTTGCCGCCCCATCTGAGCCACGCTAAGTTAGCGAGTTCAACCGACGTGCGGTTATTGAGGAACGGTATGTCGCCCGCAAGAACCGTACCGTCGTACTTGCCCTCAAGTTCCTGTACCGACGGTGCGGACGCTTCGGCGTATATCTCGTCTAGCTCTTCCCTCGTCTTCCGTTTGAGGTCTTCCATGTCGAGGTACTGCGGGTCGTTGGCATCTTTGACTTCGACTCGTGACATGATACTTTCTTCAGACTTCCGAGATAATAAGCCTGCCGGACGCCGAGCCCTCTGCTTCAAGACGCTCGTAAGACAACTTGAGACGCCGAAGAGACGACGGAAGTCAGTAGTTTAATTATCTATAAGCAACAACGCAGGGCAAATGTCCGGTAAGCGCGCTCTTGTGACGGGGGCATGTGGCTTCATAGGAAGTATGGTCTGTGAAAGACTACTCGAAGAAGGCTACGAGGTCCGTGGGACAGACCTCGAAACAGCGGACAGGTCGGGTATAGAGGACCTCGACGTAGAGTTCGTTGCGGCAGACCTGACGGAGGAAGAAGAGATACGTGAAGCGGTGCGCGACGTAGACGTTATCTTCCATACCGCCGCGCTTTTCAGCTACTCGGCACTCATCGACTGGGAGGTCTTCGAGAAGGTAAACATCGACGGAACCGAGAACCTCTGTAAGGCGGCAGTCGACGAGGGCGTCGGCTCAATGATACACTGGAGTACCTGCGGCGTCTACGGTGCCCCGAGGGACGAACTCGTTCCGGTGCAGGAAGACCATCCCAAGAACCCCGAGTCGAAGTACGACCTCTCGAAGTGGCTTCAGGAAAAGAAGGCGATGGAGTACCACGGCGAAAACGGCTTCCAGGTCAAGGCGATACGTCCGGCGTCGGTCTACGGACCCGGGAATACGTACGGCGCGGCGCAGGTCTTCCTCGCAATCGGAAACGGTATACTCAAAATCTATCCCCTCCACTGCGACTACCGTTTCTCCATCATACACGTCGAAGACGTTGTGCGCGCCGCCGTCCATCTCGACGAGAACGGAGAAGGCGGCGAGGCGTACAACGTCGTCGACAAGGCGAGCTACACCGCGCGCCGTCTCATCAAAGAGGTCGCCGGCATGATGGGCAAACGCGTCTACGGGCTTCCGATAGGCTGTGAGACGTACAAGAAGCTCGCCAACATTCGGTACGTCATACCGCCGGTCGAGAGGGCGTACGACGCCTTCGACAAGGAGCCTCCGATGGAGGCGGATATGGCTTACTACCTCAAGGGCAACTACTGGATGGACAACCAGAAGCTAATGGACACCGGCTTCGAACTCAAGTACGAGACCTTCCGTGACGGTATGCCCGAAACGATTGAGTGGTACGAGGAACAAGGCATGATATGAACGACGATACGGTTAGGTACGTCGTTGCGGGTATCGGCGCGGTCACCGTCGCGGCAGGACTGTACAATCTTGTCAGCATGCCCGAGACGGGGCGCGAGGGCGTCTTCGACACGTTCCGTGAGGCTCAGGAGACCCATGAATGGGTAGTTTCGGCGTCGGCGGTCAACTCGGTGGCGTTCGTCTTGGTGGGGGTAGCGGTCGCGCTCCTAGCAGTCTACGGACTCGACTCCGAATGAGGACAGCCTTCGTTCTCGTCGTCGGTCTTCTCTTCGTCGCCGCCATCTCGGGTGTAGCCGCGGAGCCGGACGAACACACCGCGCCGCTCGACAGGGGCTACGAGAAGGTCGGCGAAACGACAGTCGACGGAACGACGTACGACGTATACAGATACGACAACCTCCTGCCGCACGCCTCGGGCTACGAGTTCTTCGACGGCGACCGACGCGTGGGTGACGCCGACGAGGCGCGACGCGTCTCGCAAGCCTACGCGTGGAAGGTCGCCGTCACCGAGGAGATGGACGAAAACGACATAGAGAAGCTACGTGACGTGGGGAGGACCGCCGACCGCGCCGGTACCGTCGTCTCGGCTCCCTTCACCGTTCTCGACACCACGCTCTCTTACATCGACGAACTCGACGAACGACAGGTTCCCTTCGCCGACAGGTCGTTCTGGGACGTAGCGACATCAACATCGCCCGAGGTACGCGGAATAGAGTCCGCTCTCCGCACCTCACGCAACGAACTCGAACGGTGGGACGAACGTGTCGGTGAAGTCGGCGAGGACGTGACACGCGTAGCCGACGAATCCGAACGTATCAGGGGGAGCGACGGGTCCGACTACGACGACCTACCGAGACTGTTTGAGGACGCCTCGGACGGTCTCAAGGAAGCGGAGGAGGTGTCAGGGGTCGTAGCCGACGACCTCGGAGAGGCGTCCGAACGAACGGGGAGTATTGCCGACGACCTCGCGGAGGTGCGGCTGGTCGGCGACGAACTGTCTTCGCCGTTCAGCCGTCTCTCCTCGGCACTCGGTAACGCGACGACGACGGTAGAGGAGTTCGGCGACTCGGCGGCGGAGGCACGCGAGGTAGTCGAACGGACGAACGACCGCGCGGCGACGGAGGAAAGCGGCACCTCAACGGGCTGGAACAGGCGGCAGAACGCGGCTTTACGCGTATACGGAACCGCCGCGGCGGTAGCGGTCGTCGTCCTCCTCACAGGCGGTTACGCGTACAGACGCCGCGACTAACCGAACAGACGCGCCCAGACAAGGAGAGTAGGCGGAAGGACAACTACCGACGCGAGGTAGGCGTAGAAGACGCTCATGGCGGTCAGAACTCCGAACTGTCCTATTATGGGGATGATAGCGAAGACAAGCACGGCGGTTCCCGTTGAGGTCGTGAGCATGCTTCCGGTGAGCGCGCCACCCGTGCCACGGAGCGTAACCACGAGGGACTCGTACGCCTCTGCGCCCCGCTTGTACTCGTCTATGAAACGGTGTGTCGTGTGAACCGTGTAGTCTATCCCTAGACCGATAGTGATGGCGAGTATAGTCGCCGTAATGGCGTTGAACGGTATGCCAAGGTAACGCATCGAAGCGCCGACGAGTGAAACGGCGACGACGACGGGGACGAGGTTAGCGACGCCGAGCCACGGACGCCTCTCAACGTAGCCGTAAAGGATTACGAGAAAGACGGAAGACAGCAAGAGGGCGAGCGCGAGACTCCTGACGGCGTCTTCGAGTATCAGGCTACTGACCGCTTGGAAAAGAACGACCTGACCCGTTGGCGTCGCGTCAAGTCGGTGGTCCTCGGCGACGCTCCATGCGTCTTCGGTGACTTCGCGGTCATCGGCGTCGCTCTCGACATCGTACACGACGAGGGCACTTCTACGGTCCTCGGAGAGGTACTGTAACGTCGTCCCTTCGTGTTCGGAGTCGAGAAGACGGTCGTATAGTTCGTCGAGGTTCGACTCGGGAACACCGTTTCCGCGCGCGTCGTTCCGCCGTACGAACTCCGCGAACTCGTCGTCTTCCTCGGCGAGTGCGTCGACGGCGGTCAGGACGCTTTCGTACTGAGCCTCACGTACGTCTTCGACGAAGGTCGGCGGGGGGTCCTCACCTGCGCTCCGTATTCCTTCAAGAGCCGCAGGGCTGGTCATACGTCCCTCAAGGTACATCAGAACCTCGTCGTCCGCCCCCGACTCAAACTTGTCCTCCAGCAGATTGATTTCGCGGACGACGGTGTAATCACCTGGGGCGAAAGGTTCGGGGAGGTTCTCGATGTAGTCAGGCTGTTCCTCGGGCGGCAGGAAGTCCTCCTCCGAGAATGTCGTGTCGACACCCGTTGCGTAGTAGCCCGCTCCGGCAGTCAGCGCAAGGAAAAAGAGGAGTGAGACGACGGGAGCGGGCTTTGCTACGCGCGCAAAGAGAGGTAGGAAACGTCCGAGTACGGAGCGTTCGGCTCCTAGCGGGGCAGTCCCGAACTCGGGCGCCCCATACCGGTCGCGGTATCTGTCTAAAAGTACCTTGGCGGCGGGAAAGAAGACGCCGAAGATGAGGAGGACGAAGAAGATAGAGACGGCGGCGACGGTGCCGAAGGACCGCGTGGGTCCAAAAGAACTCGTCAGGTTAGCGCCGAAGCCTATTGCAGTCGTCCCCGCGACGATGAAGAAGGCGACAGCAAGCTGGCTCGTCGCGGTTCGCATCGACTCATCGGCACCGTATCCTTTGACGCGTTCCTCCCTGTACCTGTTGACCGAATGTATGCTGAAGTCGATGCCGATAGCGAGGAGTATGGGAGGTAGGGTGACGACCGTCTCGGTGAAAGGTATCCCCGCAATACCCATGAATCCGAGCGTCCAGACAACCGCCATCAGGAGCGCGACGACGGCGATTAGGAGGTCGAACGGGTCACGGTACGCGATTATCAGAAACAGGAGTATGAGGAGTATCGCCGCAGGCAGGACGATAGACAGCGAGTCACCAATTATACGGTCGAACTCGTCGTCTATGATACCCGAGCCGAAGACGCGTATATCGCCGCCCTGTGTCGTTACCGTGAACTCGGACTGGCGTTGTATAGGCGTCATCTCACCTCCGCCGCCTTCAGGTCCCCCGCTAACCCCGACCTTGACGTTGTGCGTGACGGTTCCAAGAGCAGCGGTTGCCGACGGGTCTTCGGGGTTGAAGTCGTCGCTCACCAAGCCGGTGAAACGCGGCTCGTCGGCGAGTTCGCGGACCGCCTCGCGCACCTCTGGTTCGGTCGCACGTTTCATCGCCTCAGCCTGTCGCTCGGTCGTAGTCGCAGTCTCGTCTATCTGTTGGGCTACGAGGGCGGCGCTCGAAGCCGTAGTCTCGACGCGGAGGTCGGCGTTCTTCTCCATCGCGTGCTGTGTCTCAAGCATTCTCTGCATCGCCTTCTTGGAGACAACGTTCTCACCCGTCTGTATCAGCTGGGTGCTTCCTTGATTGGTACCGAACGAGGGTCCGAACTCATCGTTTATCTGTTCGATAGCGTCGAACTCGGGCAGGTCCTCGGTGAACTGCTCGGTACCTGCCTCGCTCGAAACCTCGGCGGTCCCCGCGGCAAAGACGACGGTGAGAACGAGAAAGACCGCGACGACGTACACGGGCTTTTCGACGACGAGGTTGGAGACGTAGGAAACGAGCCTGTCGCCGCGGCGCATACCTGAGACGGTCGGCGCGCAGGTTTGAAGCTGACGGACGGCACAGCGGCGTAAACCACCATATGTTGTGTTACATGTAGAGCGGCGCCATATATGGGCGTAGATTTATATTAATCGAGGGCTTAGCGGAGTCTGAGGGCAGAAGCGCGCCGACGGTCGCGGCGCAAGAACGGCAGGTTGCCGACGACGACAGCCCTTTCCTCGTACCACCGAGGGGCGTTATCCGCGTCCCTCGTCCCCTAGCAACGGACGCGACGAGTTTACCGTGACCAGAAGACTGCTCGTAGCCATAGCAAGGGCGGCTAAGAGAGGATTGAGAAGCGTGGTGACAGCGAGCGGTATGGCGACGGCGTTGTAGAAGAAAGCCCAGCCGATGTTCCGGTACGTTCTCCTCCGTGTCGCGTTCGAGAGCCTGAGAACCGTTTCGAGCTTCGAGAGGTCGTCGTCAAGAACCGTCACGTCTGCGGCATCAGAGGCAAGCGCCGTTCCTCCACCCATCGCCACGCCGAGGTCCGCCTCAGCAAGCGCCGGAGCGTCGTTGGTTCCGTCGCCGACCATAGCGGTTGAGCCTTCGCCACGGAGACGGCGGACGGTCTCAGCCTTCGCCTCGGGCGGAACGCCTTCAAAGACGCGGTCGACCGGTTCGGTTTCGCGGAACCGTCTCGCCGTTTCGCCTTGGTCTCCGGTGAGGACGACGACGCGCTTCCCTGCCTCGGAGACGGCTTCTACGACCTCGCGCCAGTCCTCACGCTCTTTCTCGGCGACCGTCAGGACGCCGCGTGCCTCGCCCGACCAGCCGACGACGATACCTCTGCCGCGTCCCTTGGCTCTTTCGACGGCATCCTCCACGTCCTCGGACACCGTCCAGCCTTCGGACTCGAACAGCGAACGGTCGCCCACGAGTACCCTGTCGCCGTCCACGGTCCCCTCAACCCCTTTTGCGTGTTCCACGAAGTCGGTCGCGTCGGTCTGTACCGTTTCTGCTCCACCGTCGGCAACGGGGTCGTCAGAGGCACGGACGACGGCTTCGGCGACCGGGTGTGAGGAAAGACGTTCGACGGCGACGGCGCGGTCAAGTACGTCTCCGTAACTGTCGACAACTTCAAGGCTTCCGGTCGTGAGCGTCCCCGTCTTGTCGAAGACGACCGTCTGAACGTCACGGACGCGTTCGAAGACCGTGTCGTCCGAGACGACTATCTTACGGCTTACGGCTTCGCGGACGCCCGAGGCGACCGCAAGCGGCGTCGCTAGTCCGAGCGCACAAGGGCATGAGACGATGAGAACGGTGAGGGCGCTTAGCACGGCGGCTTCTACCCCCGCGCCTGAGACAAGGAAGTAGACGAGGACCGCCGACGAAACAACGAGGACGAAAGGAACGAAGACGGTGGCGAGTCTGTCGGCGAGGCGTTGGACGCCTCCCTCGGCGCTCTGGAGGTCCCAGAGAAGGTTCGTGAGGCGGTCAAGAGCGCCTTCTTCACCCGACGCCTCGACGATGACGGCGTCGTCGGCGATGACCGAACCGCCGACGACGTAGTCGCCTTCGGTTTTGGTCTCAGGTTCGGCTTCGCCCGTTACAACCGACTCGTCTACTGCGGCGCTCCCCTCGACGACGAAGCCGTCGACAGGGACGCGTTCGCCGGAGCGCACGAGGAGCCGGTCGCCTTCCCCGATTTCGTCCACTGAGACCGTCGTGCCGTCCTCGCGCCGCGCCTCGTCGACACGGACCTCGGTTATACCCGCGAGAGAGCCGAGGGCGCGGCGT
Organism: Euryarchaeota archaeon Ods01; assembly: GCA_028751095.1. Lineage (GTDB taxonomy): Archaea > Halobacteriota > Halobacteria > Halobacteriales > Halorutilaceae > Halorutilus. The sequence continues at coordinate 14,249 of JAQZCZ010000028.1, read as the reverse complement.
TTCATCCTGCGTTCGTAGTAGCCGCCGACAGAGACGACGAGTATCACGGCTACGGTAACGTCGTAGTACAGGTCGGTCCGTCCGTAGACGAGTGCGACGGTGCTGTACGCGTAGGCGCTGAAAGCCGCGAGCACTACGAGGAGGTCCATGTTAGGCTGTCGCGCGCGCAGGCTGACGTAAGCGCCGCGCAGGATAGGCGCGCCCGTGTAGAAGAAGACGACGGTCGTGGCGACGAAGATATTGGCGAACAGGAAGTACCCCTCGACGCCGGAGAGCGAGAAGAGTGGCGCGTAGCCGAAGTAGGTCGGGTAGAGGAAGAATACGTACCAAATCAGCGCCATCATGCCGAAGAAGCCGCCGACGAGCAGACGCCCGATGCTCTCGTTCCGCGCCTCACGCCGCGCCTCCTCGTCGTACTTGTGGCTCGCCTTGTAGCCCGCACCCGAGACGGCGTCGGGGAGTTCGTCCTCTTCGACGGCGTCGTTGTCGTAGTCGACACGTACCGTCTCGGTGGCGTAGCTCGCCTTCGCCGCCTCTATGCCCTCGTGCGACGAAGCGGCGCCCTCGACGAAGATTTCGCACGCGGTGCAGTGCATTCCACTGACGTGTAGATACGCCGTCTCGCAGTCCTCGGGTGGCTCGTCTTCCCCGCCCCCGTCGTCTTCTTCGAGAGCCGCCTCTCCGAGGGTGTAGTAGACCTCCTTACAGCCCCGACAGCAGAAGACGTTTCCGTCGTCTTCGACACGTGTCTCTAACGCCGGGAGGTCGCAGAGTTCGCATTGGGGCGTTTCGTCCTTCATCTCAGGTCAGGGGCTGGTAGAACGGTATCCGTGGATGCGGAAGATGGATACCGAACTGCATCAGCCCGTGCTGTATAGGTATGTAGCCAAGGAGTATGAACGCGACGCCTAACAGACGGTGTACACGCCGCCGTGCGGTTGGGCTTGCGGAGCCGAGAAGGACGCCGTATCCGAAGACAGCGGGGATGGTTCCGAGTCCGAGAGCGGCGAGTGCGGCGAATCCGTGGGTAGGCGAACCCACCGCGAAGGCGTAGAGGAAGGCAGGGTAGAGCATCGGACACGGCAGGAAGCCGTGGAGAGCGCCGAGCGCGGTCACTCCGAAGCCGTCGACCCAACGGTCGGCGCGTGACGCGAGCGCGCCGTGTACGTGTCGGAAGACACCGTCGAAGGGTAAGGCGGCGTCGAGACCCGTACGTCCGAAGACGTAGTAGAGACCGACGGCGACGATGAAGACGCCGACGACGATGCCTAAGGAGCCGCGGAGGAGGTCGGCGAAGGCGGTGAGGCTGTCGGCGGCGACGAAGACGACCGCACCCGCCGCCCCGAAGACCGCGCCTATCGCTGCGTAACTCACCGTCCTGCCGACGTTGAACAAGCTGTGCTGACGGAGTTCATGGAGTGTCAGAACGTCGTCGCGTCCGCTCATCCTGTCGGAGTAGAGCGTTACGAGAGGTCCGCACATACCGATACAGTGCGCTCCGCCGAGCAAGCCGATGAAGAAGAAGACGACTAGGTCGACGCCGCCGGTCCAGTCTACGGTCCGTGGTAGTGCGGAGACGTAGCTGTCCAGCATCACGCCGGTGTTACAGCGTCGTCAGCTGACGACATCATGAGGTACAGCGCAGCCGCAATCAAGACGGTGTTGACGACAGCGAGATACGGCGAGGCTTCGGGACTCCAGTAGGCGTATCCCATGGTCGGAATAACAGTTAAGAGCGCCGCGACCGCCGCCGCCTTCTGTGGAGCTACCATGCTTGTTTCTAAGCTGTTACTACTTATGTAGTTTTGGGCGTTTCCCGTTGGCTGAGAATCTGGGCAACGGGTTTTTTATCGTATGAGCAAGATTAGTACACAGTTATGGGAACAGAAAGCCGAGAGAAAGAGATTAGCCACGACGAGTTTGACCCTATCGGCACGCTCGCGCTGATAGCCGTCTACTTCTTAATACTCGTCGTGATGTGGATAGTAATGTGGTACGCCGAGTTCCTCGACGGCGGACCAACGGTGGTGGGGTAGATGGAGATACATAAGTACGAGAAAGCATGGCTTGTCGGCGCTCTCGTGCTGATATTCTTCTTCATAGGCACGATAGCGTACGTCAGCGCCGTCGTCGGCGTCGATATGGTCGATGACTCGGGGGGAGCGTTAGACGTTGACGAGGTGAGTGAGGACGAGCGTTTCGCCGACCCGCGCGTCGAGCAGGTAGGTGAAGACGAGTACGAGGTCTACATGATAGCACAGCAGTTCATATTCCGCCCGGGAACACATGACACCGTCGACGTTCCCGAGAACAGCGAGGTGACGTTCTACGTGACCAGTATCGACGTTATACACGGATTCCAGCTCGTGGGAACTAACGTCAACACAATGGTAATACCCGGACAGGTCGCCGAGATAACCGTAGAGTTCGACGAACCCGGTGAACACGGGATAATCTGTAACGAGTACTGCGGCGACGCTCACGCAGACATGGAAGGTCTACTAGTTGTCCATCCGGAGGACGAGTGGGAAGAGATGCAGGGAGGTGACGGCTGATGGCTACGTTCGTAGACCGTTTCCCGTTCGAGGCTAAGGTCGTGCGCGTAGCGTTCGCGCTGTCGTTCCTCTTCCTCGGACTCGGCGGTATAGGCGGTATGATACAGGTCCTCCACCGCACGGGCTACCTACGTTTCGTGGAGGAGATAACCGGCGGAACCTACTACACGGTCCTTACGAGTCACGGCGTCTTCCTCGTCGTCTTCTTCACAATATTCTTCCTAGTAGGCGTATTCACGTGGGCAATCACCAAGGACCTAGACAGGGAACTCGGTAACCCGGGTCTGACGAAGTACTGGATTACATCGATGACGGTCGGCGCGCTGCTCACGAGCATCGCCATACTCGCCGGATTCACAAACGAACTCCCCGCCCTCGGCGAGGTAAGCGCCGACGTACTGTTCACGTTCTACTCCCCGATGGGCGCACACGTCCTCTTCTACCTCGGTCTTGCGCTCTTCGTCACGGGTTCGTGGGTTGCCGGCTTCGACTGGTTCAAGACATGGTGGGGCTGGAAGAAGGACAACCCCGACAAACGTATCCCTCTGATGACCTTCATGGTCCTTACCACGATGCTGATGTGGTACCTCGGCACGCTCGGTGTCGCCGTCGAGGTCGTCTTCTTCCTCATCCCGTGGTCGCTCGGTCTCGTCAGTGAGGTCAACCCGCTTCTGACGCGGACGCTGTTCTGGTTCTTCGGCCATATGGTCGTCTACTTCTGGCTGATGCCAGCCTACATGATGTGGTACAAGATAATGCCCAAACTCGCCGGAGGACGTCTGTTCAGCGACCCGCTCGCTCGCGTTGTCTTCGTCCTGTTCCTCATACTGTCGGTACCGGTCGGAATACACCACCAGTACCTTGACCCGGGTATTCCGGAAGGCTTCAAGTTCGTTGCGATGACCAACACGATGTTCCTGCTCCTTCCGTCGCTACTCACCGCCTTCACCGTCGTAGCGAGCGTCGAACACGGCGCGCGGCAACGTGGCGGTAAGGGCTACTTCGGCTGGCTCCGTGCCCTCCCTTGGGGTAGACCCGCATTCTCCGGAATGGCTCTCGCGGGCATCATGTTCGCCGCGGGAGGATTCAGCGGAATGATAAACGCGGGCATGAACATCAACTACCTCGTCCACAACTCGTTCTGGGTCCCCGGACATTTCCACCTCACCGTTGGTACGGCGGTCGCACTCACGTTCATGGCGGCGACGTACTGGCTCCTGCCTCAGCTAACCGGTAAACCGCTTGCCGGAGTGAAGGCGGCGGCGGTACAGCCGTACCTCTGGTTCATCGGAATGACTTTCATGTCGAACGCGATGCACCGTGGCGGTCTGCTCGGCATACCGCGCCGTACCTCGGAGCCACAGTACGAGCAGTTCGACTACGAACCCGTCTTCGGCTCCGTCGCCGAACTCGACTTCCAGATAGTGATAGGAGGTGCCCTACTCGTCGCGTCCCTGGCGCTGTTCTTCTACAGCATCATACTGACGTGGTTCGGCAGCAAGGTCTCGGCAGACGGAGGAGAAGGCGAGGTCATCGACGATGAAATCCCGCCGGCTCTCTCTGGTCCGGAGAACGCGCCTCGCGTCCTTGACAACCTCAAGCTCTGGGTCGGAATAGCCATCCTCCTGATAGTCCTCGCGTACGCGCTCCCGTTCGCCGACATAGCGTCCGACGGAATCTACGAGGGAAGCGAGTACATCCCCGTTATGATAGAGGTGTTAACCTGACGTGAAGCCCCACATAAAGCTCCTAATAGCGGTCGCGGTCGCCGTGCCGGTATTCATCGAACTCCGGACGCTGGGCGGTATGCTCGGCTTCGAGGTGTCGCTTCCGGCGTCGATAGTCGCCGCCGTAGTTGCCGCAGTGGTCGTCGTACTCGTCGACGAAAACGTCTCGTTCGACCGTTCGATGAGCCTCTAGTCGCGCCGAGCAGCGAAGGTTTCTATCCTCTCTGTTATCTCGGCGTTCTCCAACGACTCGGGCGGTTCGACGCCGAAGTCGCTGACGACCTCCTGCATACAGCCGCGGCTCGGGAGCATGAAGGAGAAGTGGTCGGGAACGTACTCTACACGCCTGTCGTGGTAGTTGTCAGGCGTCTTGCCTTTCGCTCCTGCTCCGCCGACGGAGTCGGTGCCTTCCATCATCTTGTAGTAGACGACGAGGGTGCGGTCGCTAGGAGTCCAGTAGTTGTAGAAGCCGTCGGAGAGGCTCCGGACGGCGTCGTAGTACCTGCCGCCCTCGGCGACCGATTCGCTCGGAACCGTTCCCCCGAGGACGGTCGCCGACACGACAGCGTCTTCGAATCCCGAGTCGTCGAGTGTCTTGAGGGCGGAGAAAAGGGGATGGGCGCCGAGTGAGTTGGAGATAAGACGAACCTTCGTATCCGGATTTTCGCGTCGGTAGTCGGCGACGAACTGAGCGAGCTTGGGACCGTTCCATTTGGCGATTATCTTACCGACATCCCACTCGGGTGCGGTCTGGTCAGTGTCCCACGTGAAGCCGACGACGGGATGGCTGTATCCGTTGGATTCGAGTCCGTACCGAAGGAGAGACATACGTCCGAGAGCGGCTTCTTCCTCCGCAAGCCAACCGTGGACGAAGACAGTGACTTCCTCAGGCGACGTGTCGTCGGTATAGCCAGGTATCTCGCCGACCGTCCCGTAGTCGGTTTCGTGGTGACCGTCCTCGATGAAGGCGCTCCGCGGGACGCCGAGAAAGCCGCCTATACGTCCTTCAGGAGTGAGGGGCGTGGCACGGAGACGACACGCGTCGAAATGTCCACGGGTCGTGACACGCGGAAAGTCGCTCGGTCGCTGTTCGTGAAAGTACTTCTCGATACCTGTCGAGAATATCAGGAGAGCCAAGGGGTCCTTCAATGGACCAAGCCGGTTCGTGTGCTTCAGAAGACTGAGACCGCCCTCTTTTACCATGACCGTGATAACGCTCCCATATCTTATCAAGCTTTGCGGAGTACCGCCCTAAAGGTTATACCACAGGTAGACGAAAAGGACCCCATGCGCGAAAGACAGACGCGGCGGCGTGTTCTCCGCCTTCTCGCAGTAGCGGGCGGAGCAGGTATCGCCGGATGTCTCGACGAGGAAGAGCCGGAAGACGACGACCCAACCGATGACGAGCCGGAGGACGACGGAGAACCAAACGACGAGCCGGAAGACGACGAAGAGGAGGAAGAAGAGGAGTTTGAGACCGGCGAACCGTACGACGACGTTATCTCACCTGCGGCTGGCGACTGGACACAGTACGGCTTCGACGCCGCGAGAACGGGTCACAACGCCGAAGACGACGGACCGACGAGCGTCTCGTCCGACTGGGAGCTAGAGACCGAGCATCAGGTCACGCGCGCCGCGGCGGTCGCAGACGGTACCATCTTCGTTCCCGACGGTCTCAGGAGCGAGGACGAGGGTAGGATATACGCTGTCGACGCGGAGAGCGGCGAGGAGGACTGGCGCGCCGAGTTCGACGAACGCGTTAGGTCAGGTCCTGCGGTCACGTCGAGTACCGTCTACGCGACGACAGCGGACGGCTACCTGTATGCGTTGAACGTCGGTGACGGCGAGGAGCGTTGGAGTGTTGAGCTAGACGGCGGCTCGTCGGTCTCGCCCGTCGTCGACGGCGACATGGTCTACGCCGTGGGCGACAGAACCGTCTACGGTGTCGGCGCGTACAGCGGTATGGTGCGCTGGGAGTTCAGCGCACGCGGAATAAGGTCGTCGCCCGCGGTCGCCGACGGCACCGTCTTCTTCGGCTCCAACGACAACCACCTCTACGCTGTCGACGCCGAGACGGGAGACGAACTCTGGAGCTACGAGACGGGAATGAGCGTCGAGTCATCGCCCGCGGTCGCCGACGGCACCGTCTTCTTCGGGAGCGGCGACGGAAACGTCTACGCCGTCGATGCCGAGACGGGCGACGAGAACTGGGTGTACGAGGAGATAGGCTCGTGGGTCGAGACCTCGCCCGCGGTCGCAGACGGGACGGTCTTCATCGGCGGCGACGACAGCGCCGTACACGCAATCGACACCGAAACGGGAGAAGGAGACTGGACACACGAGACGGGCGCTTGGGTGCGGAAGGCTCCCGCAGTCGCCGACGGCGCCGTCTATATCACCGACGACGACGGAATGCTGTACGTCTTGGACGCACGCGACGGAGTCGAGATGGACACGCACGAGGTAGGTGACAGTACGCCGACGCCTCCGGTCGTCTCCGACGGAACCGTCTACGCAGGCGCGGGCTTCAGGTTCCACGCCCTCCGGTAGCGGCGAAAGACCGAAACCGCTCGGTCTTCTGTGTCCGGTATGCGCTCGGACATAGAGAACATGCGTAAGATGATGGGTCTTCTCGGCGACGACGGATTTGTCGACGCTATAAGCAACGCCGAGAGCCTCGTGAGGGACGCTGAACAGACGCTTGAACGGGTCGAGAAAATAGAAGGTGACGCCGAACAGGCTGTCCGTGAGGCGAACGCGGCGCTCGAACAGGTCGACGGACGCCTCCAGAAGTTCGACGAAACCATCTCGCTGATAGAGGCTAAGATAGAGGCGGGGTTCAGCGTCGGCTTCTTCTTCTTCGCCGTCAACCGTTACCTCGAAGGCGACCTACTGTTCGCCGCGGCGCTGTTCTTCATGGGGCTTCTCGGGGCGGGTTCGCTGTTCGTGACTATCGTCACTCTTCCGCAGGTCCAGAAGCTACTCAGTATCGGCGAGTACGCCACCGACCAAGTTACGTCGTCGGAGAGAAGGGACGCCGACCGCGCACGCGACGAGGAAAGACGGCGTGACGGGAAAGGTCGTCGCACTGCCGACGGCGACAGGGACCGTCCTCTGCCGATAGATGACCCTAGGCAGAAAGAACTCAACGTCTACTCCGAGAAACGTTAAGCTTCGGTTACGTCGACCGCACGCGGACCGTCGTCACCCTCCTCTATATCGAACTTGACTTCATCGTCTTCCTCGGGCGTGAAGCCCGTTACCTCGGTGATGTGGAAGAAGACATCCTCGTCTTCTGCATCGGTCTCTATGAATCCGTAGCCCTTCTCGTCGTGGTAGAACTTGACTGTTCCGACCGGCATCTCCGTAAAGGAGGAAGACGGCGAATAAAACAATTTTGGTGTCAGTCGGCGAGAGCGAGGTAGCCGGCGGCGACTGCGGCAACAGCGCCGACCCCTGCGAAGAGTACGAAAAGGACCGAGGGCGACGAGTAGGTCAGTATAGCGCCCGCGAGGGTAGCGCCGAGCGCACCGACGCCGAAGAAGCCGAAGTAGGTGTAGCCGTAAGAGACGCCACGTGCCTCGGGAGGGGTATGGAGGGCGACGGCGTTCTGGTACAGCGGTTCGATGACGAACAGGACGAAGCCGAGAACGAGAGAGACGAGAACAAGGGCGACCGGCGCGTTGAGAACGGGGACGAATGCGAGGGCAACGACAATGAAGGCGACGTATCCGACAGCCATCCAGCGTTCGGTTCCGCGCTCGACGAGGCGTCCGCCGACGTACTGTCCGGCGATTCCGACGATGAGAAGTGCCGAGTAGACGTAGTTGGACGCCTCGAACTCAACGCTCCATCCGGGGTCGAAGGCGACGGTTTGTGCAAGCATATCGGGGAGGAAGGTCAGGACGCCTCGGTAGTAGAGACCCGACGCCATGACGACGACGAAGGCGACGGCGAAGGTCGAGGCGAACAGGGCGCGCGACTGACCGACAAATCCGTGGCTGTCGCCTCCCTCTTTCTCTCCGTCCGCCCCGGTTCCGCCGTCTGCTACGGGTTCGTCGATATCGAGACGGTATGCGTAGACCGCGGCGGCGAGGGCAGGCAAGGCGAAGAGGGCGGCGACAACGCGCCAGTTGACGAAGACGATGAGGACGGCGGCGACGAGCGGACCCATGGCGATACCGATGTTTCCGGCAACGCCGTGGTATCCGAGCGCGCGCCCGCGCCGGTCAACGCCCTTTGTAATGAGGGACAAGCCGGCAGGATGGTAGACGCTCGCCGCCGCCCCCCACAGAGCGAGACCAAGGGTGATTCCGACGAGTCCCGTCGAGAGACTGAGAACGAGGAATCCCCCTGCCATGCCGACGAGACAGCCGACTATGAGGGAGCGCGAGCCGATGCGGTCGGCGAGTACGCCGCCAGGGAGCGACCCCAAGCCGAACAGTACGTAGCCGACGCCGACCGCGAGTCCGAGGGTGGCGCGCGAAAGTTCGTCGAACTCGGCGAGCCACGCCACCATCAGTATGGGTATCGAGAGTTCATAGGTGTGGACGGCGGCGTGGGAGACCGACGTTATCCCGATTATACGTCTGTCTTCGGACACGTGCGGGAGTCGGAGACGGCTACGGATATCGGCGTCGGTTCTCGGACGGCATCGTGGCGGAGGACAAACGAGGACGAACGCCGAGCGTAGCGGTTCCGAAACTACCTAGGTGGTCATTTGGTCGAATTAGATAAACAAACGTCCAAGAAAGTTACTCAGTTGCGTGAATAATTCAACATGTAAAATGATGAGAAAAGTTTATAATGAGGTAGTGCTTTGGATGTAGTAGAGCGAGAGATGACAGAAGAAGACGCACCATTCGTCCCCGACGTTCGTGGCAGAAACCGAAGACGCGAGAACGTCGAGGCGGCGCACGTAGACGGCGAGGGTATCCGCGAGGAGATGGACGCCCTCAAGAACGAAGCGCCGTTCGTTCCGACTGTAGCCAAACGCCGAGAGGAACGTATCAGGGACGTAGTAGGCGCGGACGACTAGTTCTCGTAGGGCTGTTGAGACCAGAACTCGGAGTCTTTCTTCAGCTTTTCGACCCATGTATCCTCATCACGTGCGAGTAACGTGACGAGCGACCGTGGGACTTCCTTACGGGTGTCATAGCCTTCGACGAGGCGCTCGACCTCATCGGTGAAGGCACGCACGTCCTCGTGCTCAGGCATAGCGTCGCGGTCGAGACGGGCGCGCGAGTGTCCGACGTGCATGTACGCCTTCATCTCTATGAAGTCGGGCGAGGCGCGTTCATAGAGGCGCGCGAATCCCTGAGCGTCGTCGGTGTTCCAGCCGTCGATGAGCGTCGTACGGACGACGGTGCGCCCGTCCTTGTCGGAGAGAACGTCGAGCGTCTCCATCAGAGACTCCCACGCGTCGTCGTCGACAGCACGGACGACCTCATCGAAGGTCTGTTCGTCGGCGGCGTCTACGCTGATGTAGGTCTGTGTCGGTTCACAGTCGGCGATAACATCGGGCTTGGTACCGTTCGAGACGAGATAGGTCGTGATACCACGGTCGTGGAACTCCTCGATTAGTTCGGGTAGATACGGATAGAGCGTCGGCTCTCCGTCGAGCGATATGGCGACATGGCGAGGCTTCATCGCCTCGTCAAAACGTTCCTCGGGGACATCGTCGTTCCCTTTGTAGCCGCCGAGAAGCTTACGTTGGAGTTCGATACTTGCATCTGCGACGGCGGCGGGGTCGTCCCATTCGGCATCGACCTCCCACGCGTGACCCTCGTGGTCTCGCCAACAGAAGACGCAACGCTCGTTACAGGTAACGACGGGAGTCATCTGGACGCAACGGTGAGATTCGATTCCGTAGAAGACGTACTTGTAACATTTGCCTTCGCCCTTTAGCGCGTTCTTTGTCCACCCACACGTCTGGCACGCGGTATGGTTTTCCATATGGTAGTCCGGCTTTGAGATTTGTGTCGTCCCGCCGTCTTCCGAGGCGGCGTCTTTTTCGTTATCCCTCATCGGGTGAGTCTTTACGCCGCGTACTGTTATGGCTTTTCGTCCGCCCTGTCATCTCCGGTACGCGAATCTCCTGCTGACAAGGAGGTGACTATCGGACTTTGCAGGGAAGAACAGGGGAGGACGCCACAGGGGCAGTAGGGGTGGGAACAGAGGCGTCCGTACCACGGAGGCGGGGACATTCCTCCGTGTCTTACGGTTACGTCTTATCGGAGGTGACATATAAATACAATCCCGCTCGTATCATATCTGATAAATACGTCCGGAGAGGGACGACGCCTATGCAGACTGAGGATACATTAACTAAAACGCTCGTTTTGGCTTACGTAATCTAAATATCGTTTGCCCACCTATCCGAAGCCATGACCGGTGGAAAGGACGGCTACGTCACCGTCGAAACCGACGACGGACGGACGGTAAGAATGAGGCGGTCCGCAGTACGGAGGCGCGTCGGAGATAGCCGTGAGCGTAAGGGGGAAACAGAGACGGGTGCTGACGAGGATTCGGAGGACACGGGTGCGGAAAAGGACGAGGGAAACGAGAAGGATACGGCGGGGAAACGGACTAAGGAAGGAAAAGACGACAACTAACCCGTTTCCTCGGCGGTTTGGTCGTCGGGCTGAGGGGATTCGTCGCGTTCGGTGACTTCTTCGGAGCCGGACGCCTCAGAGACGAGTCCGAACGCCTCGGGCAGGTTCTCGGTGTCAGCGGTCCCCTCGACGACAAGTACTCCAGCGTCGGCGTCTTCGACCACCTCGTCGACGTTGACGTGGTCGCGTGCCCTGACCTCATCCTCGGCGTCAAGGAACTCGTCCTCGTCGGCACGGACGGCTATCCTGACCTCGCTTGTCTCCTCGGAAACCTGTGCGGAGCTGGCTTCACGTCGGTGTACGTCGGGAGCGTCGAGGTTGGGGACGTGTACCAAGTCGCCTTCGCCCGCCCGTTTGGTGACCACGTCGAAGGTCTCGTCCTCGTCACGGAGACGCGCCGTCTCGCCGGTGCGTGCGTCGATGACCTCCTCGACAGCGTCCTGAGTATGCGCCTCTACCAGAACGTCGCCGTCCGAGGCGACGAATCCGGCTGTCCGCGAGTCGCGTTCGTAGATGGTCATGCCGCCGTGTTCGCCTACCTCTCGCGCGTCTATCTCAGGCGTTACGCCGTCGTCGAGTAAGAGAACCTCGGCGTCGCTGGTTCCGATGACGACGGCGACATCTTCGAAATCTAAGCCGTACGGTGGGTCTTCAGAGCCGCCTTCCCACATACGATGGTGCTGACTGAGGACGTGCAGGTTGACGTACATGACCATCGGGTCGAAGGTCGCGGGAATCCAACGCGTGTACGTCACGCTGTCGTCGTTTAGGCATCCGGCAGTTCCTACCGTAGCCGCCGACAGGAGACCGCCGGAAATCCGTAGGAATCCGCGTCTAGTAGCGTCGGGCATCGTACCCGGCTTTGAGGGAAGAACGCATATAGCTGACGTAGGCTAAAACGGACGTTTTAGTTACATCACGTCCTCTCTGTCGACGAACCGTACCGTCTCCTGCCCGCTTTCGACGGTCGTCTCGATGGTGACGACGCCGTCAGCCTCACGGACGTTGTTAGCCTGCTGGACCGACAGGTCTACTTCGTCGGTCGACCGGACGACACCCCCTGCTTCTATTTCTCCGACTTGACGGTTGTCAGCCCAGACGACGGCATCCCTATCGGTGGTCTCGCCAGCGTATATCCACGTATGCACGACGGTTCCTTGGGCGTCTTCGTCCGCAGTTCTGTGTAGCGCGACGTTAACCTCGCGGCAGGTCTCACCGCATTCGTTGACCGACTCAACCTCGAAGGCGAACGGCGGACCGCCGTCTTGGGCGTCGCCCTCCGTGTCGTCGCCTATTTCGTAGCTTTCGTCGGTATCGGGAGGCTCGTCGAGTCCCGCGGCGGGGTCCTGTTCGAGAGGTCCGATTCCGGCGACGTAGGCGTAGCCGACGGCGGCGACGACGGCAGCCACCACGGCGACGACGACAGCCGTCTTCTTGGTGTCCATCTCTCCTTTCTTCGTCGCCGCCGAACTAAAGCCTTCGGCGGTCATCTCGCTCGGTCACTGCGGTATCCCAAGGAATAAGAACGGTTCCAAGCAATTTTTGCTGAGATGGACGCCGTAACCGTCGTCTTCCTGAGCATCTTCGTCTTGGTCGGGGTAGCGGTGGGCGCTAAGGGAGCGCTCAACGTATACAGAGGCTACCGGATATGGAGCAACGAACCGATACCCGTCAACGAGGTCCGTCTCTCCGACGGGGTGGTCGAGGTCGAGGGAGAGGTGAAGACGGTGGAAGGGAACACGTTCGATGCAAAGTACTCGGGCGACGAGGTGGTAGCACACGACTGGAAGAAAGAAAGGAGAAAACGTAACAGCAGAAGGAGCGGCTCGTCTTGGAAGACCCGCGACTCGGGCGAAGACGGCGTGCCGTTCCGTGTCTTCGACGGGACGGGCGACGTAGTTGTCGACCCTGAGGGCGCGTCCCTGTCGCTCAACAAGTCAACGGTTTCGAGGAGCGGACGGACGAGGAAACGGGAGGGGACTCTCAAACCTGGCGACGAGGTACATGTCTACGGTCAGAAGAAAAACGTCGTCGAGAGACGTGACGACATCGGGGACGCTAACATCTACGTGGGCGACGGCGACGCCGTTCCTGAGTTCCGTATCACCGACGGAACCGAGTTCTCCGCTGTCGCCCGTCTGATGGTAGTCGGCTTCTTCTACGTCGTCTTCGGCGCCGTCTTCGCGGGTATTCCGGCAGGTGCAATACTAACCGGAACCGGCATGATATAACGGTCTATCTAACTCGTATCTCCGCTCTGATGCGACGTACTGCCTCTTTCGCCGAAACGTCTTCTACCCTTCTCAGAGCCGTCCAGCCAAGGACGACGAAGAAGACGACGACCGCCGTACTTTCGAGGGTGGTGGCTTCGGTAGCGCCAAAACCGACCACGAGCGTGTTGTAGGTACCGTGTAGGACGACCACGACGACGAAGCCGCGGAGGAGTTCGGCGATACTGCCGGAGCGATGGAAACGTCCGACGTGGTAGCCGCCGACAGTCGAAAGGAGGACGTGCAAGGGTCCAACAGGTGCCCTGCTAAGGGCGGTCTCCAACGGATTTCCAGGTCCGAGTAGTCCCTGTGCGAGCAGATGAACGGCGTTTTCGCCGTACGCAAAGCCGAGACCGACAAAGCCACCGAGGACAGCGTAGCTGAGGGGCGTGACACGTCGCGCGTCAGCTCCGACCACGTAGACGACACCCATCTTCAGAGCCTCCTCTAACGGGGCGACAAAGACGTAGAAGGCTACCACCGTTGCCGCCGCAAGGGCTATATCGGGGTAGTATCCGGCGTCCGCGACCAAGCCGCTGAGGCGAAGAGCCGGCGCGGTGATGAAGGTTCCGACTACGAAGCATACGGCTACCGTACGGAGCTTGGTTATACGTTCGCCACCCTCCGGCTCGGTTAGACGTATGTAGTCCGCGACGAAGACCGCAGGTATCAGAACGACCGCAGAGGCTACCGCGAGAAAGCCAGCTAACAAGGGGCTTAGGGAGAGGAGCCAGTCAGCCGCGAGATACAGACAGGCGACGAAGACGGCGGCTGTTCCCAAGCCTCTTGGAAGCCTCCGGTACCGTCTTCCCGTTTGTCTACGGGCTATCTGAACGCTCTTTTCGAGACGCAGTAGTCTCTCTGACCGGGGTGGCTCTGTCGGTATCACTTTGTCTGGTTTTCGGCGGGTATTTCGGCGGCTATACGCCCCTAGACCCACTCAGAAACGTCTGTCATCGTCGCCTTTCGGCGCTCATTCGCAATTATGTCTTCGTTACGAGGACATATTAACCTGTTGTTATCTACCGCAAGACAGATGTAGTATTCGAAGAAATACGGTAGCAAAGGTGCTAAATGTCCGTC
>JAQZCZ010000010.1 GCA_028751095.1 Euryarchaeota archaeon Ods01 | reverse complement strand
CGTTCGTGGCTTTCGAGTGTCCGACGGCGTTCCTCGACGGCACGTTCGACCGTATCGCGTGCGCGGCGTTCGAGCGCGTCAAGACGTTCACGTATCTCGCCGCTGTCGGGGACAACGAGTTCCGCCGCCTCGCTCGGGGTCGCAGCGCGTTCGTCGGCGGCAAGGTCAGCGAGCGTAACGTCAACCTCGTGTCCTACGGCGCTCACGACGGGTGTTTCGCACGCGGCGACAGCACGCGGCACGGGTTCCTCGTTGAACGCCCAGAGGTCTTCGAGCGACCCGCCGCCACGTCCCACGATTAGAACGTCGGGACGTCCGTCGGCATCGAGACGTTCGACGGCGTCGGCTATCTCCTCCGCCGCGCCGTCCCCCTGAACACGTGTCGGCGCGAGAAGGAGACGGGCGGAGAAACGCCGCGAGACGACATCCTGTATATCGTGTAACGCCGCGCACGAGTCGCTCGTGACGACGCCGACGGTCGTCGGGTACTCGGGAAGCGGCTTCTTGCGGCGGTCGGCGAAAAGCCCCTCGTCGGCGAGTTCGGACTTGAGACGTAGATACTCCTCGTAGAGTTCGCCCTGTCCCGCACGGTCCATCTCGCGGACGTAAAGCTGGTACTCGCCGCGCGCCTCGTAGACCGCGACGTGTCCCTCTGCGACGACCTCGTCGCCGTCCGACGGGTCGAACGCAAGCTTTCCGTTGGCGCTACGGAACATGACGCACGAGAGCGCCGTCTCGTCGTCCTTGAGCGTGAAGTACATATGTCCGCTCGAAGCGTGCGAGAAGTCGGAGAGTTCGCCGCGCACGCGCACGTCGTTCAGCACGGGGTCGTCGTCAAGCAGACGCGAGACACGGTCGGTTACGTCCGAAACCGTGAGAACGTCGTCGCCGAAGTCGGTCAGACGGGTTTCCATCTTCGTGTTCGTCGGTCGTCGGCGCGACGTATCAGCCTGTCGCCTCAGATACGTCCACCAGGTCCCCCGGGTCCGCCGGGACCGCCCGGACCTCCGAAGTCGAGTCTCTCGCGGACCGAGACACCCTCACGCTTCAGCTTGACGCCGTACAGGAGTCCAAGCCCGAGTCCCGAGAGATGTGCGACGCGCGCAACTCCGCCTGCGCCAGCGCCTCCGGTAGCGGCGAAGAACAGGTCGTAGGCGGCGAAGGCGATTGTAAGGAACCAGAGGGGCATGGGTATGAAGAACCAGAGGTAGACACGGAGCTTCGGGTTCAGGACAGTAAGGGTACCAAGCACGGCGGCGATAGCGCCCGACGCGCCGAGCGCCCCGAGTCCTTCGTACTGCGGCGTTCCAGGGGTGAGCGCACCGACATCAACGGTCAGGAGCGTTGCGGTCGCCTGCGCCAGTCCGGCTACCAGACCGCCGACGAAGAATAGTGCGAGGAACCTCCGGCCCCCTATCTTGCGTTCCAAGACGGTGCCAAAGAAGAACAGGACGATTCCGTTGACGAGTATATGCGCGGGGCTTCCGTGGGCGAAGATACTTCCGAACCACGACCAGACGTACTCAATACGGTCGGGGTGCATTACGAAGATGGAGTTATGAATCCTCTCGAAGCCGAGGGATAGAAGCGCAATCTGGACGACGAAGACGGTCGCCATAGCGCCTAGGAGGTAGTAGGTCACGTTTCCTTCGATGGACGGTATCGTAAGGCTCCGTCCTCCGGCTCTTCCGCCCGACGAAGCAGATGGGGGCGAAGGTCCATCGTAGACCTTGCCCTTGTCACGGACATCCTGTTTGTACGACGACAGACCGTCGCACGAATGGTTCTCAGGGAGGCGGTGTTTGGAACAGTATTTTTCGCCGCAGAAGCTACAGGTGTACGGCATCGAAAGCTCCTTGCCGCACTCATCACAGTTCTGCATATCCCGAAAACCGTCGCGCGACGTATATCTCTTTATGCTTAAGGAGGCGGCGTCCGTAACCCCGACGATGAAGGATTACGAACGTGAAACGCTCCTTGACCGCGCCGACCGTGACAGCGTCTCGGTCGGGACGCGTGTCCCTGAGACTGTCGAACTCGACGGCGAGGAGTTCGAACTCGCCGAGTACGTCTTTGAGGCGCGTGCAGGAGAGGCGGACGACGTTAAGGAGAAGAAGAAGCTTCTCCGTCGCAGACGCGCCGTGCTCCTTGACGAGATACGCGAGGACAACCTGACGTACGAAGAAGGCGAACGTATCGTAGAACGTGTCGCAGGTATCGACCGCGCGCTAAATATTCTACAGGGAGACGGAAGCGGTATCGAGGCGGAGGCGCGGGCAAAGGAGAAGGCGAACGAAAAGCGGTGGCTCGACTTCGTGAAGAAGGTGACAGGAAAGGACGACGAGGACAGCCGAATATGACTGAGAACGACGAGATAGCGGCGATGTTAGAGGAGTTCGCCGACCGTCTGGAGGCAAAGGGTGTTGACTACAAGCCACGCGCCTACCGTGACGCCGCCGAGTCGGTCAGGGAGGCGTCGTCCGACGCTCTCGATGAACCGACGGCGATACCCGACGTTGGCGACGCCATCGCGTCGAAGATAGAGGAGTTCCGCGAGAAAGGGCGCGTCGAGGAACTCGAAGAACTCCGCGACGAGATGCCCGTCGATATCGAGGCGTTGACGCGCGTCGAAGGGGTCGGTCCTAAGACCGTCGGAAAGCTGTACGAGGCGCTCGGTGTAACCGACCTCGACGAACTTGAGGACGCGGCTCAGCACGGGCGGATACAGAACGTCTCGGGATTCGGCGAGAAGACCGAACAGAATATCCTCGAAGGGGTCGAGTTCGCGCGGCAGTCCGCCGAACGGACGCTTCTGGGGAAGTCGCTTCCGAAGGCACGGCATCTCGTCTCACGCGTCGAGGAACTCGGGTCGGTGAAACGCGCCGTCGCAGCGGGGAGCGTGAGGCGCAGAAAGGAGACGACGGGCGATATCGATATAGTCGTCGTCTCCGACGACCGCGAGGCGACCGCCGACGCCGTGACCGACTGGGACGCCGAGGTGATACAGAAGGGCGAGCGCAAGACGAGTTTCCGTAAGGACGACGAGGACGTGGACCTCCATCTCGTCAAGGAAGACGAGTTCGGCTCAGCGCTCCAGTACTTCACGGGTTCGAAACAGCACAACGTGGCGACGCGTAACGTCGCAATCGACCGCGGTCTGAAGCTCAACGAGTACGGCGTCTGGGACGACGAAACCGACGAGCGTGTCGCTGGTGAGACGGAGGAAGAGGTCCACGAGGCACTTGGCATGGAGTACGTTCCTCCTGAGTTACGCGAAAACCGCGGCGAGGTAGAGACGGCGCGCGACGGAGAACTCCCCGAACTCGTCGAAGAGGAGGACGTACGCGGCGAGTTGCATAGCCACACCGACCGCACGGACGGCGGCGCTACGCTCGAAGAGATGGTGGCGGGCGCGGAGGAACGCGGCTTCGACTACCTCGCCGTCACCGACCATACGGAGGCGCTCGGCGTCGCGGGCGGGCTTACGGACGAAGAACTCCGCGCGCTCGCCGATGATGTCCGTGCGCTCAACGAAGACGTTGACGTGCGCCTCTTCGCGGGAGCGGAAGCGAATATTCTCAAGGACGGAAGCCTCGATGTCTCCGACGACGTTCTCGCCGAACTCGATGTGGTCGTGGCATCTATCCACAGCGGTATGCGTATGGAAGAAGACGAGGCGACCGAGCGACTCGTCTCTGCGGTGAGAAACGACGAGGTCGATATACTCGGACATCCGTCGGGCAGGCTAATCAACAGCCGCGAGGGCTACCCATACGACTTCGACGCCGTTCTCGACGCTGCGGCGTCAGAGGAGGTCGCGCTTGAACTCAACTCCAACCCGCACCGTCTCGATATACATGACACTCAGGTGTGGCGGTGCGTCGAGGCGAGGGTACCCGTCGCGGTCAACACCGATGCACACACGCCGTCGGAGTACGACTACGTCGAGTACGGCGTGGCGACCGCACGGCGCGGATGGGCGACGGCGGACGACGTACTGAACGCGTGGACGGTCGAAGAACTCGAAGACTGGCTCGGATGACAGGGTTCGTCGCCGACGCGATGCTCGGTAAGCTAGTGACGTACATGCGTATGGCGGGGCACGATGTCGTCTATGCGCCCGACGAGGACGCCGTCGGCGACGAAGAGGTCGCGGACCTTGCGGAAGCGACGGGACGGACGTTGCTCACACGCGACACCGAACTCGCCCGACGCGCCGACGGTTTACTCGTCAAATCGAAGGATATCGAGGGACAGCTACGTGAACTCGCCGGCTCGGGCGTTTCGCTCGAACTCGACGTTCCGGAGCGGTGTTCGGCGTGTAACGGAAGGCTGTCCGAAGCCGACGACGCGGCGGACGACGTTCCAGACGACATCGACCGCGCGTGGCGGTGCGAAGACTGCGGGAAGACGTACTGGCGCGGCTCCCACTGGGACGACGTACGCGAGACGTTGGAGGCGCTATGAACGCGCAATTTCGACGACACGCGTCAACGTCTCGTCTATAACGTCCTCCTTCGAACGGTCGTACAGCATCGCCGCGGGATGGTAGCATGGCACGACGAGGCGTTCCTTCGCCCCGACCTCGACGCGCAGTTCTTCGCCGACGACCTCGCGCATCGCGCCGACGCAGTCGAGTAGGTTCTTCGTCGGCACGCGTCCGAGTGTGCAGATTACGTCGGGGTCGAGCGCGTCGATTTCGGCGACGAGGTACGGACGGCAGTTTTCGAGTTCGGAGACGTGCGGGTCGCGGTTGTCCGGCGGTCTGCACCGGACCGAGTTGGTGATACGTACCTCGTCGCGCGCGACACCGCGTTCGTTGAGTTTCTCCGTCAGAACGTCGCCGCTTCTGCCGACGAAAGGCTCGCCCTGTTCATCCTCCTGCGCCCCCGGCGCTTCGCCGACGAAGACAGCGCCGAGCGACGCCTTTCCGACACCGTTAACGATACGTGACCGGCTTTCGACCAGCGCATCGCAACGTTCGCATGAATCGATGGTGTAGTTCACACGCGTCGTTGGTCACGTTGGCGTAAAGAGGCTTCCGTGAGCGCCCTGGGATACGAGGGAACAGCTTAACCTGTGCCGAATCCGTAGCCAGACCAATGTACGAGAAGGTCGCCGACCTCGACGTTACAGTGGACGGATACGAACTCGAACTCCTCGAAAGCGAAACGTCGAGCGGCTTTACGCGCGTCACGACGGTGGTCTCGTTACACGGCGACGGCAAGACCGGTAGGGGAGAGGACGTAACCTACGACGGCGACGCGCATTACGCGTGGCACGAGTCCTCCGACTCCTTCGACCTATCCGGTGACTTCAGCTTCGACGGCTTTTCGCATCGTATCGGCAAACTGGAGCTTTTCGGCGACGAACCCGGACAGGAGATATTCAGGAACTACAGAAGGTGGGCGTTCGAGAGCGCGGCGCTCGACCTAGCCCTGAAGCAGGCAGGAGAGAATCTGGCGGAACGTCTTGACAGGAGCTACGACCCCGTCCGTTTCGTCGTGAGTACGCGCCTCGAAGAGCCGCCCACCGGCGACCGCGTCTTGGAATGGCTCGACAGAAACCCTGAGCTAGAGTTCAAGCTGGACCCGACCTCCGACTGGACGGAGGAGACGGTCGAAAGGCTCGCCTCAACGGACGCTGTCCGCGTTCTTGACCTCAAGGGACAGTACCACGGTACCGAGGTAGACCAGACCGCCGACCCCGAACTCTACGAGATGGTGGTCGAAGGATTCCCTGAAGCCATCATAGAGGACCCCGAACTCACCGACGAAACGCGCCGCGTCCTAGAAGGTAACGAGGACCGTGTCTCGTGGGACTATCCGATACGGGGCGTCGATACGGTAGAGGAACTGCCTTGGGAACCCGACTTTCTAAACATCAAGCCGTCGCGTTTCGGCTCCGTGGGGTCGTTGCTGGATACAGTCAAGTACTGCTTCGGGAACGGGATACGTCTGTATGGAGGAGGTCAGTTCGAACTCGGTCCGGGGCGTGAGCATATACAGGGTATAGCGTCGCTGTTCTATCCTGAGTCGGCGAACGATATCGCGCCGCGGGCGTACAACCGTCCCGAACCGAGCGACGGCTTGCCGAAAAGTCCGCTTTCGCCGCCTGACGAACCGCGCGGGATGGAGTGGAAGCCTCAGTCTTCCTCGTAGTCGAGCAGACCGCGTGCGGCGAGACGTGCGACACGGACCGGTTCGGGGCGTCCGTCGTACGTGAAGCCGCGTACCCATTTGTCGGCGCGTCCGTCGGGGATACCGACGGAACGGACGTATAGGTCACCGACGCGGCGGCGGGAAGGTAGGGAGTCATAGAGTTCGAGACGTTCGTCGCGTGCATCACCGTCGAACTCGTTCCGGACCGCGTCGCGTAATCCGTTGCTCTCCTCGTACGTCACCGAGACGACGGGAACACCCGTCTCGTCGTAGACGCGGCAGAGGTCAACGAAATTGTACCACGAGAGTGCGACGCCCGAAAGCATCACGAGACGGAGGTCGTCGCGGTCTACGCGGTCGTACAGACGGATGACAGCGTCGGTGGCGTCGGTCCCGCCGACGGTCGCATTCGTGAACGCAAATCCGTCGGCGACGCGTGAGGCGCGCACGACAGCGCCCGCGAGATACGACTCGCCCGTCTGCCCGCGGTACGACTCGGCGACCCCGAGGGCGCGAACGCCTTTCTTCATCGAGCCTTCTCGAAGGCACGGGCGACACGTAGAAGCTTAGCCTCCTCGAACCTTCCGGCGGTTAGCTGTAGACCGACGGGCAGGTCGTCGGCACGTCCCGCGGGCACGCTTACCGACGGCACGCCCGCGAGGTTGACCGGCGTCGTGTTTGCGTCGGCGAGGTACATCTGCATCGGGTCGTCGAGCACCTCGCCCACGCGGAACGGCGTGAGGGGCATCGTCGGAGACGCGACGACATCCGCGTCGTCGAGTACGTTTTCGAAGTCACGGCGTACGAGCGTACGCGCGTTCTGCGCCTTGTCGTAGTAGTCGCCGTAGTAGCCTTCGCTCAACGCGTAGGTTCCGAGCATGACGCGGCGTTTGACCTCGTCGCCGAAACGTCCGCGTGCGTCGGCGAAAGAGTCGTTCCAGTCGTCGCCCTCGCCGCCCGGACCGTAACGGACGCCGTCGAAACGCGCGAGATTGCTCGACGCTTCGCCCATCGCTATGACGTAGTAGGCGGCGAGCGCCTTTTCGAGACTCGGCATCGAAACCTCGCGCACCTCGGCGCCTTCGTCACGTAAGGAGTCGAGGGAAGCCTCGAAGACCGAGCGTACGCCCTCCTCAACGCCTTCGCCGACGAGTTCTTGGGGGACAGCGACCGTTACGTCGGCGGTCGGCTCCTCAACGGCGTCGGCGTAGTCGTCCGCCTCCGAGTTGCACGTCCCGTCGCGTTCGTCCGCGCCCGCGATTACGTCGAGAAGGCGGGCGGTCGTCTCTACGTCACGCGCCATCGGACCGACGGTTTCGAGCGAGTTGGCGTAAGCGATGAGTCCGTAACGGGAGACGAGTCCGTATGTCGGCTTCAGACCCACGACGCCGCAGAAGGCGGCGGGGCACCGCACCGAACCGCCCGTATCGGTTCCGAGGGCGGCATCGACATCGCCCGCAGCGACCGCCGCGGCGCTTCCGCCCGACGAACCCCCGGGGACATGGTCGGTATCGACGGGGTTCCGCGTCACGCCGTAGGCGCTCGTCTCGGTCGTCGTCCCCATGCCGAACTCATCCATATTGGTCTTGCCGACGATACGCGCTCCGGCGTCCTTGAGGCGCGCAACCACCGTGGCGTCGTACGGCGGTTCGTAGCCTTCGAGAACGCGCGAACCGCAGGTCGTCTCGACACCCTCGGTCGATATATTGTCCTTGACACCCACAGCGAGGTCCGAGAGCGCGCCGTCACCCCCGCCGATATCGCACCGCGTCACGAATGCGTTGATGTCGACGCTCATGATACGCTCGGTCCCTTGAAGTAGCCGTCCTCGGTCTCCTCGGCGTTTGCAAGCGCGTCATCCTGCGACAGCGACGGTTCGGGTTCGTCGGCACGGAGGACGTTCTCAAAGTCGTCCTCCGCCTCAACGTCGTCGGGAACGTCGTCGAGAGTCTCGAAGTAGTCCAGAACGTCGTTGAACTCGTCGACGAATCCGCGCGCCTCGTCGTCGGTGACCTCGACGCGCGCGAGTTCGGCAACGTGTCGCACGTCGTCGGCGTCGATACGTTGTTCCATGGTTCTTGATGAACAGCCAAGCATAAGCGGTTTTCGGAGCGGGCAAGAGTTTTGACAGCGGAACGCAATCTTGACTCATGGTCGAAAGACAGGTATGCGTCGTCACAGGAGCTTCACGCGGTATCGGGCGCGGTATAGCGCTCGACCTCGGACGGCACGGCGCGAGCGTCGTCGTCAACTACAACGAGAGCGAGGAGAAGGCGCACGAGGTTGTCGACGAGATAAACGCGGGCGACGGAGAGGCAATCGCCGTGCAGGCGGATGTCTCTGACTTCGACGCCGTGACCGAGATGCGCGACGAGGTCCGCGACGAGTACGGGGGCATCGATGTTCTCGTCAACAACGCCGGAATAACCGTCGACAAGAAGTTCGTCAACATGGAGCCGGAGGACTGGAGCCGTGTTATAGACACGAACCTGACGGGGGCGTTCAACGCGACGAAGGCGTTCTTCAACGATATCTCGATATCGTCGAACGGGCGGCTGGTCAACATATCGAGCGTGATGGCTCAGCGCGGCAACTACGGACAGGCGAACTTCACGGCGGCAGAGAGCGGTCTGTTTGGCTTTACGCGGACGCTCGCGCTCGAACTCGCCGCCTCGAACTCGACGGCGAACTGCGTCGCTATGGGGTTCACGAAGACGGACATGCTCGACAAGGTCGATGAGGATGTGCAGGAGAAAATACGCGACCGGATACCCCTCGGACGTTTCGCCGAGGTTGAGGACGTGACAGGTATCGTCCGTTTCCTCGCGGGCAAGGAGTCAGGATACATGACGGGGCAGATTCTCGGCATCAACGGTGGCATGCGCGGATAGCGGCGCGCCGAAAGAAACCGATTAGCTTAAACAGCGTTTTGCCAAACAGACAGGTGACATATGCCGCCTGGAGAAAGACGCGACGAACACGACTACACGTACAGGGACGTAGACAACTACAAGGCGCGCGAACTCCGCGAGAAGCTCAACGAGCAGGACTTCGTCTTCGCGCCCGGTCTTTACCACGCTCTCGACGCCCGTCTCGCCGAGATGACGGGTCACGACGCCGCTTACATGTCGGGATACTCGACGGTCCTCGGTCAGTTCGGATTCTCCGACCTCGAAATCGTCGACATGACCGAGATGGTCGAGAACGCCAAGCGCATCGTTGAGGCTACCGACCTTCCGGTCATCGCCGACTGTGACACCGGATACGGCGGAATCCACAACGTCCGCCGTGCAGTCCGTGAGTACGAGAAGGCAGGCGTCGCCGCTATCCATATCGAGGACCAGGTCACGCCTAAGCGCTGTGGACATATCGCAGGTAAGCAGATTGTCGACCGCGACACCGCGGAGGGTCGTTTCTCCGCCGCCGTCGACGCCAAGCAGGACGAGGACACCATCATAATCGCGCGCACCGACGCGTACGGAAGCGCCAACGGCGACTGGGAGGAACATCTCGAACGCGGACGCCTGTACGCCGACTGCGGCGTCGACATCGTCTGGCCCGAGATGCCCGACCCCTCGCGCGAGGACGCCGTCAAGTACGCCGAGGAGATTCACGAGACACACCCCGACCTCAAGCTAGCGTTCAACTACTCGTCCTCCTTCAAGTGGAGCGAGGAAGAAGACCCGCTCACGTTCCAGGAACTCGGAGACCTCGGCTACAAGTACATCTTCATCACGCTGTTCGCGCTCCACGCGGGCGCTCACAAGGCTTACGAAGACCTCAAGAACCTCGCCGAGAACGACGAGCAGGCGCAGTGGGAACTCGAAGAGGACTACATCGGACATCCGACCGAGAGCCACCACGAGCTTTCGTACACCGACCGTTACCAGGAGATAGAGACGGAGTTCGACCCCGCCGCGAAGGAACGTATCGAAGAGTCCGAAGGCTTCGCCGGCGAAGACGGACACTAAAGACGTAGCCTCTTTCCGTTTTTTCCTGCCGACTCACCGACGAGTAGGAACGTCTTTGCGCACGCTTGCTTCCTCTACACGAGCCTTATCGAAGCCGTCAAAGGCGTCTCTTCCATCGTACCTATCGTCGCTGTCCAACGAGGCTTCGAACTCGCCGTTCGTCCGGTCTACGGTAGCCTCCTCGTCGATAATGTCACCGTCTTCGTCATCGTCGGGTTCGGGTTCGTCCCACTGCTCCATCCTATGGCGCGTCGCAACGTACTTCGGACCCATGACGCCCGTCTCGCGGTCCTTGAACGACCGCCAGGCGAGGAGGAAGAAGAGCGCGCCGAGACCGAACGAGTAAGGAGCGAGTCCGGAGCCTCCTGTATGTAACACGGCGGCACTGAGGACGAAGGTTCCGCCGAGTATCGAGAGGTAGGTACGTTTACCGCTCTTCTTCATCTCGTCCTTGACGTGTTCCTTGACCTCGTCGGTCCCCACGTCAACCTGTACGGTGTCCTCGGTCGCGCGTCCGTTCTCGACAGGCTCTCCGTGGTCCATCAGGTCGACGCCGAGGAAACGCGCGTTGTCGAGTATGAACGCGGTGACAGGACGGCTGCTGTCGAGGTAAGGGAGGGGTAGCGAGGTCTGGACGGAGCCGAGAAAGCCGTCGAGTTCGCTGAGGACGGTATACTGAGGACCGTCGCCCATCTGGGAAATCTCCGGAACCTGTTCCTCCTCTATGTCTTCAAGGAAGAAGTCGTGTAGCTTACGGCTAAAGTCGTAGTCGGGGGCAAGGTCAGCACAGAGTCCTTCGACCCCGAAGGTAGCGCGCATCCCTAAGATAATCTCCTGCGGGAACTTCATCGGATAGTCGTACAACGTCTCGTCAACCTTCCTCTCGATACGTTCGATGTCGGCTTCGTCGAGTCCCTGACCCGAGATATCCATTATCATGACGTTGGCGACCTCGATGAGGGTTTCGCGGTCTATGTCGTCGTCCACTGCGCCCATCTCCTGAAGCGCGTCGACGACCTGTCCTGCGTCGTGCATACCGACGCCAATAAACATCTCCTTCCATTTCTCCTGTAGGTCCTCCGGAGGTCGCTGAGCGATGCCGTAGTCGTAGATAATAGCGCGTCCGTCGGGGGAGACGGCGAGGTTGCCTTGATGTGGGTCGGCGTGGAAGACGTCATGCCTGAACGCCATATGGAGATACGCGTCGGCGATGGCGTCAACGATTTCAACGGGGTCGTGTCCCTCGCGCCGGAGCCGGTCGTCGTGCTTGACAGCCGTCCCTTCCTCGTACTCCATCACGATGACTTTCTCGGTCGAGTACTCGTGGTAGACGTACGGAATAATGATACGGTCGTCGAGTCCGTCACGTTCGATGTTCTCACGTATCTCAGTCATGATGTTCGCCTCGCGGCTGAAGTCCATCTCCTCACGTATCGTCTTCCTGAGTTCGTCAGAGATTCCCTTAGCCGACTCGGCATGTGACTCCTGTCCCATGTAGAGCAGGAGGCGGCGCACGATAGGCACGAAGAAGCTCAGGACCTTGAGGTCGGTCTCAACGACCTTCTCCAAACCCGGGCGGCGTATCTTGACGGCGACATCCTGTCCATCGATTCCGGCGAAATGGACCTGCGCTATCGATGCCCCCGAAACCGCCTCCTCGTTGAAGTAGTCGAAGACTTCGTCGACAGGTCTGCCGTACTCGTCTTCGAGGAGACGCTCAACCTTTCCGAACTCCTCGGGTTCGACATCGTCTTGGAGGCGCTCCATCGCCTGCACGTACAGCGGCGGCACGAGGTCAGGACGCGTCGTCATGAACTGTGCGAGCTTGATGTAGGTCGTCCCTAGCTCCTCGAAGGAGTCGGCGAGACGTTCGGCGCGCCGACGCCGCTGTTCGTAGCTCAGCTCTCGACAGCCGCCGAACAGAAGGAAACGTCGGCGGTCGCGCAGATGCGTGAGCATCAGCGGCGTAAGTACGCGCGTCGCCTGTAGGAGCCTTAGGACTATCCTTACGAATGACATAGAGTATAACCCTTAGAAACTGCCAGTAAATAAAACCCTTGCCCGTCTCGGAAACAGCGCCGGCGGTGAGAAAGTCCGTCAGCGACGGCAGAGATGACGGAGCCAATACAAAAGGAATAAATTCGGCGTCGCACAACCGTTTCTCCATGCCGGAACCACGCATACACGGACGTGAGTTCGTCCGAACGTTCTTCACGACGCCGACCGCGGAGAAAGGCGTTGAAGACTCAGCAAAGAAGCTCCGTAAGGCAATAGAGC
Source organism: Euryarchaeota archaeon Ods01 (assembly GCA_028751095.1). Taxonomy (GTDB): domain Archaea; phylum Halobacteriota; class Halobacteria; order Halobacteriales; family Halorutilaceae; genus Halorutilus. The sequence goes on along the minus strand of JAQZCZ010000010.1, from coordinate 22,034 downwards.
TACGCGGAATGCAGGCTCCCGATGTCTGGGTGCCCGACAACGAAGACGCGACAGCGCCGAATATGCGCGACGAGGGCGCGCAGAATATCGCAGAGGTCGTCGCAGAGGGCGGCGCGGAGTTCCCAGGCGAAATCCATCCGCGCGTCGTCTGGCACCGTAACGACCCCGAGGCGCGTTACAAGGGTCTCCAGCATATGCTCGAAATCGCCGACCCCGACAAGGGAGCGGTCGAAAATATCGACGGCTTCGTCATCCCCGAGGTCGGCGACATAGACGACTGGAAGAAGGCTGACGAGTTCATCACCATCGTCGAGAACGAGTATGGACTCGAAGAAGGAAGCCTCAATATGTCGGTCATCATCGAGAGCGGACAGGCGGAACTCGCTATGGGCGAACTCCGCGACGAGATGGGCAAGCCGACCAACAACCTCGAACGTCTCTTCCTCCTCGTTGACGGCGAGGTTGACTACACGAAGGATATGCGCGCCATCACGCCGACGGGCGCGCTCCCCGAATGGAAGGAACTCCGCCACAACACCTCGCGCGGCGCGAGCGCGGCGGGGCTTATCGCAGTTGACGGACCGTACGACGACATCCGCGACGTTGACGGATACCGCCAGCGCATCACCGAGAACAGTGCGATGGGCATGAACGGAATCTGGTCGCTCACGCCCGGACAGGTTGAGGTCGCCAACAAGGAGCCGCTTCCCCCGCAGGAAGGTAGCTGGCTCATAGACGCCGACGGACGCGAGGTCGAACTCACCGACGAAGGCGATGTTCAGGTCTACGAGGGCGACCGCGTCAGCCTCGAAGAGACGGACGACGGCTACGTCCTGACCGTCGGAAACGACGAGCAGACGCTCGACGAGGACGAACTCAAGCAGGAACTCGTTGACCTCACGAGCTACGTCCCGAGCATGGACGACATCGTTGACTCGATGGAGGAGTTCGAGGCGGCGAAGGAAGCCGGCAAGGGCGCTATAGCGATGACGCGCGCGACGACGGTCCGTATAGACGGCGTCGAGGTCGATATACAGAGCGACCGTATGTGGGACGAGGCGACCTACCAGGCGCTCATGACGCCGGTCAAGCTGTTCAAGGACGTTTACGAGAACCGTCCCGACCAGCACGAAGAACTCGCTGAACTCTACAGCGAGGACGTAGTCGAGCGCGCGATGGAAGTCGGCGAATAAGACGGCTTACTTCTCGTTACTCTCTTCCGCCGCCATTTCGAGTATCTTGGGCGTCGTAACGAGGTCTACGACGGCGACCGCAAGCGCAACGGCACGGATAGTGCCTTCCAGAAAGAGGAATGCTATCGCCGCGATGATACCGGCGCTCATGAAGGCGAGTCCCCATCTAACGGCGGGTATCTCAAACGGATTCTTCTGCTTTCCTTGTCTGTCGTGGGTTCCCATACCCCAACGTGAGGCGAAGACAGAAAGGCGGTTTCGGTACGCTCCGGCATCTAAGCCGACTGATACTTTGTCGTTACGACAGGTCGAACTTCTCCGATGCCGTCTCCATATCCTTGTCGCCGCGTCCCGACAGGTTGACGAGTAACGTGTCGTGTTCGTCGGCGACCTTCTTGGCGAGCGCGAGACCGTGCGCGGTTTCGAGCGCCGGGATGATGCCCTCTGCGCGCGACAGGTCGCGGAACGCCTCAAGCGCCTCGTCGTCGGTCACGGCGTGGTACTCGGCGCGTCCTTCGTCACGGAACATCGCGTGTTCGGGACCGACTCCTGGATAGTCGAGTCCCGCGCTGACCGAGTGTACGTCGGTATCTTCGTCTATGACGCGCGTCCGCATTCCATGGATAACCTCGTCCTCTCCGGCGGCGAGGGGCGCGGCGTGTTCTTCGCTCTCCGCACCCTTTCCGCCCCCTTCCGCGCCGTAGAAAGCGACGTTGTCGTGTCGGAAGGCGTCGAAAAGCCCGATTGCGTTCGAACCGCCGCCGACGCACGCGACGCAGGCATCGGGGAGTTCGCCCGTCCGTTCGAGAATCTGTTCGCGCGCCTCCTCTCCGATAACACTCTGGAAGTCACGTACCATACGCGGGAACGGGTCGGGTCCAACGACGCTTCCGACGAGGTAATGCGTGTCCGCGACGTTCTCGACGAGGTCTTCGAGGGCGGCATCGACGGCATCAGCGAGTCCCGCACCGCCGCGCGTCACCTCGTTGACCTCCGCGCCCATGAGACGCATACGGAAGACATTCATCCGCTGACGCTCGACATCCTTCTTCCCCATGTATATCTCCGTCTCCAGTCCAAGGAGAGCGCCGACCATCGCGGTCGCCGTACCGTGTTGCCCCGCCCCCGTCTCCGCGATGAGACGCGTCTTACCGGCTTCGTCAGCGAGTATCGCCTGTCCGAGGGCGTTGTTAATCTTGTGCGCGCCGCCGTGCAGAAGGTCCTCGCGCTTGAGGTAGATTTCTGCGCCGTACTCCTCGCTCAACGTCTCGGCATGGTAGAGCGGCGTCGGTCTTCCGGCATAGTCGCGCAGAAGGGCGTCGTACCTCTCGCGGAAACCGTCGGTATCCTTGTGCGCGTCGTACGCCTCGGCGAGTCTGTCGAGCGCCTCGTCAAGTTCGTCAGGGACGTACCTGCCGCCGTACTCCCCGAACTCGTGTTCGGTCATACGTTGTTCGTCGCACGCGCGCCACAAAACTGTTACAGTCGTTCGACGGTCCGGTCGGCAAGATGCTCGCCGAAAGGAAGCGAGCAGGTGAGTCCAGGAGAGACGGCGTTGAGGACGTGGGTCGCGGAGTCGTCGTGTTCAACAAGAGGCTGTTTGACGAGTTCGCCGTCGGGAGAGACGAGTTGGGCGCGGACGCCTGCGTACGAACGTACGAAGTCGTCGCCCGACGCCTCAGGGACGAGACGTTGCGCCGCCGAGACGAAACGGCTCTTGCGGTACGACTTGTTGAGTTCGTCCCACGCGACGCCCGCCATCTTACGCGACGAGACGAGACGCCAGAAGCCGCCGTAAGAAAGCGTTCCGGCGAGTTCGCGTAACGAGAACTGACGGTTACTGTACGCCTCGCGCCCGAAGGCGAGTACGGCGTTCGGACCGACGATAACCTTTCCGTCGGTCCGTCGCGTGTAATGGACGCCGAGGAAAGGGAGTTCGGGGTCGGGCGTCGGGTATATCATCGTCTCGCAGAGGTCGGCGGCGTCGGGCGTGAGTTCGTAGTACTCGCCGCGGAAAGGGACGACGCGGTGACGCGTTCCTGCGTCCATCTTCCGCGCGAGAACGTCGGCGTAAAGCCCCGCGGCGTTGACGACGTAGTCAGCATCGAAGCTTCCTTTCGTCGTCTCGACGCGCCATCCGTCGCCGTCGCGTGAAGCGTCACGGACCTCGTGACCGAGGTAGAACGTCGCGCCCGCACGTTCGGCGTCGGCAGCAAGCGCGTTGACGTACTTCCGCGAATCGACCGACGCCGCCTCGGGCGCGTACAGAGCCGCAACGCCCGACGCGTGCGGTTCGCGTTCCTCGACGAAGTCGGCGTCAACGATACGTGCCTCCGTTCCGTTCTCGTCCGCCTGTTGCTTCAGAGCATCGAGGCGTTTACGTTCCTCTTCGTTCTGCGCCACGACAAGGACGCCGCATTCATCGAGGGGTACGCCACGGTCGTCGCAGTACTCCTTGGTGCGGCGCGTTCCTTCGACGGCGAAACGAGCCTTGAGCGTCCCGGGTTCATAGTTGAATCCCGGATGTAGGACGCCCGAGTTACGTCCGCTCTGGTGCTGAGCAACGGCGTACTCCTTCTCGACGACTGCGACATCAACGCCGCGGTCGGCTAGATGACGCGCGGTTGAGACGCCGACACATCCGCCGCCAACCACGACGACCTCATGCTCGGTCATCGGTCGGTCTTGCCCGCCGTCACGGATAACGGTTACCGTAACGGGCGCAAGAGTAATGCTAGAGGCGTCTCTAGTCGAAGCTATGGTGCTGACGTGGGCGAAACGGTGGTCGCTGACGGCGGTCGGTCTGAGCGCCATCGGCGTCATCGTCATCTACTCGTTCCTTTCGACCGACAGCCTGTGGAGAACATTAGTCAACACGAGTTCGCCCATCTTCCTGTCGGTACTTGTCGCGGCGGCGGGTGTCGGAATAGGATGGTATCACGACGCCGACTTCGTGGCATCCGTCGCACTCTGGGCTGTCGTATCGGCAACGGTCGGCGTCGCAATCAACCAGTGGTACGTCTTCCTCCTCGGAGGCGCGTTCCCCGACGAGCCTTTCTACTTCACGATGAGTAGCGTCTCGGTCACCGCCGCCTTCGGTACAGCGACCGGATACTACTACACGGCGTTACGTCGAAAGGCGGACGAACTCGAAGAAGCCAACCGCCTCCTCCGTGACAAGAACCAGCGTCTCGACGAGTTCGCAAGCATCGTCTCACACGACCTTCGGAATCCGCTCAACGTGGCACGCGGACAGCTGGCGATAGGCAGGCAAGCCGACGACCGCGAGAAGCAGGAGGAGCATTTCGACGCCGTCGAGGAAGCCCACGAAAGGATGGAGCGCCTCATACGTGAGATGCTCTCGTTCACGCGCGAAGGAGAGGAGGTCTACGAACCGGAACCCGTGAGGCTTGAGGAGGTCGCCAACCGTGCCGCCGCGAACACGCCGATTTCTGAGAGCCGCGTCGAGGTCAACGCGAAGGAGGAGATACGTGCCGACGACGGAAGGCTGCAGACGGTCTTCGAGAACCTGTTCAGAAACGCCGTCGAACACTGCGAGAACGTCGTTACCGTCGAGGTCGGAACGTCGGAAGACTGCGTCTTCTACGTCGAGGACGACGGAGAAGGAATACCGCCGGAGAAACGCGAACAGGTCTTTGAGGGCGGTTACAGCACCAAGAACGACGGCACGGGCTTCGGTCTGCCTATCGTCCGTCGTACAGCAGAGGTACACGGCTGGTCAGTACGCGCCGTCGAAGGGAAGAGAAAAGGCGCGCGTTTCGAGTTCGTCGACGAGACGGAGCGGTAACCACGGGTTTTTTGCCGCGCTCGTTCTACAACGTCTATGGAAATCGACCTCGACGGCTCCTTTCTCGAACGCGCCCACGAATGCGCCGAGTTTCTACGTGACGCCGGCGACCTCCTCCTCGTTTCGCATATAGATGCCGACGGTCTGACGAGCGCGGGCGTCGCATCAACCGCCCTCGACCGTGCCGGTATCGACCACGAGACGCGTTTCTCGAAACAGTTGGACGACGATGACCTCGACCAAATCGAGGAAGACGGATACGACGTTGTTCTGTTCACTGACTTCGGAAGCGGCTTGCTGGACGAAGTAGTAGAACGCGACTTTACTCCGGTCGTGGCGGACCACCACCAGCCCAACGGCGACTGCGACTACCATCTGAATCCGCTCCTCTTCGACATCGACGGTTCGTCGGAGCTTTCGGGGGCGGGAACCGCCTACGTCCTCGCGCGTGCGCTCGAAGAAGACGACGACAACCGCGACCTCGCGGCGCTCGCCGTCGTAGGTGCTGTCGGCGACATGCAGAACCAAGGCGGCGGTCTGACGGGCGCGAACCGCGAGGTCGTCCGCGAGGGCGTCGAGGCAGGCGTCCTAGAGGCGAAACAGGACCTTCTGCTGTTCGGCAGACAGACGCGTCCGCTTCCCAAGCTCCTTGAGTACTCGACGGACGTTTTCATCCCGGGAATATCGAAGAACTCGTCGGGTGCGAAGGAACTCCTCGAAAAGGCGGGCGTTGAGGCGAAGAACGGCGACGGATGGAGGCGGTGGGTCGACCTCTCCGGCGACGAACGCGACCGCGTCACCAACACGCTGTTCCGCGAGTGTGCAAAACGCGGCGTTGACTCGGGGCAGATAGAGGAACTCGTCGGCGAGACGTACACGCTCCTGAACGAGGAGCCAGGAACGGAGATGCGCGACGCGAGCGAGTTCTCGACGCTCCTCAACTCGACGGCTCGGTACGAACGCGCCGACGTTGGCTTCGCAGTCTGCAAAGGCGACCGCGGCGAAGCGCTCGCTGAGGCACGCGACCTGCTCAACGGTCACCGGAGCAATCTACGCGCCGGCGTCGAGTTCGTCGGAGACAACGGTGTTACGAAGCTCGACAACCTCCAGTACTTCGACGCCGGCGACGAGATACGCGATACTATCGTCGGCATCGTTGCAGGGATGAGCTACTCGCTGTCTGAGGTCGACAGAAGCAAGCCCGTCATCGCCTTCGCCGACGCGGACGGCGAGAACGAGAAGAAGGTCTCGTCGCGCGGGACGAAAAGTCTCGTCCGTCAAGGGCTGAACCTCGCCGAGGTCATGAGCGAGTGTTCGTCGGCGGTCGGCGGCGACGGCGGCGGTCACGATATCGCGGCGGGCGCAACGATACCCGAAGATGCGGTCGACGAGTTCGTCGACGAGGTCGATACAGTCGTCGCCGAACAGATTTCGTAGCCGGAAAAGCTACTTCTTGACGGCGCATCTGGTTCAGGTATGCTGAACTGGCTAAAATCCGTTCTCGGCGGAAACGAGGGGACCGAAACGGTCGACAGAACGCCAAGAGCTGAGAAAACGACGGTAACGGTGACGAACGTAATGGAGGTCAGCGGCGTAGGAACCGTCGTGACCGCGAAGGTCGAAACCGGCGTTCTCCGTCGCGGCGACCGTCTCGTCTTCGAGAACGACGAGACAACGACCGTTGAGAGCATCGAGAGACACCACGAAGAAGTCGAGAAAGCGGAAGCAGGCGACCGAGTCGGTATTGAACTCGGTGTCGAACCTACGTCGGTTCCTGAGGACGCGACCGCAGAAGTGAGGTAGTCAGCGGTTCCGTCCCCGTGGCTGACGCGGCGCGCCCTGTTCGAGAGCGACGAACAGGACATTACGACGACGAGGACGGCGAAGACCCCGGGGCGTGCGACGGCGAGACCGACGAACGCGCCCGAGACCGTGAAAAGCGTGTCCCCGACGACGGTAATCAGGAGGACTCCGACGACGACGACAGCGCCGACGACTGCGACGGTTAGTAGGCTACCTATCTTGGACATCCCGCTGAAGTACGCGACGGTAGTATATAGACCTATCTAGCGTACGGGAATCTCAGCTTCCTCAGGCTCCATAGCGTAGTAGTGTAGGAAGACACGTCTGCCGCCCACCTCAACGTAAGCCCTGCCGAGGTAGATGCCGTCAACCTCGCGGACATGCTCCTTGAGACGTCGGAGTGCGTACGGGTTCTCGGGAACGTCGTAGTCGAGTACGAGCGCTCCGCCCTCTCGGTCCCGTTCGACGTAGGTCTCGAATCCGTATCTCTCGAAGACGAGCGGTCCGTAGCCTACGTAGTTGACTCCGTCCTCCGTCTCGCGGTCGCCGATACGCATTCCCGACCACGGCGCTAGGTTGGCGACGCTGTCCCACGCCGAGGTACGCGCAAGTCCGCGTCCCGCAAGAACGACGCCGCGCATATCGGCAGTCGGAACCTCGTCAGGTATCTCGCCTTTCTCGTACAGGTCGTGGAGTTCGTCTAGTGACGCGTCGCGGAGTTCGTCGAGGCGCATACGGTAGGGTTCGTCGGACGCCGTATCAATCTGACGGCGTCGCGGGACACTCGCAAAGACTTTACTTCGCGTCCCGCGTACGTCGGACGGATGGCTACGAAGGTCGCCTTTATCGCCCACGGCTTCGCCGACGACTACTTTACGCCGTGGTGGAGACCGGTGCGGGAGAAGTTCGAGTACTGGGGATACGATGTCGTCGAAATAAACTTCGACGGTCTGGCGCGCACCATCGACTCGCCTCGGAAGTACGCCGAGAAGGTCGAACTCCGCGTCCAGAGCATGTACGATGCTCTCGAAGAGGAGTACGAAGGAGCGGAGATAGTCGTCGTCGGGCACTCAATGGGAGGGATGGTCGCACGTTACTTCATCGAGAAGCTGGGGTACGAGGAACAGGTCGACAAGCTTCTGACCTTCGGTTCGCCGCACCGCGGTACCTTGGTGGCGGTGCCTTTCGGGGTGCCGGTCTTCGGAAGCAAGGGGGCGCGCGACCTCCGCCCGGGAAGCCAGTTCATCAGGACGCTCAACAGCGAGGGTCTCGCCGACGGTGTCGACTACTGCGCCGTCTACACGATGAACGACCCGCTCATCATACCGCGTAAGTACGCCGCGCTTCCCGAGGTACGCGAGAACGACCGTAACATACGTGTCGGAAGGAGCGTCAAGGAAATCTTCAACGGCTGTATCTCGGAGTTCTCGCGGTCGGAGTACGGCGAACGTGGCGGCGGTCTCAGACGCGACGACCTCCTGACGGGGCACGTCACCATGTTCTACAACGACGAGACATGGATAGGCGTCGCCGACTTCCTCGGCGTAGACGATGTCGGCAGAAGCGTACGTGGCGACCTCGTTAGAGACGTGCGCGACGACGCCCTCTGGGTTGCGGAAGGCGTCGTCGACAGGGCAAGAGGCGTCTACCGCGCCGTATCAGGCGACTAACGGACGACCACGACAGGGGCGGGCGACTCACGGACGACGCCCTCAGCGACGCTCCCGAGTACGAGACGTGAGACGCCTTTACGTCCGTGGCTACCCATCACGACGGCGTCGACGCCGGCGTCCCTGACGAAGCCCGTTATCGCCTCGACCTCGTTACGTCCGACAGCCATCTTCCTGTCTACCGTGACGCCGTCGGCTTCGTACCGTTCGAGTATCTCGCTCGGTCTCCCCATCAGAACCTTCTTTGCGTCAACGACAGCGCCTTCTTCGTGGCTCGTGTCCGAGGGATGGGCAACGTGCAGAACGGTGACCCGTTCAGCATCGAACTCCTCAAGCGCCCAGTCGAAGGCGGCGTCCGAGGGCGGCGACCCGTCTACGGGTACGAGAACGTGTTCGACCATGTCCGACCGTCGTTCGCGCGGAACATAACGGTTCGGGCTGTCAGTCGCCGTCGGCGAGTCCTATCTTACGGCGTTCGTCGCGGATGCGTTTTATGGTGCCGTGGCACAGGACACGCGTCACGCCGAGCGAGACGAGATAGAAGCCCGAAAGCGGCACTGAGACGACGACCATCGTGAACGGGTCGGGTGAGGTGACGACGGCACCGAGTACGAAGACGACGACGGTGAAGTGTCTCCATTTGTCCTTGAGTGTCTCGTAACGGACGAGACGCGACGAGACGAGGAAGTACATCGCGGCGGGCATCTCAGCCATGACTCCGACCATGAAGGTGACGAGAATTACGAAGTCGATGAAGTCGCCGATGGTAAACGTCGCCTCCATGCCGCTTTCGACGATGGAGTTCGACAGTATGCTGACGAGTATGGGCACCATGCCGTAGTAGGCGTAGAGCGCCCCGCCGACGAACAGACCACCGACGACCGCGGCACGTGAGACGTAGTAGAAGACGGAGCCATCGCCCTGTATCACGCCTTCGGAGACAAGGGTTTCGCGCGAGTAGTAGATGATGAACGGCACGGTTGCGACCGCGCCCGCAACGGCGCTGTACTTGACGACGAGGAAGACGAACTCGAAGATTTCTAGCTGTACTGTCTCAACCTGCGCCGCGAGTTCGGGCGGCATGTAAGATAGCGTCTGGTCACGTATCGAGGCGATGCCGTAGTAGATGAGCCAGTAGAAGGCGAGCGACGAGACGACGAGAAAGACGAGACCGAGACGTTTGGAGTGGGCGCGCATCTCGTCAACAACCGCCGCGCCCACGTCGATAAGCCCGCGGTCCATGACGGCGTCAGCTCCGGCTTCTGCGGCTGAACGTGTCGCCGCCTTTGCGCCCTCGGCGGTCGCATTCTTAGGAGTCTCCGTTTCGGCGTCCGCGCGGTCTTCGGTCGTCTCCATAGACTCGCGGAGACGTTCGCGCTCACGTATCTGCTCGCGGGCGACGACGCGGACGATTCCGAGTCCGAGGAAGTAGATACCGACGACGGGACCGAGTACGACGAACAAGGTCAGAGGGTCGGGAGAGGTGACGAGGGCGGCGATTACGGCGCCTATGATGACGAAGTGTCTCCATTTCTCACGGTAGAAACGGTAGGAGACGATGCCCGAACGGACCGTGAAGGTCATGATTAACGGGAGCTGGGCGGCGACTCCGAAGATTAACGAGTAGATGAGGACGAAGTTGATGAAGCTGGATATGCGGAAGAACGGACGCACACCTGCTTCGGCGGCGATAACGGAGACAAACTGCATGATATACGGCACCATGACGAGATAGGCGTAGGCGACGCCGAGGACGAAGAGCGCGGCGATGCCCGCAAGGAAGACGGCGATACGCCCGCGGGAAACCGACGGCGGAAACCACATACCGCGTTTCCGGAGGGCGTCGCGCGCGAAGTAGATGACGACGGGAATAGTGAGGAGTACGCCTATTATGATGCCTATCTTCGCCTGTAGGAGGATGACCTCGAACGGGTTGACGAACGAGGTATCGACCTCGTACGCCTCTGGGACTCGCGTAAGGGCGTCGGTCTGTATACGGTCGAAGAAGTAAAGACGGAGCGCGAGTATGGTGCCGACCAGACCGAGGAGGAACGTCATGAGAACGCGCACTAGGTTCTCTCGGGCGGCGTCGAGAACGTCGTAAGCACCGCCTGCGAAGCCCTCCGACTCAGTCATTATCGGAGGTTGGTCACCGTCGCGTATCAACCTTTCCGCTTCGCGCTACCTGAGACGGTCAACGCAGGCTTTATGCGCTGAGACAGCGTATCGCCGCTGTGTCGCTGGAAACTGACCAAGAGATGCCGCTGACGGCGCATATCGAGGAACTCGTGCGCCGCCTGATGGTTGTCGTCATCGCCTCGACGGCGGTTATGGCTGTCGCTTTCATCTTCTCCGAGTCGTTGCTCGATATAATCTGGTACAGCTTTGTCGACTTCGCCCCGCACGTCTACCATCCTTTCGCCGAGATTCTGACGCGTCTCAAGATTAGCGCCGTCGTCGGTCTGGCTCTCGCATTGCCCGTTCTCATCTACGAGACCTTCCAGTTCATGAAGCCAGGACTGTACCCGAACGAGCGCCAGTACTTCCTTTCCGTCGTCCCCGTCTCGCTCGTCCTGATGTTCCTCGGAATAGCGTTTGCCTTCTTCTTCGCCCTGCCGCTCCTGTTCCGTTACTTCATCTTCTACTCGCAGGACGTTGCAACCGCCGGACTCGGGCTGACCGAGACCTTCAACCTCATCTTGCTCGTCAAGGTCGCCTTCGGCGTCGTCTTCCAGATTCCGCTCCTGATGTCGCTCGCGGTCAAGATGGGCGTCGTCTCCGTCCGTTGGTTCGAGACAAAACGTATCTACGTCTGGGGTGGATGCATCACGGTCGCCGCGCTCCTTGCGGGTTCGCTCGACCCGACCGGCGTCGCGGGACTGATGGTCGCGTTGACGATGATAGGGCTGTTCGAGACGACGCTTCTCGGACTCAAGATAGCGCGTTAGTCAGGCTTATGTCGTCCGCCGGAGACGGTTCGGCATGGAAGACGACCTGTACAAACGCCTGACGCGCGAGTTCCACGACGCCGCCGGAATAGACCACGAAGGCACCAAGGAAGACGAACTTCTCTGGGTATCGATGCTGACCGAGGAGGTCGGCGAACTCGCCGAGGCAGTCAACAAGGACAAGGACGACGTTATCGGCGAGGAGCTTGCCGACGTGGTCATCGTCGCGTTCGGTATGGCACGTATCTGCGACATAGACCTGCGCGAGGAGTTCATCGAGAAGATGGAGTACAACGTCGAAAAGAGCGGCGAGACGACCGAGGGCGGCAAGGTCGTGGACGACGCCTAAACGGTCGCGGCGCTCTTCTCGTCCGCAACGTCGAAGATGTAACGCGTCTCTACGTCGTGGCGCGTCTCGCCCATCTCGTTGAGGGCATCGGCGTACTCCATCAGGGTTAACATCTGCCCCTCGGGCTTCAGAACCTCGTCCATCACGACGCCGATAACGGTTTCGTCGCTCTTCATGAACTGCTCCCAGTCCTCATAGTCACCGCGTAGATGGAAGCCCGCATCGATACCGTCCACCTCGTCGGGTTCGAGGGCGCGCGCCTCGACGACGCGTCCGTCCTCCACGTCGAGATAGGCGAAGGCATCGCCGTCTTCGGTTACGAAACGTTCGAGCTGATGGACGAGGCTTTCGAGATGCGGCGGCAGGAAGTCGCGCAGGTCGTCGGACATCTCATCGACGGCTTCGACGTAGGTCGGGTTTGCGTCGAAGAGCGCCTCGGACTCTTCGAGGAGGGCGCGCATATCCTCCGAAAGCGCGTCCCGCACCGACCCGTCGAGAAGGCTGAACGACTTGTAGATGGGCTTGTCGATTCCCTCGCGTTTCATCTCACGTTCGATAGCGTCGGGGAGGTCGTCCCAGATTTCGTCGGGCATCCTGTCAACGCCGAGCATCTCGTCGGGGATTTCGTCGAGACGGTACTCGTCCACCGGAACGTCACGTATCTCGAAAAGGAACGAGCCGTCGAACTCTTCTCCCCAGTCACGGATGAGTGTACGGAAACGGTTGTTTTCGTTAAGCGTCTCGCGGTACTCCTCGTACCATTCGACCGTAGGGAACCAAGGCATAAACGGTAGTCGGAGTCCAAACCTTTATAGATTAGGCTGGAACCCGCGTGTTTTTGTGCGCGTCGCGCGAAAGGACGAACGTGATAGCTGTAATCGACAACGGCGGGCAGTTCACCCATCTCGAAGGGCGTGCCCTCCGCGACCTCGGCGTCGAAAACCGCGTCGTGGACAACGAGACGCCGGTGGACGATGTTCTCGCCGAGGCGGACGGCGTCGTCCTGAGCGGCGGTCCGTCGCGCGACGAATCGGGCAACAGCGCCGAATACCTCGAACGCGACGTTCCCGTCCTCGGAATCTGTCTCGGGCACCAGATTATCGCCGACCATTTCGGCGGCGAGGTCGGCGCGGGCGACTACGGCGGATACGCCGACGTTGAGGTCGAGATACTCGACGACTCCGGCGTCCTCGCGGGTCTCGGAGACTCGGTCTCGACATGGGCTTCGCACGCCGACGAGGTGAAGACCGTCCCCGACGGCTTTGTCAGGACGGCGAGGAGCGAGGTCTGCGGAATAGAGGCTATGCGCCACGACGACCGTCCCGTCTTCGGCGTCCAGTGGCATCCCGAGGTCTCGCATACCGAGAAAGGGGACCGTGTCTTCGAGAACTTCGTCGAGATAGCGACGGACTACAGCCGGTAGGTCGCGCCCTCGTCGGTATCCTGTACCTCGACGCCCGCTTCCTCAAGCGCGTCACGGAGGGCGTCGGCGGTTTCGTACTCGCCGTCGTCGCGCATCTCCTCACGTAACGCGAGAACAGCCTCGATAATGCGTCCGGCACCGTCGCCGTCGCCCGAAAAGTCGAAGCCGAGAATATCACCCGCGAGTTCTTCGAACGTCCGCCACGCGCCGAACAGACCGATGTAGTCGTACGGCGGCTCCTCGACGTGCGCGTTTACGGCGTTGACGAGGGAGTCGAGTGCGGCGAGCGCCTCGGGCGTATTCAGGTCGTCGTCCATCGCTTCGGCAAACTCCTCGCGTGCCGCCTCGGTTGCGGCACGGAGTTCGTCGTCGGCGTGTTTCGCACGCGCCCCGGTCGAGTCCATCGCCTCCTCACAGGCACGGTAGGCGTTACGGAGCCGTTCCCAGCGTGCCGCGCCGTCGTCGAGCGCATCGCGCGTGAACTCCTGCGGCTTCGAGTACTGGGTCGAGACGAGGAAGGCGCGTATCTCGTTGGCGTCGTACTCCTCAAGCGCCTCGTGGACGGTCCAGAAGTTACCGAGCGAAGACGACATCTTCTCGTCCTCAACGCGGAGGGGACCGACATGTAGCCAGTAACGCGTGAACTCCTCGCCCGTCGCCGCCTCGGTCTGCGCAATCTCGTTCTCGTGGTGCGGAAAGACGAGGTCGCGCCCTCCGCCGTGTATATCGACTGTCTCGCCGAGATGAGTGGTGGACATCGCGCTACATTCGATATGCCAGCCGGGACGCCCTTCTCCCCAAGGAGAGTCCCACGTCGGTTCGGCGTCGCCGTCACCGTCCTCGGCGAGCTTCCAGAGCGCGAAGTCCTCGGGCGCGTCCTTCGCCGCTCCCTCCTCGCCCTGTTCGAGTTCCTCGACCTTCTGACCCGAAAGCTTTCCGTAGCCATCGAACTCGCTAACGTCGAAGTAGACGCCGTCCTCAGCCTCGTAGGCGTATCCGCGGTCGACGAGACGCTCGGTCATCTCGATTATCTCGTCGACGTGTTCGGTGACGTGCGGACGGACATCGACGCGGCGTAGGTTGAGCGCCCCCATATCGTCGTAGACCTGTTCGGCGTACCGCGCCGCGACCTCTGCGGCGGTCTTCCCCTCCTCCTCAGCGCGGTCGATTATCTTGTCGTCAACGTCGGTCACGTTCTCGACGTGTTTCACATCGTAGCCCTTGTGTTCGAGATACCGGTGGAGAACGTCGAAGGAGACCCACGTCCGCGCGTGTCCGAGATGCGGGTCGTCGCTGACGGTCAGACCGCAGACGTAGAGAAGAACGCGGTCGTCGTTCAGCGGCTCAAAGGCTTCCTTCTCGCCCGACAACGTGTTTTCCAGACGGAGTTCGGTCATCGTTCATTAATCCGCGTATCCGCCCAAAAGGGTTCTGATGGGAACGAGGCGTGTGAGCGGCTGTAAAGCCCTCCGTAACTGAGTAAAGCCGAGCTTTCTCTTCCACAAAGACTTATTTATCTCGAACGACTCAGTCCCATTGGGTGGGAACCGAATGGTAAGCAAGACATCGTTAGCCCTACCGGCAGGCGGGGTCGCGCTGATGGCTCTCGGAATCGCGGAGTACCCGGGACCTGAGATAGGCATGATGGCGTTCGTCCTCGGCTTCGTCCTGACGGTCTCAGGCATGGGTATCGCAGTAAGGGACGCGACCAAGGCAGACCCCAAGACAACAGAGGACGGCGCATCGGACAGCCCCGCTATGATACGCGCAGTCGGCGTCGGCGTCGGTCTCGCGTCTCTCGCCACCCCTTACTTCCGGTCGCCCGTCGTCGGGGCTAACGAAGCGGCTCAGTCGGTCGTTGATATCGTAGTCTCCGCCTCCGCCGGAGTCGAGACGAGTGTTAGCTTAGTAGTCCTTATTCTCGTAGTAGTCGTCTTCGCAGGTTCGTTCCTCTCAGTCTTCCACCATATGGGCGGTTACGTCATGCTCCTCGGCGGCATGACGATGGTCTTCATACTGATGCAACAGACGGGCAACCTCGAAGCCGTGACCCGTGAACTCGGCTACGGACTCTACCTGATGTTACTCGCCGCCTTCATCATAATCTCGTCCGCCCTCTCCGACACGAGCGGGTCCTTCGACTCCGACAGCGACTGGAGTTCGAAGCTACTCGTCATGCGTTAGCTCCTTCAAACGACCGTAAGCCTCCGGAACGGCGACCCCCGCGACGAAAAGGACGAGAAAGACGCCGTATAGGACGAAGTGGACGGGACTGTCGGGCGTCATTATACGGCTTATTCCCCACATTCCGACGAGGTAGGCGGCTATACCGCCGGCGACGAAGGTCGAAAGACGGACGCCGGTGACGACGGCGAACGCCGCTCCGAGGACGACGCAGAGAACGGCGAGAAGGGCGAGTAGGACTGCTCCGCCGACGACGCCTTCGAGAAACTCCCAGTGGAACGTGGTCGGAGGCCAGACGACGTAGCCCGCGACGAATACGAAGACGGCGCTGACGGTGGCTTCCGTCAGAGGATGTTCGAGCTTCGCGGTTTCCATGCGGCGTAATACGGCGCTCGACGTAAAACCCTCCCGAAACGGTTTAGGTGACCGTCGGCTACGTCAGGCATGGAAGACCCTCACGCCAGCCAGCCGCTCGTTACAGCGGGAACCGAACTCAACAAGGCGGAAGCGGCGGCGGTTCTGGTACACGGACGCGGAGCGGACGCCGAGAGCATCATCCGCCTCGCTGAAACGTTCCACCGCGAAGGAGTCGCGTATCTCGCGCCGCAGGCAGAGGGGAACGAGTGGTATCCGGAGTCGTTCCTCGCTCCGGTCGAGATGAACGAACCCGGGCGGTCTTCGGGTCTACGTGCCGTCGGAAGCGCGGTCAACGCCGCACGCGACGGCGGCGTCCCGGTCGAACGCGTCGTCATCCTCGGCTTTTCACAGGGCGCGTGTCTCGCGTCCGAGTACGCGGCGCGCAGTCCACGTCGTTACGGAGGCGTCGTCGCCTTCAGCGGCGGTCTGATAGGCGAGAAGGTCGAGACGGGCGACTACGAGGGTGACCTCAGAGGTACACCGTTCTTCGTCGGATGTAGCGACCGTGACCCGCATATACCCGTCGAGCGCGTCGACGTAACCGCGGATGTCTTCGAGGCACTCGGAGCCGAGGTCGAGAAACGTATCTACGAAGGCATGGGACACACGGTCAACAGGGACGAAAAGGAGTACGTCGCAGGGCTGTTCGACAGGCTGGTCTAGGTCCCGTCGTCGAGCCTCGACGCGATTTCCTCGATATCCTCCTTCGAAAGGTTGTCGAAGCAGGCGTCGGCGGTCCCCTCAACGAACTCCTCGGACGCGTCTTCATCGACGTACCTCTCGGCGAGGTCCTCGATTGCGTTCTCGACGACCTCGTCCGACGCGTCCTGTTCAACTATCTCGTGAGCCGCCATCAGAAGGAGGGCATGGACGAGAGCGTGCGAGTCGTCGCCCTCGATAACCTCATCAGCGGCTATCGAAAGCGTATTTTCGACCATCTCGTCGGCGTGTCCTTCGCTGACTATCTTGTCAACGATTACGTCGCCTACGTCCGCAACGACGAGGTCGGCGCGTTTGCCGAGTAGCTTGTCGGCGACCTTCTTGATAGCGCGCCGGAGCATACCGACACGGCGCACACCCGGGAGGCGTGCGATGATGATATCGGCAACCTCCTGAACAATCTCGTCCGACTTAGGTCCTTGTAAGAGACGGACAATTTCGTCGCCGACGCCGTCGACGAGAGCCTCCGAGTGTCCCTTCTCAGATATAGTCTCGGAGATGGTGTCAGCGCCTTCTTCGACAAGTTCGTCGGAGTAGCCCCCCTCTTCGACAGACGCGCTTATCGAAGACGCAACGTCGACCACAACCTCGTCGGAGAAGCCGCCGTCGCGTGCAGTTCCCGAGATTGCGTCGGTGGTATCGCGGACGAAGGCATCGGCGTCGTCGTCCGAAAGCCTCTCGACAACTGCGTTGCGGACCTCGTCAGCCATCTGTTCGCTCCCTTCCCCCTCCAGACGTATCGTTATCTCGCTTGTTTCAGTTGACATGGCTTAACCTGTCTAGTTTTGAGAACACTAAAGCTTAACTCCGGTCAGGCGTCGGCGAAGCAGGCGCTCGGGTTTATCTCAGTCGTCCTCGTCGCCCTCCTCGTCGCCGTACCGGTTAAGGCGTTCGTGTACGGGAGTAATCACCGACGCTAGCTCCATGCCTGTATCAACGTCGCCGTCCATCTCGAACTCGCCCGCCATGAACCCCTGCACAGGGTCGGTCGAGCCGGTCAGCATGCCAGCGAGCGTATTCGAGGGTCCGGTGATGTTGAGGTCCGCGCCGTCAACGTTTCCCGCGCCGCCTTCGAGCGCTCCGGCGTCGGCGTCAACTTCGAGATGACCCTCCATCGGCGAGTCGGTCGCCTCGAAGTTGACCGTCGCGCTCTGCGTGATATTCTGCTGTAGCTCCTCGTCGCGGTCCACGAGAGCGCTCGTCGCATCCCAGAGGAAGTCCTGAAACTCCTCAGCGACCTCGGGCGCGTCGTTGGCGAAACCCTCAACGTCTGTCGAGTCGAGGCGGCTAAGGAGACGGGGCACGTCTTCGGCACGCTCCTCGACGAGAGCCTCTACGTCGTCCGCAAGCGCGTCGAGAAGCTCCGGAAGGTTCTGCTTTAGCTCTTCGTCCGACATCTCGAAGTAACGGTCTATGTCGTCGGGAACTGACATGAATTATAGTACTCGATGGTACGGAAATCGGTTTCCCCCACGATAGAAGGCTGTTTAAGTCCCCGTGGAAACGACAAGAGTAGTACGGAGGAGCGCTGAGAAACATACAGCCTCGGATAACAGGCAGAAAGGGCTTTCGGGGCTGTCGGATAGGTAAGGTATGGCGTGGTTTCCTACCGTAGAATGGCTCGAACTGTACCGTGAGGCGATAAACGAGGACGACGAGTACGCCGAACACGCCGCCGAATGGGGTGACGGATGGAACGGAGACTTCGTCTTCGAGATACGGGGGCTTCCGCTCGACGAACACACCGTTTCGGACCTTCCCGACGAACTTCTGGAGCTAAGAAAGGTACCCGACGAGGTCTGGTCGGAGGTAGACGACGGGGCACGCGACACGCTCATCGACGAGTACGGCGAGGCTCCGGTTTACGCGCTGACCGATGAGGTTCCTGACGCAATCGTGGAGTCGCTCCCCGACGATGTACGTGGACTTCTCGAAGACGCCGAGGGGTTCTTCGACGAAGACCCCGCTCTCGAAGACGCGAGCGACGAGATGCCCGCGGCTCTCGAAGACGCGCTTCCGCCGCAGTTGGACAGGCTGATGACGGAGTTAGACGAGAAGGTCGACGAGGACACCGTGTACGCACATATCGGTCTGGAGCGCGGCGACTGCACCGAGGTTGGGATGGTTGAGTCGCGCGAGGAGTCGGACGCCGCCTTCGTGATACACGGCGAGTACGACGACTGGAAGGAGCTTATCGAGGGAAGCGACCCGATTCAGCTTATCATGAGCGGTAAGCTCGAACTCGAAGGAGACATGAACCGTGTGATGGAGTACGCCGAAGCGGCTCAGCGTCTCGCCGGCGTCTCTGCGGAGACTGAGACGCGGTACATCTTCTAGAGGTCACCGACCCCGCTCGGTGCGTCGGGTATCTCGCGGGGTTCGGCGTCGATACCCAGCTCTTCGAGGGCGGCACGCAGGTGTTCGTCTTCGGCGTAATCTGCGCCGTCCTCCTCACGTATCCGTTGGGTGGTCGCCAAGACCTCGGCGCGGCGTTCGTCAGGTATACCGTACTTGTCGGTCGAGAGTTCAACGATTAAGCCGTCGTTATCGCGCGTGTAGAGAGACTGGAAGATGCCGCGGTCGAAGACGTTGTAGCCGCGCCCGTCGTCGTCAAGCGCCTTTGCTACGTCGGCGAAACGCTCGGGTTCGAAAGAGAAGGCGAGATGGTGGACAGCGCCGACGTTCGTACGCTGTGGACCGGCGTGGGCGTCGCGCCCCTCGTTGACGAAGAAGGTAAGAACGGTACCGTCGCCCGTGTCGAGGAACAGATGTGTCTGGGAGGGGTCATCGAGGTTGGGTTGGCGCAGGACGAGGCGCATTCCCAACAGGTCACGGTAGAACGACAGTACGTTGTCGGGGTTGCTCCCCCAGACGGTTACGTGGTCGGTGCCGGTCGTGCGGAAAGGGCTGTCGGGATAGTCGTCGGTGACGTTCATGGGCTTAGTACGGCACTGGCACGGAAATAGGCGTGGGGTGCAACGCAAAGACTATATAGGACCGGACCAAATTCGGGGTCATGCCAGAAGGCACGGTAAAGTTCTTCCATGACAGGAAGGGCTACGGATTCATAGAGCGCGACGACACCGACGAAGACGCCGACGACGACGTATTCTTCCACATGGAAGATATCGAAGGTCCCGACCTAGAGGAAGGCGAGGAGGTACGTTTCGACGTAGAGGAAGGCGACAAGGGACCGCGGGCGGCAAACCTAGAGCGGATTTAGACGCCGTTCTTTCGCCGTTTTTTCCGAAGCTCCGACAGACAGCCGCGGCTCTCAGAAGACGAGAGCCGTGTCGACCACGAATATCAGGAGAAATCCGACGACGAAGGTCGCGGTAGCGGCGTCGGAGTAGCCGTGTCCGTGGCTCGACGGTATCATTTCGCGGAAGACAACGGCTATCATGGCTCCGGCGGCGAAGCCCGCGGCAACGGGGAAGACGCCTTCGGAGAGTTCGACGAGTACGAAGCCGACGGCGGCGGCGACGGGCTGAGGGATAGCGCCCGAGAGGGTCGTGTATCCGACGACGCGCGCCTTGGACAGTCCCGTGACGCCCGCGGGAACGGCGAAAGCGAATCCGTCGGGTATGTTCTGGATACCGATTACGAAGGCAAGCGTCATGCCAACGCCTTCGAGTCCGCTCGCAAACGCTATGCCTACCGCGAGACCTTCGGGCGCGTTATGGAGCGTGATAGAGCCGCCTATGAGGACGGCTTTCCGTAGGCTGTCGTCGGTTTGGGGCGCAGGTCCGTCTCCGGAGTCCGAGGTCCATTCGAGGTATCCTGCGTGGAGGTGAGGGATAGCGCGGTTGGCGAGGAGCAGAAACGCCGCGCCGACTGCTACGCCGACGGCGACCTCGCCAACGGTCCCGAGTTCGGTGCCCGGGTCGATGAGGGAGAAGACCGCCGCCCCCGACATGACGCCTGCGGCGAATGCGACCGCGCCGTCGTAGGCACGGTGGCTGACCCGCGTCTCGAAGAGGACGGGGACAGCGCCGAGACCCGTGACGAGACCCGCGACGGTCGTAATCAGCAGGACTGTGACGAGGTCAGTCATCGGCGGGGCTTCGTCGGGAGAGGGCAAAAGTCTGGCGTCGGGCGGTAGACAAAACGAGCGTTTTGGCTTACGGTAGCTTATTGTTCGGCGGCGTACATCTCGGAACATGGGACTGTACGGAAGAGCCAAACGAGGTCTGGCGCTCACAAAGGACAGTATCGTACTGACGAAGAACTATCCGCGTCTTCTGGTCTTCCCGTTCGTCGCGGGCGTGAGTGCGGTCGTCTTCTACGCCGTCCTCGCGGGTGCGACGCTCGGATTCGGCTTCACGGCGACAGGAAGTCTGGAGGAGCTGGCGCAGAACGAGATAGCGGTGCTAGGTGTCCTGTTCGTCGTCTACTTCGTGACAACGTTCATCTCGGCGTTCTTCACGGGGGCGCTCGTCCACGAGACGAAGGAGGTCATCGAGGGCGGCGAACCCGAGTTCCGGCGCGGACTCGAAGCGGCGTGGCGCGTCAAGGACAAGCTCATAGCGTGGGCGGCGATAAGCGCGACGGTCGGCGTGATACTCCGGATAGCCGAAAGCTCCGACTCGCGCGGCGCACAGCTCCTGTCGTTGGTCTTCGGCGTCGCGTGGACCCTGATGACGTTCTTCATCGTGCCGACGGCGGTCCTCAAGCCCGACGGGTCCGTACGCGAGATGTTCACCGAAAGCGCATCGACGTTCAGGAGCCTCTGGGGGGAGACGCCCATCGGTATCGTCGGTCCTAACCTCGTCGCACTACCGATATACGCCCTCGGAGCGGTCGTCGCCTTCGCCCTCGTCGGAACGAGCGTCATACTCGCATTCTTCGCCGCTCTACTGTTCTTCGCCGCCGGAACGCTCGTCGCCGCGGCGCTCAGAGGCGTGGTCAAGACGGCGCTGTACGTCTACGCGGTCGACGGCAGGATGCCAAGGGAGTTCGAGGGCGAGGATATCGAGGGGCTGACTGAGGTCTGAGTTAGCGGACCGCTCTATAAGCTCAGAGGGTGAAGTTGCGCACGCGGCGAATTAGCCTCAGGTCGAAAGTAACGACGTAGCTTACGCTATCTGTCTGAGCAAAAAGAAGAGGTTGGTTAACGCGCTCTACGTGTCGAAGCCGTCAAGGACAGCTTCCTCGCCGCCGACCTCACCAACGAGGGTGAGTTCGAGGTCTTCAACGTCACCGTCTATCTGTACTTCCCCTGAATCTTGGTTATCTTCAACTATTGTGAAGCTGTCGCCTGCCGATACATCGCCTGTAGTGGATACGTTATCGGCACCGTCATCAGTCTCCCATCCTGTGCCAGCTAGGTCGTGGTTACTCCCATCAACTTCGTCATTATCAAACTGTACCGTCAGCGAGTCAACGTTACCGGCGTCAACAATCTGAACAGTTATCTCATCGTTACCGGTGTCATGGTCGAACGTCACGCCAGCCTGCGGCGTCTCACCGACCTCGTCACCAAGCCCGAGGACAAAGGTTCCGATTACCGCCGCAAGTAT
>JAQZCZ010000018.1 GCA_028751095.1 Euryarchaeota archaeon Ods01 | reverse complement strand
TAGGTCGAGACGTCGAAGACCTCCGTCGGCGTGTTACGGACGACATCGTACATCTCCTCGGCGTCTTCGAGGTCTTTCTGGACGCCGCGCGCGTCCACGTCACGGCGTTCACGTTTGCGCTCGTACTCGGCTTCGAGCGTCCCGACGCGGTCCTTGAGTTCGTCTTGGGCGCGTCGCGTATCGCGCGGCTCGACATGTATCGCCACGTCGGTTTCGACGCCGGGTTCGGTAAAGAGACGCTCTAGGAAGCCGTTAGCGGGCTGGTCGGGGTATCCCTCTGCCCACATCGACTTGGTCCACCTTGCCCCGAGCTTGGCGGCGTTTCTCTCGAAGACCGCCTCAGACGGCGCGACGAGCGCCTTGTGCGTCTCGTCGAGGTCGTCGGTAACGTCGGTAACGTTTCCGCGCTCTGCCTCGTCGGGTTCGTCTCCTCCGCCGAACAGAGAGCCGAGGAACGAGCCTCCGCCGTCTTCGTCAGCTTCGTCGTCCGATGTTTCGTTCATCTCGTCGTCGTGCCGGTCGTCTTCTTCAGCTTCGCGGTCGAGGTCGGACTCGCCCACAACGACCGGACTGCTCCGGACAGCGCCGTCGGCTTCGGCGAACTCGGCGGGTTCGCCCTCCCAGAACTCGGCAAGAAGACGGACGAGACCTCCCGACTCGACACGGTGGGCACGGCATCCGTCGAGGTTCTGTATCCCCTCGTTCTCGACCATACGGAGACGCTCGTCGAGTTCGTCGAGAGCGCGCGAACGTATCTCTTCCTCGGACATCTCATCGTCGGAGGCGAGGGCGCCGAAAACGCCGCCGAAGACGGGAAGGTCGGCGAGTGAGTCGAGGACCCCGTCGGAGTCGTCCGCGCCGCGTATCTCGTCGCGCCGGACGGGGACGATGACGTAATGTTCGCGTATATTGGTGCCGCGTGCTTCGAGTTCGCGGGGGTACCAGTCGAGCCATTCTTCGATGAGGCGTCGGAAGACACGGTTTCCGGAGACATCGTCGTCGTCAAGTCTGCGCTCGCGCCGCCGGAGGTAGTCATCGACAGGGAACTCGGTCGTGGTCGAGTAAAGCTGGACAGTCCACTCGACCGAGTTGTTGAAGAAGTCGGCGAAAGCTCCGACGTTCTCCCTCCAGCGCCGGTCGGTGGCGAGCGCCATGTTGGCGGGTTCGACGCGGACAGCACCGACGAATGCCCCGTCTACGCGCTCGACGGCGTCGCGGTCGGGATGGACGCGTTCAACGTCGGTGAGTTCCTGCGTCCTCTCGTCGAGTTCGTGAAGACTCGACTCGGGGAAGTCAGTCTGTTCACGCGCCGAGCCGAAGTCGTAACGGACGTGTTCGACCTCCTTAGGACGGCGCAGATGGTGGAAGTAGGTCGAAACCCATTCGCTCGCTGTCAGGTAGTCGGGCGTGGCGTAGACAGCGACGGCTCCGACGATGAGTCCCACCACAGCGAGGATGTAGCCGACGTACCGGAACTCAGGGGGGAGGACGTAAGCGGTCAGGAGGACAGCGACGATAAACGGAGCGCCGCCGACGAGCAGGTCGTCAAGCGTGTAGCCGCGCCAGAACTCGTCGCTCTTGCTCAGCTTCTTAGGAACGCGCCGTGTCGGGTCGCTCGAAGACATCAGCTCCACCTCCCGAGTTCCGAAACCTTCCGACGCGAGCGCGATACGTCACGCGTAGCCGACTGCGTCTCGGTGCTACCCTCGGCTTGGTAGGTTCTCGTCGGACGTCTCCGTCCACCCGAAACCGAGGGCGTCGGAATGTCGGTGCGTCGTCCGCCGCGGTCTTCGGTCGCTGTGTCGCGTCCGTTTCCGGCGTCGCGCCCCTTGTAGAGAGCGGTTCTTTCGACGGTTTCTCCGGTCGTCTCTCTGCCTTTCTCAACGGTCTGTCGTTCGGTTTCCATTGTCTGTTGAACAGCCCCCGTGAGCCGTCTGAAGCTCGGTACCTTGAAGAAGACATAGTAAGAAACAACGAGAATCATCAGAGGGAATCCGAGAGCGAGAAGGAA
Organism: Euryarchaeota archaeon Ods01; assembly: GCA_028751095.1. Lineage (GTDB taxonomy): Archaea > Halobacteriota > Halobacteria > Halobacteriales > Halorutilaceae > Halorutilus. The sequence goes on along the minus strand of JAQZCZ010000018.1, from coordinate 25,462 downwards.
GGGTCCGACGCCCGTTCCAAACTCAGCGGACGGGTCAAAGTTGGCGAACAGTAGTTCGGCGACACGGTAGACGACTGCGGCAGGTACGGTGATGAACGCGAGCGGTATGAACTTGGTGAGAAGCTCCTCTATGAGAGCCGATAGGTACGCGAACGGACCAACGTCAACTATCCAGAACGCGACACCGATAGGCGTGGCGAGCATCAGAGCGTAAATACCTATCCACCTGACGAAGAACCAGACGACGAGGAAGATAACGACGGTCGCCTCAAGCAGGGCGAGAACCGTTGTCGTCACCGTCCCGTGACCGTCTATTACCATAACATCGCGGAAGGTTTCGGCGGCTACCGAAGGCTCGGGAGCTATCGCCGTGGCAAGCGCATCAACGAAACGTAAGACGAAGGCACCGATACCCCACCACGCGAGTACGAAGAGAAAAGCGACGACGAGGCGGCGTTTGGCACGCGACCTCTCGTATCCGGTCAGGAAGGTGCCGAAGATTCCGGTAAACAGTATCATAGCGATAGCAAGAGCGATTATTAGAAGCGTGACGGGCAGAACGGCTTCGGTGTAGTACGCGTAGAAGGCGGTCCAAGGCTCGTTCGTCGGTTCGCCGAAGAAGAAGCCGTCGCGCGGCTCGGGATACGGCGTCCTAACGGTGACGGTGACAGCAAGTTCGAACATCTCCTGCACCGAGTCATGTATCTCGTCGGAGCCTTCGGAGAGAATCTCACGTGCCGCCTGCACTATCCCGTCTACGAAGGCTACCTCTTCGTTCGACATCCGTGCCCCCATTTGGAACGGGTGGTACTTGTAGTTAATCCGGTTTGTCGGTCATATCTTCCTCCACGGAGGCCAGATACCCAGACCGAAGGCGCGGTCGATGAAGAAGACGAGAACAAGGACAGGGAGGACGAAGACGACAACCTGTGCTAGCATTCCAAGTTCGTCGATGAAGTCGTAGCCATCTTCGATTACGAGGGTTGCCGAGTCGCCGACGTAGGGAGTTCCCCCTCGTCTTTCGTCAACTGCGTCGTACCAGTCAGGCGGGACGTACTCCGCCATCACGGCACCCGACGGAACCGGCGAGACGTTGACAGTTGCGGTGCCGTCGAGACGTGTCTCAACCTCCTCGCGTCCTTCAAGCCTGACGTAGCCTCCGTCGGCTCCGCGAGTGTAGATGGGGTTACCTTCGTCATCCTGCAGAAAAACCTCAACCTCAACCTCGTTACCCCTAACTTCAACCACCGACATCGACAGTTCCGTCCCACGTATCCGCTCGACCGGAACGGGCGGGGAGTCGGCTCCTCCGGTCCGGTTGCCGACGATTCCGCTCACGGATACGTCACGCGGTCCGTCGTAACGCAGGGCGACGGCTTCGGTCGCGTTGTACTCGGTGTCCGGCAGGTCAACGTTAACGCCGTCAGGCATCTCAGGTGGCTCGTACGTATCGCCTATCTTAGCCCCCACCTCAGCCTCTCCGTCAACGTAGACGCCGCTGCTCGACGGATAGGCGTGGACCTGTAGAGGATGGTAGCCCTCTCCGTCGGTGGTTCCACCGTCCCAGTCTGTGTCGCGGGCACTGAAGAACCTCCAGTTAGAGTGTACCGTCGTCCCGTTTCCGACGGTGACCGACGACCACGGTCCCCCGCGGAGGAGAAAGAGAGCCTCGTCGCCGTCGGGATAGGTGTTCCGTAACGCTATAGCCGAAGGCGACGAGACGTTGTACGGCTCTACATCTACGGAGTCCTCAACAACCACGGTTTCTGTCTCCGTGTCGTTCCCCTCGTCCCACTCAGCGGTCACCTCGGCGCGGACTGTCAGGGATTCGTCGGCGAATCCTAAGCGGTCGTAGTCGATAGTGACGCCGCCGGTTTCGGAAACAGTGTCACGGGTTTCGACAACCTCAACCTCCACGAAGTGGTCATCGACGTTCGTAGCCTCGTAGTCGACGAAAGCGTGGACCTCGCCGTCGTCTTGGGCGTAGAGAACCTTTTCGTCAGACGTGTAATGAACGAGGGTACTCGGCGAGACCGCGAATACCTCGACGTAGGCGTCGGATATCCTGTCGCCGTCACGGGTATCCGCGTCGACAGGGCGGACAGACTCGTTAGCCCCACCGCCGTCGAATCTACCGGTCTCGCCCCGGTTCCACTGCTGAGGGGCTTCAGGGGGTTCAGCGTAGAAGTAGTCGGACGACCGCGTCAAGTACTCAACGGGCGTTCCGTCTTCGTCCGGAGCATCGTATTCGTACTTCGACCATAGCTTGTCAAAGTCCTCCTCAACACCGTGGTCAGGAGCAGGTAGTTCGAAGCCTGCGATAGGATAGGAGAAAAATAGGAGGGGGAAAAGAAACAGAAGGAGAAAAGCGAAGACGGTCTTTCTCATCCGTTATATCCCGACGGTATCGATACAGGTACTAACTTCGTCGGGACCGACAACGGTGACGAGTAGGTTCATTATCGCGCCTACGAACAGAATTCCTATTCCGTACTTGATGGCGTCGTTACGCGTCTTTATCCATTTCTTTTTCTTTCGCGGGTTCTGTGTCGTCGTCAGCACGAGCATAGCCGCCATTGCAACAACAGCACCGACCACCGGTCCGATGACGGCGAGTAACGTAATCAGGTTGTCCATCGCCGTCACGAGTTGGTTGTCGCATATCTCAGGTATTTCGTCGTTCTGTGCAAGCACAGGCTGGACGAGTAGAAGTAACGAGACGACAGCCGACGCGACGAATGTCTTCAGCTTCGGTAGCATGCGGTGACATCGGATTGTCGTCGCTAAGGCTTAAGTGTTAGGTCGGAAGGAAAGCTCAGGAACGAACTCGTCGGTCTCGCGCGCCTAGAGAATCCACCAGCCGTCTTCTTCGGTCACGACTTCGCCTTCGTATTCGAGTTCAGCCCACGTGTCCTCGGTGGCGTACTCGTATATGGCGGCAGTATACTTACCTTGGAGGTAGTGTAGCTCTTCGGTTGCCCATTCGTTATCCTCCCAGTTGTTGAACCGTATGTAGGTTCCAAGGGCACGCGACTCCTCGGCGGCTTCGATAGTCAGGTCCTCAAGGTCTTCTTGTTCGGTTATCTCAACGGTCCAGTCGTCCTCAGCACCGTCACGCGCAGCCTCGGCAAATCCGGTCTCCCACCAGTTGTCGGCGTAGAAGTTTTCAGCCGCCCATCCTTCGTAGTTGAAATGGTCGAACTCGCCGTCGGTTCTCTCAACGTTCATCGTCACGGAAGCGTGGTACGGAACAGTAACGTCCTGAACGTAGTGGACACCTTTACCGGCGCGGTCCATCGACGTAGTACCCCAGTCGGAGTCGTGTCCGTTCTGGACGAAAACAGCCGTGTTGTAGTGCGCAGTGCCAACCGGAGCGTAAGCCGCAGGACTCCAGTAGTCACCAAGCAGGCTTTCGTAGTAGTTGATGGCGAGGAAATGGTCCATATTGAGGGTGTCAGGGATATCCGCCCAGTCAACGCCAAGGTCGTCTTGGAGGTAGTCCTCAACGTCCGAAACCGTACCCTCCTCTATCGACTCTTGATACCACGGATTGTACTCCTTGTCGACACCGAACTCACACGTCGTACAGACCTCTTCCTGATACTCGATACCTGCGGAGCCTACGCTGTCAGCCCAGTACGCGAGGTCGCCTAGCTCGTCCTGTTGCCAGTCACTCGCACCGCCGGCTTCGGCGACTTCTTCGGCAACTCCGCCGTGTGTCGAACCGCTCCATGCCGCCGCCGTACCTGCCATGAATGCTATCATTCCGACAGCTAAGACGGTGGCTATCGCTAGTCTTGTCGGTTTCATGTTGTAGCAATAACATCAGAATACAGGTATTTATGCCTTTTGGCTTTGGAAACGGTTGCGCGGCTTAGTGGTCGTGACCGAGGTCACCTAGACGTTCGTATCCCTGAACGAGGCGAGCCTCGTAGACATTACCCCTGTACCTAAACCTCCGTCCCTCCTCGTCGTCCCTGACGACGGCGTTCTCGGAGGTCGCCGCGTCGGTCCGAACAACAACTTCCTCGACTCCATCTTCAAAGTAGGGGAGCGCGTACCGAAGCTCCCGCTCCGTATTGTTGTACAGCTGTTCGGGTACCACGGTCTCGTCAGCCTCGCCTGAAGACGAGCTTTCGACGACGTACTCAGACCTATCCGACGGCTCTGTGTCATGGTGGTCGCCGTGACCATCATCGTTTTCGTCGTGACCGTCACCGTGCCCTTCGTCGTGTTCGCCGTAACCGTGGTCCTCCACATCCCTCCAAGCATCGGTGGTGACAACAGTCCGCCCTTCCTCGTGTTCGGCGTCGGCGTCCGCAGGGGGTTCGGGTTCAACCGGAGAGGCGTCGACATCGAAGACAGCGCCAAGGGTTCCTTCTCCTGTCGAGTAAGTGTCCTCGTACGCGTACCGTCCGCCGCCGAGGTGAGCGACGACACGGTCGCCTTCGTCGTCGGGTTCGTCGGGATACAGACGTAGCTCGGAAACGTTCGTCTCTCCGGCACGGAGCATCGCGTCAGTCGGCGACACGTCACGCGAGTGAGCGACCTGAACCCAGCCGTCGTCAACAAGCTTGTAGAGCGCCCAAGACGCACCGCCGGAGAGACGTCCGGAAGAACGGTTGAAGCTCTCAAACTCAACTGACGCAGGGAGTTCAACGGATTCGTCAGATGGCTCCGTGTACTCCGCCGTCGTCTCGTCGGCTTCGTGGTACCAGAGCATCTCCTTCTCCGAAACCCCCTCGCGCAGAAGGACTCGTACGTCTGGCATTCCTTCGCCCTCGAAACGCGACGGTTCCGACGGTCCCGGAGCATCAGTCTGCCAGAGGTTCAGGCTCATACCGCCGAAGTCGTAGACACCTTCCGTCGGAGAGCCGTCGTCCGGCACGAGGGCATACTCGCCAACGTATCCGTCGTCAGGCTCAACTTCGACGGTCGACGGCGTCGGGTCATCGTACCCGTCCACCAGACGCCATACGCCGTCCTCCCGCCCGACCTCAGGAACGTCGTCAACGAGGTCGTGGTCGTCGGTAGGAACAGCGTAGAGGACTTCGTCTTCGCTCTCACCGACGCCGCCGTACGGGGGAATCTCCTCGGTATCAGCCTCAACGATGTTTCTACCCGTGTTAGCAACGCCGGTTCTGAGGAGGACAGGGTTATCTTCCGAAGACCCGTCAACAAGAACCGCCGCGGTCGTCAGGTCACCGTCGTCACTACCTTGGTAGCCCGCGACCGACATACCTGCTCCTTCCATCTCAACGATGTGTTCGTCCCTTGCGACCCGTTCGAGAAGCGACTCAGTAGTCGAAACAGGGTCCGTATCCGCCTCATTGTCCGTCTCAGGTTCATCGTCGTTCAGACAGCCGGCTCCTACGACCGCGAGACCGACGACGAACTCACGCCTGTGCATGGGCGGTAGTAACACAACAGCTGACTAAAACGGTTCCGGTAGCGGTTTCGGCGGGGAAAACAATAAATACGGAAGAGGATTAAGGTGAACCGATGCGACGCCGAAAGTTCATAGCCGCGGTAGGTACTGCGGCGGGCGGGGCGACGACGGGATGTATAGGACCCTTTGCTAACGGTGAAGAAGAGGAGGAAGAGAACAGTCCTGAAGCTACTGTGAGGGATTTCATGGACGCGCTCAACAGAGGTGACAGGGAGGGTGTAAACGCCCTTCTTCACGAGGACGGCGAGCTTGAGCCGATACCCGAGGAGGCAGGACTAGAGGTACAGGAGCGTGAGGTAGAGGAAGTAGAGGTACTCGAAGAGACCGACGATACCGTCACGGTAGAGGTTACGGTCACGGTGCGTCCTCGGTCGCCTGACGAGTCGGAGAGGACGGAGGTGACGGAGTGGGAGCTAAGGCGGTCGAACGGGGACTGGCGGGTATGGGACCGCCCCGATTTCTAAGTTAACAGCGTATCTCGTCGGCGGCTTCCATCAGTTCGTCGTTGGAGAGCGAACCGCTGTAGACCTCAATGAGCATTTCATCACAGTTGAAGCGAACGACGCGTCTGCTGACCTCAACGTCAACCTCCTCTAGCTCATCACCGACCTCGTAGTAGTGTAGCTCCCCCATACGGTCGCCTATCTCAACCTCCTCTAGAGTAAACGCCTCGTGGTCATCCCCGTGCCACGAGCCGAACCGCGAGCCTCGGTCGATTGTGTGATAGACCATCAGGTTGCCTTGGTCGCCTGAGTAAGTCATCGTCACGCTTGAGTTGTTATGTACGGTTCTGCCACGGACAGCAGTTCGGTCGTAGTCAAGCTCAGGTATTTCATTATCGGGTATATCGAACCCAAACTGCTCCTCCGCCTCTTCTACGGTGTCGAAGGTGAACCGGTCAGGGGCGTCAGGCTCCTCGACATCTTCTAGAACCTCAGCGGCATGGTGGTGTTCCTCCTCACCAGGTGCCTCAAAGGGCGGCTCCTGTTCGGCGATAGATTCGGTATCGACATCAAAGACACCGTCGGAGACCCCTACGTCGTACTCGTAGTCGTACTCAACGGTCGTTTCTATCAGCGAACGTCCGGACTCTTGGGTACGTTCAACCCGTACCGGCAGGTACGTCTCCCTGTCGACCTCGACACGGTCAAGTGCGCCGTCGAACTCAGCGACAGGTGTCAGGTCAAGGACGTAGGTCTCATCCGTGGTTTCGGTTTCGTTCACTTCGATACCGTAGTCGTCGGTTATCGTGGGAACGTAGTCGACCATCCTTATTCCGACGACGCCGGCGTCGGCGTCAGAGACGTGAACTTCGTACGGCTCGTAGCCCTGCAGATGCATCATGGCAACGTTGTCCTCAGTCGTCGTCACCTCCATCGGGTTACGGGGCGGCGTTTCGACGTAGTCGTACCTGTATCTGTCAGGCTTAGTGAAGCTAACTTCGGCGACTGTCGTGTAGTTACCCGTCTCCACCATTCCCTCGTCGGGCAGATTCTCGACTATCGTCTCTTCGGCTTCCTCTACCGTCATATCACTCTCAGCCGCGAGTGCCTCAGCCTGCTGTCTAAGCTCCTCATCGTCAACCAGCTCGCCTCTGTCGGTTACCTGAGTGTACTGTACAGACATGGTTCCTTCGTAGTCGTCAACTTCCGCGTAGCTCCCCTCCATGCGCTCTCCTATCTCGTCACCCGTAGGTTCGTCAAAGAACACGAAGAAAGACGCGACGGCGGCGACAAGAGCAACGACAACAACGACAGCTATCAGTTTAGCTTTCATTTTTGGACTTCTTTAGTGTCGCTCGCATAAATACCTGACGTGGGATGAGCGGTGCGCGCCGAAGATTTATACGCCGTCGAAACCCTGTAACTACTATGTCAGGGGACGCCCTCGCGGTAGGTAGGAAGACCGAGAGGACGTACTTCCGCCGTCTGGCGAGGGTTTTAGGAGCAAAGGGGGCAGTCGTCCTGATAGCGTTCCCCGCCGTCGTCCTGCTCACGGCGGAAGATATACATCCGGTCTTCGCCGGCGGCATTCTGGCGGGAGCCTTCGGCTACGCCCTCGTCGTCGACAGCGACTCAGGGAGCGAAGAGATATACGAGGGTAGTAACGTCGAGATAAAGACAGACGAACCACTCATGGAGAAGATTGACGGCGTCGGTCTGTCCTTCGTCGTCCTTACGCTCGGCTACGTACTCGTCTCCTACTGGGAGATAGGTGTAGACTGGAGGATGACCGCCGTAGCCGCGGGCGTTATCTTCGGTGCCGTCGTCTATGACTACGGCTTCGGCTCCGACGGCGAGGGGGAGGAGGTCGATATAGTGGGGTTCGCTGTCGCCGAGGTTCTCGTCGTCTACTCAATCGTAATCGGCACCGGATGGGAGGCATTCGGCAACTCGGCAACCTTCGGCGTCCTCGCGTTCCTCGTCTACGCCGGTACCGTCGCGGGCTTCGCGGGTTACGCTGTCGTGACACGTGAGGTCATCGTCTCAAGGACGGACGACGAGATACACGAGGCACTCATCGGGGCGACCGCCGAGGTATACTACCTTGACGAGGTCGAGGGCGACGCACGGTACGGACTCGCCTCTTACCTTCGGCGCGCCTCCGAAAGCCTCGACGGCGTCCGTGTCCCTACGTTGGTGAACGACGGAGAGGGGCGCGTCCCCATCGTCGTCTCGACACGGTCACCCGACGGACGCCTGTTTGCGACAGACACCGACGAGATACTTGAGACTGCGAAGGAGGAACGCCTGACCGGATACGCCGTCTACGGTAACAACGTCCTCTTCTTCCGTAACGGAACCCTGTCGAAGTACTACCACGACGGCGAGTTCGGGTTCGACGCCGACGAACTCGAAGACTCGGTGACAGAGGCGACCCTCCACGCCTTAGACCACTCGACGCTGGTCGACCTCGACGACGTGACGCCGAAGCCGGAGACGGTGAAGTCCAAAGAGGAGTCCGACGAAGAGGAAGAAACCCTAGAGATAGCCGCCGAACCGGGAACGGACGGCTCTGACGAGGACGACGAGGGCGGAGAGGGAGGTCAAAAGCTCGATATAGGCGGCGACGAGATAGATATGGAAGAGATGTTCGAAAAGGCGGACGAGGTAATGGACGAGATAGACGACCTGTAGTCAGCGGTTGAGCGCACGTTTCGTCCGTGGCATCTCCTCGGGGTCGATACGGCGTTCATCGGAGAAGAGGTATTCGGTCTCTACGTCAGATACGGTCCGCCCCATCTCAACGAAGGCATCCGTGTACTCAAGTAGAAGCGTCATATCGCCGCGGGGTTCAAGGTCACCCCGCATGACGGTCGTGATTACGTCGTCGTCGTTACGGACGAACTCCTCCCATGCGTCGTACTCTCCACGGAGGACAAATCCAGGCTCGAAGTCGTCGGGTGAGTCAGAGACACCGACGCCGGTACAGCGTCCGTCTTCGAGACGGAGAAAGGCGTAGACGTTTCCTTCCTCATCGACGTACTCCTCTAGCTGGTGCAGGAGTGACCTGAGGTGTTCGGGCATGACATCGCGGAGTTCGTCTGAGAGCATATCAGGAACGTCGTCGTAGGTCGGGTAAGACGCGAAGAGGTCCTCGGCTTCTTCGAGGACATCCCGGAGCCAGTCGGGAAGTTCGGCACGTAACTCCTCGTCGATATGGTCGAAGACTTCGTTGACGGGCTTGTCGCCCTCCTGTTCGAGCAACTGGCGCTCGATTCCGTCGGGAACGTCTTCCCAGATTTCGTCGGGCATACGGCGCAGGAGGAGGAGTTCATCGGGTAGCTCGTTTAGGACGTGTTCGTCAGTAGGTATATCGTAGACATGGAACAGGAAGTCGCCGTTGAAGTCTTCGCCCCATCCTTCCGCCTTATCACGGAAGTCGTCGTTTTGGTTTATCTCCCCGGCGTAGTCCTTGAACCAGTCGAGGGTTGGGAACCAGGTCATAGATTCCCGTTCCACGCCCTCATAGAAATATCTTCGCCCGCTGACATATATTCGTTCGTCAGAGTTATGTAACAAGAAGTAGTTTGACCGGACAATGGACGACGACCTGCGGGAGACGTTGGAGAGGCTGGAAGACCGTCTACGGAGAGTTGAGCGCCGTATGGACGAGGTCGAGGATGCCCTCGGTGTCGAATCTGAGGAGGACGTGACCGGAGAAGACACGGAGTCCGACACCGTAGATGAGAAGGCTGAGGATACCGCCGTCTACGGCGACGTAGAAGCAGAGGAGGCGGCAACTGAGACGGATGGCGACCAGAAAGAAGACGAGGATGTCGGAGAAGAAGGTCGGAGTCTTGAGACCGACGTGGGAGTCAAGTGGTTCGGTCGGGTCGGCGCTTTCGCCGTCGTGGTTGGCGTAGTCCTGTTCTTCAACTACGCCTTCGAACAGGGTTGGATAGGACCCCTCGGACGCGTCGCTCTGGGCGTGGTCGCAGGAATAAGTCTCGTCGGTGTCGGTGAGTTCTTCTCGCGCCGCGAGGGATACGGATTCTGGTCGGCGACGGTCAAGGGTCTGGGTGTCGCAGTCGCCTACTTCGCCGTCTACGCCTCGTACGGCTTGGAGACGTACCGAGAGGCTCTCGGAACGCCTCTCGTCGCCGCTGTAGCGGGGATGACGCTGGTAGTCGCCGGAGGCGTAGCGCTCGCACTCCGCGACGGTTCGCGTCCGCTGTCGTACGAGGCGTTCTTCCTCGGATACGTGACCGCCCTCCTCAGCACCGAGTTCGGCTTCGGCGGGGTCGTCTACGTCGTTCTCCTCTCGGCGGCGGTCGGGGCGGTCGTCTACCGCGAAGGATGGGGGTGGCTCTCTGTCGGGGGCGCGGCGGGCGCGTACGCCGTCTACCTCGTCTGGGGACCGGAAGCCGGTAGCCAGCTCGCCGCCGGTTTCCTCGTCGCAGTCTTCGCCGTCTTCCTTAGCCAGTCAGCCGCGGTCTCGGTACGCGACCACGACGTAACGCCCAACCTCTGGCTCAACGTCGTTAACTCGGTAGGTTTTGCCGCCCTCTTTGTCCCCGTCGTACGCGAACACGGCGCGGCTTTCGACGTGTCCGTTACCGGCGTCTTCCTCGCTGTCTTCGCCGCCCTACACGCCGGTCTCTACGCTGTGGCGACCGCCCGCGAAGCCGAGGTAAAGAGAGTATATCCTTACCTCGGCGTCGTCTTCCTCGTCGCCGCCCTATGGGAACTCCTGTTACCGTTCGGCTTCACGGTAAGCGTCGCAGTCGTTGCGGCGGCGCTTTTCGCGGCGTCGCAGAAGGTCGATATCCCCGAAACGCGGCGGGCGGCTCACGGTGTCGCGGTCGTCGCGGTCGTCGCCGCCCTCTGGTTCGTTGACGAGTTCGCGGCTTTCGATGCTACGAACCCGGTCGAACCCTCCTACCTCGTCGCCCTTGGCGCGGTCGCGGCGGCGCTGTACGCCATCTACGTCCTCGGGCGTAGAGGTGACAACTTCACGGTCGTCGAGGACGAACTCGGCGTCGCTTCCGACCGTCCGGCGACCGCCTACGTCTACTCGGCTACCGCGGCGCTCGTTACGGTCGCCCTCATCTTCAACGAAGGCGGCGACTACCTCTCGACGCCGTTGCTCGTTGCGTACGGTGTCGCGCTCGTGTACGCAGGAACGGCAGGAGAAACCGTCGACCTGCGCGCCGAGGCGTACGCAGTCACCGCGGTTGCGGTCGGTAAGCTGGTCGCGGTCGACGCCGAGGAGTTCGCGGCTTTCGACGCCGCCGAACCTTTGGCGCGTAGCACCCTACCGTTGTTCGTCGTCGCAGTCGTCGGTCTTTACGCCGGATACGTCGTACTACAGGACGCCGGACTTACCGAAGCCGAGAGCCGCGTCCCGCTCGCGTACTCAGCTACAGCGGCGTTCGTCGCCGTCGTAGGCTTCTCCGCCGAACTCGACGGACTCGGCGTCTCGGCGGCATGGGCGGTCTACGGACTCGGGCTTCTCGCTCTCGGGATACGTGCCGGTGCGAAGGACCTCCGTCTCGAAGGCGTCGCCGTCCTAGGTCTCGCAACCGCCAAGGTCTTCCTGTTCGACACGCTCGGGCTCAGTCCCGCGGCAAGGATAGCGTCGTACATAATACTCGGCGTTATACTGCTCGCGGCGTCGTTCGCGTACACGCGTTACAGAGATAAGATTGCCGAGACGCTCTGACCGTCGGGAAAGTTATATTCCACGCGCCGACACAGGTAAGGTAGATGAAACAACGTCTGAAAGAGAGGACGACAGACGCCCTCTGGTGGCTCGGCTGGCGCCCCCTTGTCGCAGGAAGTATCGGCGGCATCGCGGGCGTCCTCGTCGGATACGCGGTCGGTGCGGTAGGCGGTGCGACGGCGACATTCGGCGTCTTACTCATCGCCGTGGGAGCGCTGAAGCCTTTCCTACGTAAGCTTGGTTTCCTCGCGGCAGTCTCAGTCTTCGTGGTCTTCTACGTCATCGGGTCTGAGAGCGCTGAAGGTATCTTGGAAGCCGTGGGTGTAGGAGCGGACTGGACGGAGTTAGTCGCCGTCTTCGTGCTGAACGTCGGTAGCCTTGTAGGTGTCGAAACAGCGAACGAACCGACGGAGGTCGTCGGAGGAGCCGTCGCGGCTCTCGCCCTCTGGTCGCTCGCGGGAGCGGCTTTCGGCGGCGTCGGATGGCTCGGCGGCGCGTTCGCCGTCAACAGGAAGTACGCCGAGGTTTACGACGAGTTCGTCGAAAAGGTGGAGGAAGAAGGGGAGTCGTTGCTCGGCAACCGCGGAGGGTTCTACAGCCTGACACACGGAGAGGAGACCGCACCGGTCGTCGACTCGGCGAAGATGTACAGGACGACGAACCTACTGGTCGGCGAGTCGTCGCTCTCGCTCCACCACGGCTCGTCGGTCGACATGGTAACGCGCGAGATAGAGATAGGAGACGGGACCAAGGAACTCTACTACGACCAAGTGGCTTCGGTAGACTACGACGAGCCGTTCGTCAAGATACGTATGTCCGACGGTGAGGAGATACGTATCGTCTCGTCGGGTAAGCCCGAGGAACTCCTTGACGGCGTCCAGAGAAAGGTACAGGAATACAAGGAATGAGCCATTACGTCTACGTCGTCAAGTGTTCGGACGACACGCTGTACACGGGATATACGACCGACGTAGACAGACGGGTCAAGGAACACAACTCGGGCGAAGGCGCGAAGTACACGCGCGGACGCACGCCGGTCGAGGTCGTTCATGTCGAAGAGTTCGGAGAACGAGGCGAGGCTATGTCGCGCGAGGCAGAAATTAAGAGCCTGTCGCGCGAGGAGAAGGAGAGGCTCACGGAGAGTCGGTAGAGCGATTGCAGTTCGACGGACGACGAAATAAAGATGGTCAGTCTTTTGTCGTACCGCTGTCTGTTACGTCCATGGTCGAACCCGGCGACTGGAGCCACGTCACGAAGGTAGACCCCGACAAAGGGATGTCCGAGGAGAAGGCGCGCCGCGTCGCCGGAACGGGGACCGACGCCGTCGTCGTAGGGGGAACACAGGGCGTGACGCGCGACAAGGTCCTTTCGCTCCTGTCAGCGCTCGAATCGGGCGACGTTCCGGTCGTCATAGAGCCGTCAAACCCCGCGAGCGTCGTCCACACGGGAAACGACCTCCTCGTCCCAACCGTCCTGAACGCCGGTACCGTCGACTGGGTCGTCGGTATACAGAAAGAGTGGATGCGTATAGACGACGAGATAGACTGGTCGCGCGTCTTCGCCGAGGGGTACGTTGTGATGAACCCCGACAGCGCGGTAGGACGCCTCACGGACGCGAAGACGGATATCGCCCCCGAGGAGGCGGCGGCGTACGCGACGGTCGCCGACCGTTTCTTCGACCTTCCCGTCGTCTACGTCGAGTACTCGGGTACCTTCGGCGACACCGAGGTCGTCTCTGCCGTCTCCGAAGCAGTCGAGGAAGCCACCGTCTTCTACGGCGGCGGCGTTGACTCTTACGAACGCGCACGCGAGGCGGCAGAGTACGCTGACTGTGTCGTCGTCGGCGACGCCGCCCATGACAAGGGCGTTGAGGCGCTCCGCGAGACGGTGCGCGGCGTGCAGGACGCACGCAGGTAGCCGGAAGAGATACGGAGGGTCAGAACGTACCGTAGCTATGGTAACCAGACGTCGTCTTCTCCGCGCCGTTGCAGTAACCGGAGTAGCCGTGTCGGCATCCGGATGTCTCGGCTCGGACGAGGTGGGATACGAACTCGTTGACGTCGCTGACTGGGAGTTTGAAGGAACGACTGTCGAAACCGAACACGGCGACGTGCGCCTTGACGCCCGCTCCGACGACGGCGGTACAGTCGTCTACGTCCGTACAGTAGCGCCCGCGACCAACTACCTCGCCGAAGTAGAGAGAGCGTCGGTTGACGGCGACGAACTGCGCCTGTCGGTCGTGACGCGCGAGATAGGAGAGGCAGGTGGAACTGCGATAACGTACCCCGAGGTGGGTGCCCGTGTCGACACGGAGGCAGAGACGGTCGTCGCCGACGTACTTGACGGGTGGGGAGAGACGCATACGGTTGAAGCCGACGTACGTTAGAAGCCGTCTTCCTGCCAGTCCCATCCGGGAAGACGCGTCTGTACGCCCGCGGCGAGTCCGGCAAGGACATCGTCCTCTCCCGCCGTCGTTCCGTCGAGGACCTCGTCGGCATGTACGTCGATGTAGTGGAAGGTCGCCTCGGCTAGGGTGCGTTCGGGTTCGTCTCCGGCGACGACAGAGGCGAGGTTCCGCCCTACAATTTCGTCAACGATGAATCCGGCGTAGTCGTTCCGTACCTCAAGCTCTACCCCGAGTCGGTAGAGGGCGGCGGCGTTGAGCGCGGCATCCTCGTCGGCGAGGAAGTCGTCGAACTCCTCGCGTACCTCGTCGGCTGATACGCGCGCAACCTCCTCGCCGAATGCGTCGCCGAGACGGTCGCGGGCGTCGTTGATTAACTCAGTTATCTCGTCGAGGCGCTCCTCGAAGAACTCGTCAAGTTCATCTACGGTGTTTTCTGAGACGCGCATTAGATGAAACGGTGTGTCTCCAGATTCATCGGCGAGATGGTCCGCATGTTGAACTTCTGGTACAGGGCGCTCGCCAGCGCCTTCGTCTTGCCCTCGTCGCCGTGGACTGTAAATATCTTCTCGGGACGCGGATTCATCTCGTCAACGAAGCGGACGAGTTCGTCGCGGTCGCCGTGTCCGGAGAAGCCTTCGACGCTGTAAACGCTCATATCTATCTTGACCGTCTCCGACCGTCCCTCAGCGGACGGAACGCGAACCTCGTCGCGTCCCGACTTGATGCGCGCTCCCGTCGTGCCTTCCGCTTGGTAGCCGACGAAAGCCAACGAGTTCTCGGGGTCGGGCGCGAGGAGTTCGAGGTGTTCCATGACAGGTCCGCCCGCCATCATGCCGTTCGTGGCGAGGATTATCGCAGGTTCGCCGTCGCGTATCTCCTGTCTCTGCTCGCTCCCCTCGTCAACCTGTTCGAAGCAGTCGGCGAGGAACGGGTTCTCGTCCTCGTGGAAGATTCTGTCACGGAGGTCGTCGTTGAGGTATTCAGGGTGCGCCGTATGTATCGCCGTTGCCTCCCATATCATGCCGTCGAGGTAGACGGGCATCTCAGGGATACGTCCCTTACGCATCGCTTCTTCGAGAACCACCATCATCTCCTGCGAACGTCCGACGGCGAAGGCAGGTATGAGAACGTTTCCGCCCTCGTCGTGCGTCTTCCGTATTATCTTGACGAGCTTGTCCTCGGCTTCTTCCTGTGGCGGAGCGTGGTCATTCCTACCGCCGTATGTCGATTCGAGGAACAGGGTTTCGAGACGCGGGAAGTCGTTGACCGCGCCGTTGAAGAGACGCGTCTCGTCGTAATGGATGTCGCCCGAGAAGCCGACGTTGTAGAGACCATCCCCGATATGGAAATGGACGACTGCGCTCCCGAGAATATGTCCGGCGTTATGGAAGGTCAGCTTAACGTCGGGAGCGATATCGGTGACCTCGCCGTAGTCAAGCGTGATTGTGTGTTTAATCGCCTCGCGCACCATCTCGGAGTCGTACGGCGGCGTCCGCCCCTGTTTCGCCGCGACATCGATGTAGTCGATGGTAAGTAGGCTCATCAGGTCGCGGGTCGGCGGAGTCGTGTATATCGGTCCGTCGTAGCCGTACTTGTACAGGAGGGGGACGAGCGCGCTATGGTCGAGATGCGCATGGGTTAAAACGACAGCGTCTATCGACTGAAGCGGATTTGCCTCGGGCGCTTGGAGATACGGAGTCTCGTCGGTTCCAGGCTTGTCGCCGCAGTCTATGAGAATCTTCGTCTCTGGCGTCGAAAGGAGGAAGGCGGCGCGTCCAACCTCGCGGGCGCATCCGAGCGCAGTAACGCGGACCCATTCGTCCTCCGAGGTCTGCTCACGGTGTATGCGCCGTCCCGTATCGCGGAGGAACTCCTTGCGCTCGTCGCTCTCCTGAGCGAGGTAACGCCGTATGTTGTCGACCGTCGAGGACTCGATAGGGGGGGTCCGCATCACGTCCGGCGTCCATCCGGTCGCCTGCGTTATCTCACGTAGGGTCGAGCCGTGTTTTCCGATGACCAGTCCGGGCTTCTCCGCCTTGATAACGACCTCTCCGACGTCGGGCTTGAACTCGTAGTCAGTGATTCCGGCGTCTTCAGGGACTATCCCATCTATCTCATCCTTCGCGGGTTCGGGGTCGGTGAGGACACCCGGGTCGGGACGGACGGTGATACGTTTCCGTAGCTTCCGCGCGAGGTCGCGCACTAAGTCGCCGTCGTCGGCGAACTTCTTGGGGTCGCTCGTGTAGATAACAAGCTCAGGACCCTCGTACTCAACATCGCTTATGGAGATTCCGGCAGGTACTTCGTCCTGTACGCGCTCTTCCAGTTCCTCTAGCTCCTCGTCGACGTTCATTTGCGTAGAATCCTCTAAAGCTCGTCCGCGATAGACGCGACCTCTTCGTCGTCTAGCTGGCGGAAGCCCTCCTCGGGCGTGATAGTAGCAAGCAAGATGCCGTTACCACTCGCGGTGTCGCGTTCCATGGCGCTTTCGAGTCCACGGACTGCGAGCGTCTTCGCCTCCTCGATGTCGATGTCGGAGTGGTAGCCGTCCTCAAGGACACCGTACGCGATGACCGAGCCGCTTCCCGTCGAGACGTACTCCTCTTCCATGACGCCGCCCGCAGGGTCGAGCGAGAAGACGTGCGCTCCTTCGTCATCGACTCCGCCGAGAATGGGGACGACACGGAACAGGTACGAGCGTAGGACGTTGCCCGCCATGCTCGCTAAGCCGGTCATCGTCATCGGCTTTCCGCGGCGCATCTCGTACAGGTTCGCCTCGACCTTGAGCGTCTTGGCGAGGTTCTGACCGTCGCCGACGCCTCCGCTGATGGTAAGCGCGGCGTCGTCGGTGACCTGATATATCTTCTTAGCGGTCTTGCTCGCCACGAGGTTGCCTATGCTGGCACGCTGTTCGGTGGCGAGTACGACCGAGTCTCCTGCAGTTATACCTATCGTCGTCGTACCTTCGGCGACATCTTCGTTCGAAACCGACGCTTGACTTCTTTCTCGCTGATTAGGGTTGTTGGGTATCATCTAAACGTCCCTCGAAAACCCGTGGGGTTAGCTAATCTTGAACCCCCCGCTATATAAATTTTCAGTATCCGGCGACGTTACGGTTCGTACGTCTCGCGGTCCTCAACGACGGTTCCGTCCTCTCTCTGTAACGTGGCGACTATTTCGTCGCCCTCAGGTGATACGTCTACGCCGAGGTGGTCAGTAGCTCCGGGAGAGTTAACTTGGCTGTGTCCGTCGGCTTCGACGGACTCGATACGGAGCCAGTCACCTTCGACGTCCTCGAAGTTCACCGTCGCCCAGTAGGTGTCGGGTGCGCCGTCGAACTCATGTACCTCGACATCGATATCCGCGATTAAGTCATCCTCCTCGTCAATCTCTGGGTCCTCGGGGATATCGTCCGCCCAGTCGGTATCGAACTCCCCGTCGGATTCGGGCGCTACGGCAGAGTCAGAGACGTTCTCGGTGGCGCTGTCTTCGTCAACGAACGCGCCGAACTCGTCGATGCTCTCGGCGTCCTCAGCACCATCAGGCAGAACGATATCCACATCCTCGCCGTGGTCGGAGAACGTCGTGTCGGCTTCCATCGTGACCGTAAACTCGTCGTCCATGCCGAGTTCGTCGTCGAGTTCATCGCCCATGCCGAACGACATCGTCATGGTAACCTCTTCCTCGGAGCGGAGTATGTAGTCGGTATCCTGTGATATCCACTGACGCATCGAGACGGATTCAACCTCGATGGCATCGGTGTCGAACATCTCCTCCTCGTCGACACCCATCGCGTCGGAAGCCATCATGCCTTCCATCTGTTCCTCGACGAGTTCGTTGTAGGCGTCTATCTCGGGTTCGAGTTCGAGGACATAGGCGTCTTCGCCGTCAACCGAGGCGTCGTCGTCGTAGCTAACCTCGGAGATTTCGAGTATCTCGCGGTACTGTTCGGCGTGTGCCGACGAGTTCCACGTCTCAGCTACCATCACGTCGTCCTCTATCTTGAGCCACTCGTCCTCAACCTCGTCGGCACCCATTCCGAGGTCCATCTTCATGTACATCGTGTCGTCAACGATGTAGGCGTCCTGTCCAATCTCAAATCCCATCATAGAGGTCGTCATGAACATCTCCATCGCGCGTTCGCCCTCGTCGACCGCGCCCTCACCCTCCATAGATACCGACAGTGCGCCAGGTCCGTCTCCTTCCATCGTCATATCCATCTCGGTCTCAAAGCCGTACGTCTCGACATCCTGCATCGCGTTCACCGATGAGTCGCGGACCTCGTCGGCGTCGACGCCTGTCAGGCACCCTGACAGGAGAACGACGGCGACGACCGCGAGCGGTAACAGCTTGTTGTAGTCCATATCTGGCGATAGGTTGACGGGAAGCATAAGGGTGGCGAAGGGTGAAAAAATTATTTTGGATAACCGAAAGACAGCCCGAAACCCCTTTGTCGCGCCGCCTCGTATCCTCCGGCGTGCTCGGCAAGGTCGTCTTAGCGTTCGTACTCGTACCCCTCGTCGACCTGTACGTCCTGTTCGTCGTCGCGGGACGTATCGGCGGCTTAGAGACAGTGGCGCTCGTGATTGTAACGGGCGTCGTCGGCGGAGCGCTCGCCAAGGTTCAGGGGGTTCAGACCGTCCGGCGCCTCCAGTACCGCGCGGCACGCGGAGAGTCGCCGTCACGCGAACTCGCTGACGGAGCGCTGATTCTCTTCGGCGGCGCTCTTCTCCTTACCCCGGGACTCATCACCGACGGGGTCGGCTTCGCGCTACTCCTTCCTTTCGTCCGTCCGCGGATACGTTCAGCGCTGTCGTCGTACCTCGGCGACAAGATACAGCGCGACTCGGTTGTCGTCGAAGTCGGCGGACGGAGTGAGTAAGTCTTAAGACGTGCCTCCGACTACGACCGTATGCGGGCCAGTAGCTTAGCTAGGTTGAGCGTTCGGCTGATAACCGGGAGGTCCTCGGTTCAAATCCGAGCTGGCCCATTACTTGCGCTGTACTCATGATAGCTCATAGCCTCTGCGCCAAGCCGTACGGAACCCCTACCAGAACAAGACCTACCAGACCGTAGAGTACTAGGTTGAGTCCGTCGGCGAGTGCGCCGGAGTCAAAGGTAAGGTCAGGGAAGGCAAGGTTCACCACCAAGAACCCGACGGCAACGCCTACCACTGTCAGTCCGACGGCTTCTATCATTTCTTCTGGCATACCTACTCGTGCGCGCCCCGAAAGGATACCGTTTGCGCTAGTTCGGACGCGTTCGGTGTAGCCTCAGAAGTCGGGCGGCTGTATCTCGAACTCAACGTTGTCGCCGCAGGCATGCTGGTATAGCTCAACCGAGCTTCTGTCGCGCTCCTCCGGCTCGGTTATCGTCTCCATCGTAACGTCCTCCGAGATGTAATGCATATTGATACGGACGAGTTCGACGCCACGCTCTTCACGCCATTTTTCACAGAGGTAGTCGCCGAGTTTCTCGGAGGCGTTGTGTCTGTCGTCGAGTCCGGCGCGCCGCACATCGTTCATGTAGAAACGTTCGCGGTAGGTGCCGTACTGGCTCTGAAGCCCTTCGTCCTCGTACGGTCTGTCGTAGCTGAGTTCACGGTCGTTGTACACGTCGAGGAAGTCGCCGTCGGCTGTTTCGGCGGCGAAGACGTAGTACCGGTCGGTCGTACGCGGCGTGGGCGCGAAGACGCTCCACGAAGGTTGGTCGATGCTGAAGCGGTCGGCTACGTCCTCGATATGTTGGTCGGGTTCGACGGGCGACCGTTCGTCAACGGGTGGAGCCGAGAACGCCGAGGCGACGACTATCGCCGCCACGACGACGGCAATAGAGACGGTGTAGACGTGCGAACGGAGGTGGCGCGTCCTCTCGTCTACCCGTCGGGGGTTCGGAAACAGAGCGGCGGCGCGCTCCGTGCAGGACAGACACGCGCCGATTCGTTCGGGTTCGACGCCCAAACGGCGTGCGACCGCACCGAGGTCGTCCCAGAAACGCGTCTGGAGAAACAGTACGAGTCCAGCCATAGCGACGTACGGGAAAGCCCCGATACGTACGGTGAGCGCGAAAGAAGCGTGTGCGGCGGCATAGACGCCGACCGTGAGGTAACGTTTCCTACCGACGAGAACGATGAGTAGCCAAGAGACAAGCATCATGTAGTACCACGCCAAGCCGCCTGCCTGCATAACGGTCGTAAACTGGCTGGCGAAGTCGCCGAACAGGAATGTCGTGTCGCCGAGTCCCATCACGAGAGGGGCGGCTTCGCCCGTCGTCCAGTAGTCGGAGGTCGACTTGTGTAGACCGTTGACGAAGTACATGGTGACCATCTGACCGAGAGCGAGCGCACCGGCGACGCCGACGAACGAACGTCGCGGTTCGCACCGGCGGTGAACGGCGTCGACGCTCCAACGTTCGCCGAGTGGGAGGAAGATAGCCCAGAACAGGAGGAGACGGAACAGCGTGTCGGCGTAGCTAAGGACGAGAGGATTCCGGTGGTCAAGCGAGACGACTAAGAGGAACGAAACGACCGTCGCAAAACGCGTCCGGTATCCGACGATTAGCTGGAGCGCGAACAACGCCTGTACCACAAACAGCAACGCCGTCACCGTCGGGTCTGTCGTGAAGTAGTAGACCGAGAAGGCGTCCGACGACGCGGCATCGACCGCGAGCGACAGAGGTACAGCGCCGTTCTCGCTGTACATGAATCCGAAGTTACGTGACCGCAGGAGGAGGTCGGCAACGATTAACGCGCCGGCAAAGATACGGAAGACGGCGAGGGAACGCGTGTCGATACGTATGGAAGCGCGTAGATTACGTCGGAAACGCGACGCAAGCCTCGACGCCGCCGATACGGCTCGTTCTTTCATGCTTTTCGGGTATTAGACGGAGCCGGTTAGAGGGTTTCGTTTTTAGCCACATTCCGAAGTATATACGACGCGCGGACGAGAGTTATAGGTATGTACGAAACCGTACTATTTCCGACCGACGGCGAGAAAGCAAGCGAGCGCGCCGCCGAAGACGCCGTCGAAACCGCCGCGGCTCACGACGCGGAGCTACACGTTCTGCACGTCGTAGACGATGCGACGGTCGAGGTTCTAACGGAGGCGGGAGGCGTCCCGCGCGAGGAAATCGTGAGTTCGCTCGAAGAAGAAGGACAGACTGCGGTCGACGAGGTTGCCGACGAGGCACGCGAAGAGGGTATCGATACGGAGACGGCAGTTCTCGGAGGAAAGCCCGACGAGGTTATCGTCGAGTACGCCGAGGAGAAAGACACGGATGTCGTCGTTATGGGGACGGAGGAACAGCCGAGCGAGTACCGCGAGATTCTGGGAAGCGTGACCGAGAGCGTCCTGCGGAAAACCGGAAACCGTGTTCTAGTCGTAAAGACCGAGGCTGAGGTCGAAGGTTAAATCAGCGGACGCTATTCTTAAACTGCTAACGCTATCTTCGGTAAATTACACGTAGCTACCGCTCCTGAAAATGATAAGTGGATAAAAAGCGGCGACGAACGACCGGTAAGAAAGCCATCAACAGAGACTTCTCCCTTCCCACCGGGACGAACCCTGCGTGTACTCGGGATGGGTCTCCTAGGCTTTCCACCAGCCACTCCTCTCGGAGCCATCTGTCCCGGGGGCTCGCGCACCCCAGTACCGGATGGAACGCAGGCGGGCTTAACTTCCGTGTTCGGGATGGGTACGGGTGTAACCCCGCCGCTATGGTCGCCTAAAGCCGGTCCGCGGGAGTCGAACCCACGCGAGTCCGAGACCGGCGCCGTCATGTAAGCGTGACTCAGTTAGTGTCTGGACCCACCGGAAACCGATAAGGATGGCTTGGCGTTTAGTAGACGCGGACTGAACTCGTCGTTGCCTTCGAGCTTACATCCCGTCTCTATCGAACTCGTCTTGTACGAGCCGCCTCAGTGGAGCCTCTTTTTCAGGTGGGTTTCCGGCTTAGATGCTTTCAGCCGTTAACCCGTGGCACGTAGCTGCCCGGCAGTGCCCTGTCGGACAACCGGTAGACCAGTGGTGCCGCTGCTATGTTCCTCTCGTACTGATAGCAGCTTCCCGTCAGGCTCCTGACATCCCCAGTAGATAGCAACCGACCTGTCTCACGACGGTCTAAACCCAGCTCACGACGCCCTTTAATAGGCGAACAACCTCACCCTTGGCGGCTGCTGCACCGCCAGGATGGGCGGAACCGACATCGAGGTAGCAAGCCACCGGGTCGATATGTACTCTTGCCGGTGACGACTCTGTTATCCCTAAGGTAGCTTTTCCGTCATCTACCGCCCGCATCAAGCAGGCTGGTAGGTTCGCTAGACCCGCCTTTCGGCTCGCCGTCCCTCGTTTCTTAGGAACAGCGTCAGGCTGCCTTTTGCTCTTACACTCTTCTCCGGGTTCCTGACCCGGACGAGGCAACCTTTGGGCACGCTCGATACCTTTTCAAGCGTGTACCGCCCCAGTCAAACTGCCTACCTGTTGATGTCCTCCTCCCGGAGTGAGGGTCACAGTCTCCTACGGGTAGTATTTCAGTGGCGTCTGGGCGACGTGCTGGCGCACGCACCTCTGTAACGACTCCTACCTATGCTGCACATAGGAGCCCATGACCCAACGACAGGCTGCAGTAAAGCTCTATAGGGTCTTCGCTTCCCCCTGGGGATCTCCGGACTCCGCACCGGAACGTAAAGTTCACCGGGACCAAGCTAGGGACAGTAAGGCTTTCGTTCGTCCATTCATGCGAGCCGCCAATAAAGCGGCAAGGTACTACGCTACCTTAAGAGGGTCATAGTTACCCCCGCCGTTAACGGGTCCTTCGCCCCTTTGTACAGGGTTTTCAGATACCCGCACTGAGCAGGATTCAGTGATTGTACTAGGCTTTACAGCTTAGCAATCACCTATGTTTTTATTAGACAGTCGAAGCCTCCTGATGTCTGCGATCTGCCCCGTATAGGGCAGACACTCCTTCTCGCGAACTTACGGAGCTAACTTGCCGATTTCCCTTAGCTCGGTTGTCCCGACACGCCTAGGCCTTCTCAGCCAGAGATACCTGTGTCGGTTCTCGGTACGGTCTGTCGTCTCGCCTTTTCACGGGCTCCAGGAGTCGGAAGACTTTCGCACTCACGCATTCATCCGCTTCTCGCCATTACGGCACTCCACGGACTTCGGCGTTTGGACGGGGCGAGTGCCCCGCTCTTCCTATCCCAAAGCGTCGGCTTTTGGTGACGACAGGCACGGGAATATTAACCCGTTTCCCTTTCTCCCAGCTCAACTTATGGCTGGGATTAGGACCGGCTAACCCTTGGCTGATGAACATTGCCAAGGAAACCTAACTCTTTCGGCGGTCAGGATTCTCACCCGACTACGCTGCTACTATTGCCAGGATTTTCTTCACGACACGGTCCACACGACCTCAAAGCCGTGCTTCCGTCCATGCCGAGTGCCCACCTAACGCTAAATGCCGTAGGTATCGGTAACAGACTTGAGCCCCGTTAATTTTAGGGGCCACAAACCTCGACCGGTAAGCTGTTACGCATTTCTTAGAGGGTAGCTGCTTCTAAGCTGACCTCCCGGTTGTCTATGGCTTGTGACACCCTTCGTGTAATAACACTTAGTCTGTATTTAGGGACCTTAACCTACGTCTGGGTTGTCTCCCTCGCGGACTGCAAGCTTACCCCGCAGCCCGGACTCCCTGCGTCTACAGCGTGCGTGGGTTTGGAGTTCGACAAGGGACCTCTCCCGCTAGGGAGAGTATTCCCCAATCGGTAGCTCTACCCCACGCACTACCTCAGCAGAGGTAATGCTTAGACATTTTTTGGTGGGAACCAGCTGTTGCCGGGTTCGATGGGCTTTTCACCCCTATACGTAGGTCACGGGAGGGCTTTGTAAGGCACCAACCCTTTGGGCCTCCACATAGCTTTCGCCATGCTTCACCCTGCCCACGCATAGATCACCCGGTTTCGGGTCGTGTCCCCATGACTGCCCGCGCTTGAACACGGCGGACCAGACGGAGGCGAACCTCCGCTACGTCCATGTTGGTTTCCCTACGGCTCCCACGCTGAACGTGTTAACCTCGCCATAGAGACACATTCCCTGGCTCGTTTTTCATAACGTACGATAGAACACCGGCGACACCACCTCGTACTACGTCCTTGCAGACGGTTCCTTTGGTGTGAAGCTCCTTGCGTGCTCTATCGCTCCATAACCACCTGATTTCAAGCCCTATTTCACCTCCCTTCTAAGGGTGCTTTTCAGCTTTTGCTCACGCTACTATTGCGCTATCGGTCTCGAGTAGTACTTAGTCTTGGGAGTCGATGCCTCCCGTATTTCCAAGGGATTTCCAACCCCTGGTACTCCGGAGCTGACGCACCGGTTACTGAGGTAGACTTACGGGGCTTTCACCCTGTATCGCGCTCCATTTCAGGAGACTTCAGTCCGCCGTTCGCCGGATGAGTGTCAGTCCATACACCACATTGCCCGAAGGCTTCGGTTTGGACTATGTCGTTTTCACTCGCGGTTACTCACGACGTCTCGGTTGATTTCCTTTCCTGCCCCTACTGAGATGTTTCAGTTCGGGGCGTTCCCCACCGCACAAAGCGGCTGCAAAGGGGATTCCCATTAGGAAATCCTAGGTTCTTAGGCTCCGTGCGCCTCCCCTAGGCTTTTCGCAGCTTGGCACGTCCTTCATCGGCACTCGAGCCGAGCTATTCACCAGGTGGCGTAGTAGCCACGATTGATGATATGGTTCCAGTGGATCCAGTTTACACCTGAGTCACGCTTACACACGGCTTCAAGGCACCCCCGTCGGCTTGACGGTGGACGCATCTGCCCTTCCCATCCTCGCTTTCACGGGATGGTGCATCTAAGTGGACCCAGAGGGATTTGAACCCTCGGCTTCCGCCTTGCAAAGGCGGCGCTCTGCCGCTGAGCTATGGGCCCTACCGACGAATCAGGGTTGACAACCGGACAACTTGAGTGTCACGGTTTCAACCTGACTCGTCTGTACGCTCTGGTAGCCCTTAGGTGTCCGACGTGGGTCGGTGCGCCCCTAGCAAAGGGGTCGCGGTTCGTTAGGAGGTGATCCAGGCGCAGATTCCCCTACGCCTACCTTGTTACGACTTAACCCCCCTTGCGGAACCAAGATTCGACCGTGCTAGACGCACAGCCTCATCTCAGCCCCACTCGGGTGGTTTGACGGGCGGTGTGTGCAAGGAGCAGGGACGTATTCACCGCGCTTTTATGAAGCGCGATTACTACGGAATCCAACTTCATGAGGGCGGGTTTCAGCCCTCAATCCGAACTACGACACGGTTTGGGGGATTAGCTACCCCTCTCGGGGCTGCATCCCGCTGTCCGTGCCATTGTAGCCCGCGTGTTGCCCGGTCCATTCGGGGCATACTGACCTACCGTTGCCCGCTCCTTCCTCCTTCTTAGCGAAGGCAGTCT
>JAQZCZ010000023.1 GCA_028751095.1 Euryarchaeota archaeon Ods01 | reverse complement strand
GCTACCGGTAGCGATGCTCGCGTGCGCACGTATCGGAGCGCCGCACTCCGCCGTCTTCGCCGGATTCAGCGCCGACGCTCTTGCGACACGTATGGAGAGCGCCGACTCCGAGTTCCTTGTCACCTGCGACGGCTACTACCGGAGGGGCGACGCGCTCGACCATCTCGACAAGGCGTCGGAAGGCATCGGGTCCGTTGGTCACGAGGTCAACACCGTTGTCGTCGACAGACTCGGTGGAGCGAGCGACGCCGAGCCTGAAGGTACGCGTTACGGCTACGAAGAACTCGTCGAGAGCCACGAGGGCGAGACTGTAGAGCCTGTCGAACGCGACGCCGAGGATATGCTGTTCCTGATGTACACGAGCGGGACGACCGGACAGCCCAAGGGCGTGAAGCACACGACCGGCGGCTATCTGTCGTACGCGGCTTGGACCTCGCACGCCGTTCTCGACGTGAAGCCCGAAGATACCTACTGGTGCGCCGCCGACATCGGCTGGATTACGGGGCACTCGTACATCGTCTACGGACCTCTCGCTCTGGGTACGACGACGGTGATGTACGAAGGAACGCCTGACTACCCCGACAAGGACCGCCTATGGGAGATAGTCGAAAATTACGATGTGAACCAGCTTTACACCGCACCGACGGCGATACGGGCATTCATGAAATGGGGAAGCGAGTACCCCGAGGCACACGACCTGTCGTCGTTACGTCTACTCGGTACCGTCGGCGAACCCATCAATCCGCGTGCGTGGAAATGGTACTACAAGCATATCGGCGGCGAGTCTTGTCCGGTCGTAGACACGTGGTGGCAGACGGAGACGGGCGGAATGATGGTAACGACGCTTCCCGGCGTCTGCGATATGAAGCCGGGTAGCGCCGGTCCGCCCCTTCCAGGCATCAGCGCCAAGGTCGTTGACGAATCGGGCGACGAGGTCGACGAAGGCGACGCTGGCTACCTCGCTGTCGACAAGCCCTGGCCCGGAATGCTCCGGACGCTGTACAAGAACGACGAACGTTTCATCAAGGAGTACTGGCAGGAGTACTCCGACGTTGACTCCGACGACTGGGTTTACTTCCCCGAAGACGGAGCTAAGGTTGACGAGGACGGCTATATCACCGTCCTAGGACGCGTAGACGACGTAATCAACGTCTCCGGTCACCGTCTCGGAACGATGGAGCTTGAGTCCGCTATCGTGGGCGTCGAGGGCGTCGCCGAGGCGGCGGTAGTCGGAGGCGACCACGAACTCAAGGGCGAGGCGGTCTACGCCTACGTTATCACCGAGGACGGATACGATGGCGACGAAGACCTACGTGAGAGAATAGTCGAGGGCGTAGAGGAAGGAATCGGACCCTTCGCGCGTCCGGAGGAGGTAGTCTTCACGACGGAGCTACCCAAGACGCGGTCGGGCAAGATAATGCGCCGTCTTCTTGAGGACATAGCTAACGAGGAAGAACTCGGGGACACGAGTACGTTACGCAATCCCGATATAGTCGAAGACATACAGAGCAAGGTACAGTAACCGAAAGACGTCTTCTCTCCGGTTCTCGGACCTACCGAGGCGGAGGGAAGACACGAAAATAACACAATTAAAGAATAAGAATGACACGAGACAAAGACAACACGGACGAGACGCCGTCAGAAGGCGACGAGGAGCAGGTCGCGGAGGCAGACGGCGGAGCTACGGTGGACTATCTGGACACCGAAATAAACATATTCAAGCCGGCGACGCCTTTCATGCGCGACCATCTCCGGCTTCTCTGGATTTCGTTCGCGCTCTGGCTTCTGTTCGTCTTCGGTCCGGTCACCGCGACTTACCTCGCGCCGGAGACGATGACGAGCGTGACCGTCATGGGGTTCCAGCTACATTACTTCCTGACGGCTATCGGTGCGCCGAGCGGCGCGCTTCTGCTGTCGATACTGTACGCCTACAGACGCGACAAGCTCGACGACAAGTACGGAATCGACCATTCCGGAGGTGAGGGATAATGTACGTACCTCTTGAAGTCGTTCCCGAGGGGCTTGAGCCTGGATTCAAGCTGATTCCCGCGATACTAACGATAGCGATGCTGGCTCTGTTCCTCGCTGTTGGGCTTGCATTCCGTGTCGCGGACGTTGACGACCTCTGGGTCGCCGGCAGGTCGATAGGCAATATCGAGAACGGAATGGCTATCGGCGCGAACTGGATGTCGGCGGCGTCGTATCTCGGCGTCGCGGCGACCGTCGCCCTGCTCGGCTACTTCGGACTCGCTTACCTCGTCGGCTGGACGACCGGCTACTTCATTCTCCTAATCTTCATGGCGGCGCAGTTCCGGCGGTTCGGAAAGTACACAGCTCCCGACTTCGTCGGTGACCGGTTCTACTCCGACGCCGGACGCGCACTAGCCGCAGTGACGACGCTTCTCATCGCCTTCGTCTATGCTGTCGGTCAGGGACGTGGAATGGGCTTGATGTCGATGTATATCTTCGGCACCGACTACGTGACGGGCGTTGTGATACTGATGGCTATCACCATCGGCTACGTCGCTCTCTCCGGAATGCTCGGCACGACGAAGAACATGGCGCTCCAGTACGTCATACTCATCATCGCCTTCCTCGCTGGTCTGTACGCTGTCGGCTGGTCACAGGGCTACTCTACCGTTCTTCCGTACCTAGAGTTCGGTAGCCAGACGGCAGTCGTCGCCGAGGAAGTCTCGCGCGAGTTCACCGAGCCGTTCGCTAACGCGACCTATTACCACTGGGTTGCTCTCTGTTTCACCCTGATAGTCGGCACCTGCGGGCTTCCGCACGTTCTTGTCCGTTTCTACACCGTCGAGAACGAACGTAAGGCTCGCTGGTCGACCGTCTGGGGACTGTTCTTCATCTGTCTCCTCTACTGGGGAACCGCGGCTTACGCCGCATACGGAACCCTTCTGTTCGACGCCGACCCCGAACTCGCCTATCCGTTCACGGGTGACCAGTCCGACGTCGTCGTCGTACTGACCGCACAGCTCGCTGACCTGCCACAGTGGCTCGTCGGCTTCGTCGCCGCAGGGGGCGTCGCCGCCGCGCTCGCCACGACAGCGGGACTGTTCATATCCGGCTCGTCAGCCGCGGCGCACGATATCTACACCAACCTCTACAAGGAGGACGCGACACAGCGTGAACAGCTACTCGTCGGACGCGCCACCATCGTAGGACTGGGCGCTCTCGTCACGCTGGTCGCCGTCAACCCGCCCGCGCTCATCGCCGAACTCGTCGGTATGGCGTTCGCAATCGCGGGGTGCGTCCTGTTCCCCGTCTTCTTCCTCGGTCTCTGGTGGGAGCGTACCTCGCGCGAGGGTGCGCTTGCCGGCATGGTCGTCGGGCTTATCATCTCCTTTGGCGCTATACTTAACCAGACGGTGCCCGAGTTCGTTGACTTCCTGCCGGACGAACCTATATCGCCCGCGATAGCGACGGTGCTTCCGGCGACTTCCTCGGCTCTCATCGGCGTGCCGGTCGTCTTCGCCGTTATCATCCTCGTCTCCGTCTTCACCGACGACCCCCCTACCGACGTAAAGAACATGGTGCGTCAGTGCCATAGTCCCGAACCCATGAGCAAGATGGAGACAGCCGAAGACGCCGTCGCAACCGACGGCGGCGAGGAGGAATAATGTACGAAAAGATACTGATACCCACGGACGGAAGCGAAGTAGCGGAGAACGCGGTTGAACACGGCGTCGAACTCGCCGAGAGGTACGACGCAGAGGTACACGCTCTCTATGTCGTCGATACCGACGCGATGGACCTGACCCTCGGAACCGAGCAGGTTGACCGACTCAAGGCGGGTAGGTTCGGCGACATGGATGAGATACGCGAGAAGGCTGAGGAGGCGACCGGACGCGTCGCCGAACGCGCCGAAGATTCGGGCGTCGAGGTGGTTGAGGAGGTGACGGCAGGAAGACCGCACAAGGCGATTACGCGGTACGCCGACGAGAACGGGGTTGACATTATTGTAATGGGAAGCCACGGGCGCGGCGGAGTCAAACGCGTCCTTCTCGGTAGTGTCGCCGAGCGCGTCCTACGGACGACGCGGCTTCCGGTTCTCGTTGTCGACGTAGACGACTAGTTTTCCTTCCTCTTCGCTACCTCCAAGCTTGCGAAGAAGCCGAAGTAAGCGACGACTCCGGCAAGCATGGCGGCGTAGTACGCCCAGTCCGGACCGTCGAGTATCTCGAAGACGACGGTAACTATCGTCACCCAGACGACGGCGAAGACGAGGTCTGTCACGAGTCCCGAGCGGTTCTCGCGGACGTAGTCAGTCAACGAGTCTGCCATCGCCCCTCTTACGCGACGGACTGACAAAAGCTTAGCAGTCCTGAGCGTGTACCGTCACGGTGTCTTTCTCGCCGTATCCATCGGAACGCGTAGGCTGTTCCACGAAAACAACCTCGACGGTCTCGACGCCTTCGCTGTCACATAGGTAGTCTGCGAAGCCCTCGCGCGCCTCTTCGTCTGCGTACCGTAGGCTCGACAGGTAACGGTGCCAGAGGGTCGAGGGGTAGGAGGCTCCCACGTCGGGCGGTCTGTCGTACGAAACCGCTCCCCCATGGAACGCGTCAACCCGCTCGCCGGTCTCGGTTTCGGCGGGAACGACGAGCCAACGGTCGTCGGGCGGCGAGTCGAGGGTGAACATCGACCACGTGTAGCCGTCGGCTGAGTCTACGGAGTCAGGTGTCGGAACGTATCCCAGAGCCGCCGCCTGCCACGCGACCGTGAAGACGAAGAAACCGACAATAACCACAGAACCTGCCGTTGATGCGACGCGGCGGACGCGACGCGGAGGGGGACGCGCCTCTCCGACGGATTCTTCGACGCGTCGACGGAAACCGTTGGGTTCGGGAAGCCGTCTTTCGACGCCGTTCCAGAAGACCGGCGGCAGGAACGGCAGGAGTGCGGCGGTGGCGATGAGCGGAAACGGTCCGAGGCGGAGCGTGGCGAACATCCCCGCGTGCGCCCCTACGTAGACGGCGACGACCGCGACGCGTAGGCGGCCCGTCGTCAGGACCAAGACGGGGGCGGCGGCAAGGAGGAGTAGCCACGACCAGTTGGCGAAGACGAGAACCGCGCCGAAGTCAGCGATATGGTTCCCGAGCAGGACGGTGAAACGCTCCATACGCATTACGTGGACAACGGCGTCTCCCGTCAGCCAGAGTCCGTTGGCTTCGAGTTTGAACAGGAAGTTAACGAAGTAGACGAGGATGACGTGGAGGAGCAGGACTGCCGAGGCAGGCGAAAAGACGGTTTCGGTAACGTCGCGCTCGCGTCTCAGCGAGTCGACCGACCACCGAGCGCCGAGGGGTAGGAAGAGAGCGATTAACAGCGTCACGCGTAACAGACGGTCGCCCGCGTTGAGGACGAAATGGTTCCTCGCGTGTAACGAAACGAGGAGAACGAGAGTGACGCCTAGGACGAGGCGCGTTCTGTATCCGACAGTAACCGCAACCGCGAAAGCCGCCGCGACGACGAGAAGCGCCGACTGTGCAACGACGCTCCCCGAGACGGCGTGAAGGGAGTACGACGAGACTGCGAAGAGTTCCGCCTGCGCCTCGCGCGGCAGAACCCCGTCGTCGGAGTAGAAGACGCCGAGTTCGCGTGCCCGCATCGACATGTCGACGAGAACCGCGACCCCGAGCGCGACGCGTAGAGCCGCGAGCGCACGCGTGTCAACGCCTAAGCGGCTTTCGACTACCTCTCTCGCAGTCTCGCCCATATCCCGACATTCTCGCCGCACCGTTTACCTCTTCTGCCTCCCGTCGTCTTTATGCCGTCCCGCCGCGTCTCTGAGATATGGAACAGCCTCTGTTTGCTTGGCAGAAGGACGAGGAAGCCGACTGGGCGACCGTCTACGAGGCGCTGGTTGACGCCGTTGAGACCCTCCGGTCGGAGGCATCGCCGGTCGAGTTACACGACGGCTACTACTACGTCGTCTGGGAGACCGAGAGCCGCGACTACGGGACAACGAAGTACGAGGTACGTGCCTTCGAGTTCGGAGAGGAGCCGAAGGTACTCATCGAAGGGGGACGTGGCGGAAGCTACGAGATAGAGCCGCGGAAGAACGCGCCGCCCCTCCTGCGTTATCTGCCGCCGGACGGGGACGGCTGGGAAGAGCCGCTGACGAAGCTCGCCGTACTGACGGAGGAGTTCGAGTTCGTCGAGGACGAAGAGACGCGTAAGTTCGTCGACGACGCCCAGAAGCTTTTCGAGGAGAGCTAGAGGGTCTCCAGCACGTCTTCGCGGAACTCCTTCTCGTCCAGCTTTTCGACGCCGTGTTCTTGGGCGTCCTTCAGCTTCGTGTCGCCCGCGTTTTCACCGACGACGAGGTAGTCTGTCGCACTGCTCACCGATGACGTGACGTTCGCACCGTGGCGTTCGAGTTCATCGGTCAGTTCGCGCCGCGTGTAGCCTTCGACGCTCCCCGTGAAGACGAAGCTCTGTCCTTCGAGAACATCGCTCCCTCCCGTCTCTTTGCTTTCGGGTTCGACACCCCGTTCGAGAAGCTCCTCAACGACCGTACCGCCACGTCCTTCGAAGAATCCGGCGACGGTTTCGGCGACTTCGGGACCCACGTCCTCTACACGGCGTAGGTCGTTGGCATCGGCTTCCCGAAGTCCGTCGAGGTCCATCGAATCAGCGAGACGCGCGGCGCGCTCTTTGCCGACGTGCCGTATTCCGAGACCGGTCAGGAACGAGGCGAGCGAGACCTCTTTGCTCTCCTCTATCTCTTCAACGAGCTTACGTGCCGACTTCCCGCCGAATCCTTTGAGCGCGCGTAGGTCGTCGACCGTCAGGTCATAGAGGTGGGGGAGTTCGGAGACGAGACCTTCGTCGACGAGGGTTGCGACGACCTCCTCGCCCATCCCTTCTATGTCGGCGGCGTCGCGCGACGCGTAATGTTCGAGACGTCCCTGTAACTGCGCGGGACAGCCGACGCCGCCGGTGCAGTAGTGATGTTCGTCCTCCTGCACCACCTCGGAGCCACACGCGGGGCAGGACTCGGGCATACGGAAACTGCCATCGCCGTCCTCGATGACCTCCTTCACCTGCGGGATTACGTCGCCCGCGCGTTCGACCTCGACGCGTGCGCCTTCCGAAACCCCGAGTTCGCGCGCCTGTTTCTCGTTATGGAGCGAGGCGCGGCTGATGGTGACGCCGTCCACGTCAACGGGTTCAAGGAGGACGACGGGAGTTAGCTTTCCCGTACGTCCGACCTGTACCGCGATTCCCGCGACACGCGTCTCGTCTGTCTTGGCAGGGAACTTGTAGGCGAAAGCCCAGCGCGGATGGGTAGCCGTCGAACCGAGACGTTCGCGGGCGTCGAAGCTCTCGACCTTAGCGACGACTCCGTCTATCTCGTAGCCGAGTTCGTCGCGTCTGCCGAGGAGTTCGTCGCGGTACTCGACGAAGCCGCCGATGCCGTCGACGAGACGGCTCTCTTCGTCGACGAGAAAGCCGAGTTCTTCCAGAAGCCCAACGGCTTCGGACTGGCTCCCGACCTCAGCCGTCGTCTCCATAATATCGTAGGCGTACACGTCGAGAGGACGGTCGGCGACGACCGACGGGTCTAGTTGACGTACGGTTCCGGCGGCGGCGTTACGCGGGTTGGCGAAAGGCTCGTCGCCACGTTCGACGCGTCGCCGGTTGAGTTCCTGAAAGCCGTCCTTTGGCATCAGTACCTCGCCGCGTACGACGAGCCTTTCAGGCGCTTCGCGGAGCCGGAGGGGGACCGAACGGACGGTCCGCAGGTTCGCGGTCACCTCGTCGCCGACGACTCCGTCACCCCGCGTTACTGCGGCTTCGAGAACGCCGTCGTCGTAGACGAGTTCGACCGAAAGTCCGTCGAACTTTGGCTCTACGTGGTAGTCTACTTCGCCGACCGTCTCACGCACCCGCTCGTCGAAGGCGCGGACCTCGTCTTCTTCCTCCGACGAGTCGAGGCTAAGCATCTCGACGACATGTTCACGGCTTTCGAGCTCGTCGAGCGGCGCGCCTCCGACGCGGCGGGTGGGCGAGCTTTGGTCGACGAGTCCGAACTCATCTTCGACCTTCTCTAACCTGTCGTAGAGTGCGTCGTAGGTCTTGTCGGCAACCACGGGGTCGTTCTCGACGTAGTAACGGTAGTCGTGGTACTCGACCGCCTCGCGCAGAAGCTCGATCTGTTCGCGCGCCTCGTCTTCGGTTATCTCGTCGGTACCGTCGAACTCGGCTCTGATGGGCGGCTCGACGTACGGGTTGTCGTCCGGCTTCTTCATCGCGTCGTTGTAGAACAGCGGGCTACTCTTATCTGACGGACCGCGTCAGCCTAAGAGTCCGTCGATTAATCCGCCGTCGTCGTCCCCCTCGTCAGGACCGCGACGTAACGCCTTCTTGAAGAAGTCGTCGACTCCTTCGCTGTTGAGGTAGCCGACGAGAGCGACCTCCAGACCGTTGTTGTCGGCGATAACGTCGCTTGCGTAACAGAGGACGGAAGCGCCTTGTGCAGTTATCTCGCCCTCTTCGTTTACCCAGCCGAGGTTGACGAACCTGTCTTCCGGCTCTCCCCAGATGTCGCCTGGCGAGAAGCTGTCCGGCACGTCCGTCTCGGCGTCATTCACGAAGGCGATAACGTGGTTCTTACGTATCTCTGAGCCGACCTCGTCAACCAATCCGGAGAGTTCGTACTCCGTCGCCCCGTTCACGACGGCGTCTTCTATCTCTCTTATCTTCGACGGTATCTCCCCGTCTGTCACAGTCTCGTCGTCCCCTTCCACGTTTCCGCTCTCTACCTCCTCCGACGCGGCGTCATCCTCGTCGCTAACCCCTTCGTCTTCGGATTCTTCTCCGACGACCGGAGTATCTTCTTCGTCCGACTCCTCGTTCTCTTCGGCTTTCTCTATATACTCCCAGCCGTCGTCTCCATCCGGCAGTCCGTCGAGAACCTCATCCCCCTTTTCTTTTTCTTCGCTTACTCCCTTGTCCATAGTTTGTCTGACCGGCTCTTAGCCGGCGTCCCTTCGGGAACTGTTACCGATGCCCTTCGGTTAACCTTGCCTGCTAAGATGTGAGATTCTCCCGACCGGTGGGACTGATTATTTAGGTCCGTCAAGTATGCTGTCGACTATCTTCTTCTCAGCCGACCGTAGATGCTGGTGGAACGTGGTGGCGGTAATGCCGAGAGAGTCGGCGAGGTCCTGCCCCGTCTTCTCGCGCGGCGTCTCGAAGAAGCCGCTCTCGTACGCGAGACGCAGGACCGTCTTCTGGCGGTCGGTTAGGTCTTCAAGCGGTGACGCCCTCATCTCAGGCTCGTCGGCGGACTTACGGGCGACGAGTTCGACGCTCGGATTTCTCTCGGAGACAACGTCGACGAGGTCGCGCGCGTCGGTTCCTTGGGGGAGGTCAACGTCGACGACGACAGCGTTCTCGCCCGAGTCGAACCGTGAGACGCGCCCGCCGAGTTCCATCGCGCTGTCGACGACGCTCATCTCCGAGACGGTAGCGCCGTAGCCGTTCATCGTCTCCGAGAGTTCGACGCCCATCGAGACGGCGGCATCGTGTAGCTTCTCGTCGGGGGCGTCGGTCTTGAAGTAGACGATTGTTCCGTCGGGTCCCGGGACGACGGCGTTAATACGGAACTCGTGGTCGAGCCTTCGGACGAGTCTTGCGAAGAAACAGTCCACGTCGTCTTGGTCGATTCTGAGCGTGAGGCGACTAAAGCCGCCCGAGAGTATCGAACTCACCTGCTCCGCCGACGTGAAGGCGTATCCGGCAACCTTAGCGGCGTCGACGAGCGCGTCGAGGTAGCCGTTGTCGAACGCGCCGGTCTGGGACGAGTAGACTTCGAGGACGCCGAACGACCGTGCCCCGTACTCGATAGGTATGGTGGCAACCGAAAGGTAGCCTTGGTTGAGGACGGTCCGCCGCCAGTCGGTTAGGTCGGCGGTCGCCACGTCGTTGACGACACGTACCTCGCCGTCATCCAGCGACTTTTCCAGCGGCGAGCCTTCAACCGAACCCACCAACATCTCCGAAAACCCGTTCTCGCCGCAACAGCACGACGGCTCTATACCGTCGCCGTCCGCCTCGACTATCCACGCGTGTTCCCAGTCTTCGACCTCCAGAATCTGCTCGCAGACCGTCTCCTCTATCGACTCACGGCTGTCGGATTCGACCACCTCCTTGATGAGTTCACGTACCACGCCGTCAATCTCGGTGACGCGTTCGAGTGTCTCGTTCTTCTTCTGTAGTTCGTCGACCACTTCACGTAGCCGGCTTTCTTTCTCGACGCGTTCGAGGGATGTTTCGGCGGTCGCCACCACGGAGTTGACGAAGCTCTCGATGGGTTCGCAGAAGGACGAACAGTAGACCGAAAAGACGCCGTGTTCGCCGACCGGAGCGTCCAAACGTACCGCCTCGTCCTCTGTGCCCTCGTCGAAACACGGACAGTCGTCGGCGTCGTATATCTCAAACTCTCCGTTGTCTGCCGCCGACAAGACGACTTCGCCGCCCGTAAACGCTTGCCACGCCGGACTGTCGCCCCTGTTAGAGACTTCTTCGCCTTCGTTCCGGAGCTTCCCGTCGTCCCACCGGTAGAAATCGGCTTCTTCGAACAGCTCTTCGCCGACACCGACGAGTACCTCCTCTACCCCCTCCGACGACTCGGCGGCTATCATCTCACGCGAGGCGTCCTTGATTCTGTCGAGATACTTGTTCTGTCTTTCGAGGCGTCGCTCGTTCGACTTCCTCTCGTCGATATCTACGTGGACTCCGACGGCGCGCACGGGTTCGCCGCCGTCGCGTTCGACGACCTGTCCGATTGTCCGTATCCATTTCCAGTCGCCGTCAAGCCCCCGCATACGCATCTCGGCGTCGAACCTCTCGGAGTCTCCCTCGAAATGTCTCTCTATCGAGTCCCAGACTTCGGGCAGGTCGTCGGGGTGGGTGTTCTCCTCCCAGTCGTCGACGGTTATCGTCGAGTCGAGCGGGAGTTCGGGCATATCGCCGAGCATGCTGTACCGGTCGGCGTCTATCGTAAACTCGCCGTTTTCCACGTCCCATTCCCAGACCCCGAGGTTACCGGCTTCTACGGCGAGGTCAAGGCGCTCCTTGATTTCCCGGACCGCCTGTTCGCGTTCCCTCCGCTCCGTGATATCGCGGACGTTGACGACGAAGCCGTCGACTCCGCTTGCGTCGGTTGCGACCGCCTCTACCCACGCGTACGAGCCGTCCCCCTTACGGAGCCTGAACTCGGTCTCCTCGACCTTCTCCTCGTCGTTCTCAACGAACTCCGCGAACTTCTCTGCGACGCGTTCGCGGTCGTCGGGATGGACGTAGTCGAAGGCTTTCTCGCCGACGCGTTCCCCCTTGCCGTGTCCTAAGATACGTTCAACCGACCGGCTGTTGTACCGGACGGTTCCGTCTTCGTCCAGAAGAGTGATGGCGTCCGAAGACTCCTCGACGAAAGCCTCGTAACGTTCGAGTTCGCGCTCGCGCTCCTTCCTCTCGGTCAGGTCACGCGCGAAGCCCGCGACCGCGGTGAGTTCGCCGTCGTCGTATATCGGCTCTCCGTTTATCCATATCCACCGTCCGTACTCCTCGTCGGGGTTGACACGGACCTCGAAGTCGACCGATTCGCCCGACGACACCTCGTCCATCTTCTCACGCATAAGGTCGCGGTCGTCGGGGTGTGTCGCGTCAAGGAACGCCGTCGGGTTTTCGTCGAGGGCTTCGACGGACTGACCGAGTATCTCCTCGTACGCCGAGTTGACGAACAGGACTTCGGTGAATCCGGGTTCGAATATCCAGAGTATGTCGTTGAGCCTGTCGACCGCACAGGCTTGTAGCTCAATCTCCTTCTCTTTCTCCTTCTCCTCGGTAACCTCGCGGAAGTAGACAGACAGCCCGTCTTCGGACGGATAGGCGTTTACCTGAAACCACTTGTCAAGGAAGCCGTAGTAGCCCTCGTACGAGACGGGACGCTGTTCCTCCATCGCCGTCTGAGATTTCTTGTGGAAGATACTCCCTCGCGTGTCCGGAAATGCGTCCCAGAGACAGTCGCCGAGAACCTCCGACCTATCCGCGCCGAGAAGCTCCGTCGCCTTCCTGTTGATATAGGTTATCTCCCAGTCCTCGTCTACCGCGAAGAAGCCGTCTGTGATACGTTCGTAAGCCTCGCGCACGGCTTCGTCGCCGACCTCCTCGTCGACGTATCCGTCTATCGCCTCTATCAGAAGCCTGTGTGAACTCCTGTCGTCCGTCATCTCCTCCGCACCCCGACGAAACCTCGTCTTTCATCCCCCGTTACGTACAGCGTTTCTCGGTGTTTTGTTTCAGTCATTATCGGGTCCCAACCCCCTCTTGGTTAACTACGTATGTGTACTGCTTACATAAAAGATGTTTCGTGTGGTGTAATTCTCTAAAAGCCTAAGTAATTATATCCTTGTCAAGCCGACACAATCTGAAATGTTAGGTCGGCGACATGAAGCCTCTGAATAACCAGCGCAAACGTAAAAATAAGCGGCGGGTCCGTAATAATGTGGACCATGAGCGAAGAAGAAGTCTCAGTAGAGGAACTCGCAGATGACGACGAACTGTCGAAGCAGATAGACGAAGTGATGAGCGCGATGGAGCAGGCTAGTAGCGACGGCGAGGACGGAGAACCCGACGAGAAGCTCGCGGCACAGGTTGACGGCGCGGCGCTTATCGAGGATATCGGACTCGACAGAGGGGAAATCGAATGGCGTAAGGAGTTCGTCGACTTCACTGAGGAGGACGTTCAGCATCTCGAAGAGATGGGCGAGCTGTTCGAGGACTGTCAGGACGAAGCCGCCGAGGAGTTCTACGAACATCTCCAGTCGTACGAGGGTACGCAGGAGATACTCGAAAAGTCGACGCGGTCGGTCAAGGAACTCAAGGGGACACAGACGCAGTACCTCGTCCGTCTCTCCGAGGGTATCTACGGAACCTCCTACTTCCAAGACCGCGCACGTATCGGAAAGATACACGACATGCTCGACATGCCGCCGAAGCACTACCTCGGGACATACATGCACTACAACAACATCATCATACCGCGTATCGTCGAGTCCGTCATCGAGGAGCAGGCGGACAGCGGCGGCGGTCTGATGAGCAGTCTCACAGGCTCTTCCGAGGACGAGATACGCGAGGTCTCTGAGGAAATTGCCGACAAGATAATGGCTTTCCTCAAGATTACCAACCTCGACATGCAGGTTGCGATGGATACCTACATCCATTCGTACACTCAGGACATGTCGGCGATGTCCGACGAGGTCGAGAGCGCGATAGCCGAACTCGACAAGCTCTCACAGCTAATCGTCCAGAAGGCACAGCAGGTCGACAGCCTCGCACAGGCGGCTGAGGAGAACAGCGAGACCGTCGCCGACGAGGTTTCGGACATGAGTATGACGGTCGAGGAGATAGCCAACAGCGCCGGCGAGGTCGACAAGATGAGCGACAGGATGGAGGAGAGCGCCCAGACCGTCCGCGCGATGGTCGGCGAGATAGACGAAGCCGTCGACGAAGCCGACGGCACGCGTGCCGAAAACCGCGAGAAGCTCGAAACCCTCGCCGACTCTCTCGACGACATGAGCGACATCACCGACCAGATAAACGAACTCGCCGACCAGACCAGCGTCCTCGCCAACCGTGCTGGAACCGAGGCGACCGACCTGACCGGCGAGGCGGGCGAGAAGCTCCGTAACATCGCCGACCAAATCAAGGAAATCTCCGCCGAAGCCGAGAAACGCGCCGAGGACGCCGAGCGACTCGCCGAGAACGTTGCCGACGACATCGAGGACGCCACCGAAGCCCTCGACGAGATAGGCGAGGAGATACAGGAGGTAAACGAGAAGACCTCAAACGTCTCCGAGGAGATGGACGAGGTCGTCGAGTCGTCACAGGAAACGTCGAGCAGTATGGCGGAGATAAGCGAGGTCACCGACCAGCAGGCGGGTATCGCCGAGCAAATCGTCGAACAGGTTGAGGACACCGCCGAAAGCTCCGAGGAGGTCTCGGACGAGATAGTCGACGTGGTCGGTGTCGTTGAGAAACAGAGCGAGGAGATGAAACGCCTCAACGAGTTCGTCCAGAGCAAGACGGTCAGCACCGACCAGCTCACTTAGGTTTATCTTCCGTCCTTCCGTAGGACAGACATGCTCGAAGGAAAGACCGCCATAATCACGGGCGGAACGAGTGGCATAGGGGAGGCGATAGCCGACGAGTACCTTGAACAGGGAGCCGATGTCGTTATCTCGGGATATACCGTCGAGAAGGGCGAACGCGTCGCCGACGAACTCGGCTGTGACTTCGTCGCCTGCGACGTGCGCGACTACGACGATGTCGTTGAACTCGTCGAGACCGTCGTCGACGAACACGGAGGACTCGATACCATGGTTAACAACGCCGGTGTCGGAAGCGAGGCTCGTCTCGGCGATGTAGAACTCGACGAATGGCGGAGGGTGGTCGACACGAACCTCGACGGCGTCATGCACGGCTCGAAGGCGTCTCTCCCCCATCTCCTCGAATCCGAAGGCTGTATCATCAACGTCGCCTCCATCTACGGACTCCTCGGCGGCAAGGGTGCGGTTGCTTACTCGGCGTCGAAGGGTGGCGTCGTCAACTTCACACAGCAGGTCGCGGTCGACTACGCAACCGAAGGCGTCCGAGTCAACGGTATCTGCCCCGCCTTCGTCCGTACCCCGATGACCGACGAGATACTCGAAGACGATTCCTTCTACGAGTACGTCCGTACGCGGACTCCGATGGAGCGCGCCGCAGAACCCGAGGAGGTCGCCCCGCTCGCCGCGTTCCTCGCCTCCGACGGCGCTTCGTATATCACGGGCGCGAACATACCCGTCGACGGCGGCTGGACCTGCTTCTGACTCACTCGGTCACGAACAGAAGCGGGAGCATCGTCAGGAAGCCGAGCGACAGACCGATGATGAGTTCACGTTTCCCGCCGCGCGGAAGCGACTCGCCGCGTTCGAGCGCCTCGGGCACCATCTCGTGGAAGACGAGGAAGACCATCGCGCCCGCGGCGAATCCGAAGCCATACGGGAGAAACTCACGCGCGATAGTCACGAAGACGAAGGCGACGCCCGCACCGAGCGGCTGGGGTATGCTCGAAAAGACCGCCCAGCCGAATATCTTCCAGTTCTTCACCCCGTAGGTGTGTAACGGGATGGCGACGGCGAGACCTTCGGGGATGTTCTGTATAGAGATAGCCGCCGTGATGAAGACCGCGAGGAGAGGGACCGTAATACCGGCGACGCCGAGAGCAACCCCTTCTTCGAGACCTATGTCGGCGAATGCGACGCCGAGGGCGACGCCCTCGGGGAAGCTATGGACGGTAAGAACGCCGACGATGAGAAACATCTTCTTGAAGTCGGCGGCGGGGATATCGCGCGGCTCGAACTCGTAGTCTTCTATCAGCCTTCCGGCGACCACGACGATGACGACGCCTATCAGGAATCCGAACCCGACCTCGAAGACACCGCCTTCGTTCAGTCCTTCGAAGATGAAGCCGAACAGCGACGCCGAGAGCATGATACCGCCCGAAAGCCCCCAAAGCGCTACTGTCCAGCGGGCGCTGATTTCGTTCTTGAAGAAGAACGGGACGGTTCCCAGACCGCAGACGACGGCGGTGAAGATTCCTGCACCCAAGACAACCGTCAGGTTCTGTAACAGCGACACGTTCACCGTACGTATGCCGCCGTAATTCGTCTTACCCTTTCGGACGGGAAACTGAGTCCTTTTGTGGTCGGACGACGTAGACGGTCCCGATGGAAAGAAGAAGATTCCTCGGACTCGCCGCCTCGTCAGTCATCGTCGCCGGATGTCTCGACGACGGACCCGAAGGTACCGTCCTGTCGCCTCCCGACGAGTACGATG
Organism: Euryarchaeota archaeon Ods01; assembly: GCA_028751095.1. Classification (GTDB taxonomy): domain Archaea; phylum Halobacteriota; class Halobacteria; order Halobacteriales; family Halorutilaceae; genus Halorutilus. The sequence goes on along the minus strand of JAQZCZ010000023.1, from coordinate 10,091 downwards.
CTCTCGCCCAAGCTGACCTGCCGTATCCGATACACGGCGACGACCTGCCCGACGCGACCGTTCCCGACCCGTTACGTGACGAACAGGTCTCGACGCGCGGCTTTGTCGGTGACCGGCACGTCCTGATGACCTTCATCTTCACTCGGTGTCACGAAGCCTGTCCCGTCCTGACCTCCAACCTCGTGCAGACGCAGGTCGAAGCCTCTGAGAACGGGTACGCGGACGACGTAGCCTTCATCAACGTTACCTTCGACCCCGAACACGACACCGCCGATGTTCTACGTGAGTACGGCGAGGCACGTGGTGCAGATGTTGACGCCGATAACTGGTACTTCCTCCGTCCCGAGAACGAGGAACGTGCCCACGAGGTCGTAGAGGAGACCTTCGGATGTGCCTTTGAACGGAACCCACCCGATGCTTCGATGGAGTTCACGCATATGTCGCTCATACTTCTCGTCAACAAGGACGGAGTCGTCGAACGCGCATACACGGGCGAGCCGCCTGCTCCTTCGACGGTAGTCGACGACCTCGACGCCGTTGTTTCGGGCTACGACAGCGCGTAGAGACGGTGGTCAAGGGAGCCGAAGTAGACCGCTCCGTTGCCGAGTGCCGCCGACGAATCGACGGCGTCGCCCGTCTCGTGTCGCCATAGCTCGTCGCCCTCGTCGGCTCTCAGCGCGTGTAAGGCGTCGTCGTGGGAGCCGACGTAGACGACGCCCTCGGCGGTTACGGGCGACGAGTAGACGGTTCCGCCCACGTCCTGCGTCCATATCTCGTCGCCTGAGACAGCCTGCAAGGCGTAGACGTTGCCGTCGGAGCTTCCGACGTAGACGGTTCCCTGAGCAAAGGCGGGCGAACTGACGACCTCGCCGCCCGTCTCGTAGCTCCACTGCTCAAACCCATCGTTCGCGTTTACCGCGTAGAGGTTCGCGTCCGACGAACCGATGTAGACCGTACCGTCGGCGACGGCGGGCGACGAAAGCACCTCGTCGTCGGTTTCGAAGCTCCAGAGTTCGTCGCCGTCCGACGCGTCGAGGGCGTAGACGTTGTTGTCGAGCGAGCCGACGTAGACGACCTCATCGACAACCGCGGGCGACGAGCCTACGCTTTCGTCAGTCTCGAAGCTCCAGAGTTCGTCGCCATCCGACGCGTCGAGCGCGTGTACGTCTGCGCCGTCACCTCCTGAGCCGAAGTAGACGACCCCGTCAACGACGACGGGCGACGACCACACGTCTCCGCCCGTCTCGTGGCTCCATTCTTCCTCGCCCGTCTCGGCGTCGACGGCATAGAGGCTGTCGTCATCGCTTCCGACGTAGACCGTGCCCTCAGCGACCGCCGGAGACGAGAACGCTATACGGAAGTCGGTCTCGAAGCTCCAGAGTTCGTCGCCGTCCGACGCATCGACCGCGTACAGGTCCCCGTCGTATGAGCCGAAGTAGACCGTCCCGTCGACGACGGCGGGCGACGACTGTATGGCGCTTTCGGTTTCAAAGCTCCAGTCTACATCGTACTCTGTCGTCGGAACCGAACTTCCCTCGGTAAATCCGGTGTTAGAGGCGTCATAACCGAAGCTCGTCCAGTCGCCTGCGAGGTCCTCGTTGTCATCGTCGTCGTCCAAGTCGGGAGCTTCGTCCGCCACGAAAGGGAGCCTTTCGAGACAGCCCGTCGCCGCGCCCGCTCCCGCTGACGAAGCCGCGGCGAGAAACGCCCTCCTGCTCGTCCGTCGTTCCGTCTCTCTGTCCATCTACACGAACCTCGTCCTCGGACAAGATAAGGGTTTCCGGTCCTCTTTCTATCACGGCTGATAAAGACGGGGTCGGAGTTATACGTCCGGTCGTATCAGGACGTGTATGGAACGGATACCCGACGTATACGGAGCCGTTCTCCTCGAACCGTCGTCCGAGCGCCGACGTGAAGAGTACTGGGACTGGGTCGCGGTTTCGCTCTTCCTGCTCGTCACCGTCGACCTTCTAACCTCGATGTACGCCGCCGAGGCTGTCGGTCTTGCGCATGAGTCGAACCCTGTGATGGCTTACCTCCTGTCGCAGTCCCTCATCCTTGTCATCGCCGCGCATATTATCGTTGTCCTCGTCGCCGTGGTCCTGTTCTACGGCTTACACGCCGTCGCCCAAGCGGGTTCGAGAGGTGGTGTCGCTTGGCTGTGTCTCGAAGCCTACCTAGGTCTTCTGGTTGTCGCCGGTCTGTTCGTGTTTGCTAACAACCTCTCTGTAATTGTCCTCGGCGACAGCCTTCTCTGACCGACTCGGGATTCCGACCAAGCAGTATTGTTCCTCCGGTGCATAGAAGCGCGTATGAAGGCACTCTGCGCCACCGACCTCTCGGCGGCGAGCGAAGCCGCGATAGAGAACGAAACCTGTCTAGACTGTCTCGGTGAGATAGGAGTCGAGGAGATACATCTGGTGACCGTCATACCTTCGAACGTCCATTCGGGGATGCCTGGCATGGACTTCGAGGGGCGGCGGAGGCGTGCCCTCAAGCGGTACAGCGAGGTCATCGAAGACGCAGGAATGGCTGTTGAGACACACGTCGTCCGAGGAACACCTTACCGGCGCATAAACGGCGTCGCCGAGACGGTCGGAGCAGACATGACCCTCGTCGCGTCCCGTGGGAAGAGTCCTCTCGAAAACCGGCTCATCGGCTCGACCGCACGGAACCTGTCACGTACGACCGTCGCCCCTCTCCTCGTCAACCGCGTTCAGCACGCTACTGACGAACCCGATGTCGTGAGAAAGCGTCTGTTCCGACATATCCTACACGCCACCGACTTCTCCGAAAACGCAGAAAGGGCGTTCGAGGCTTTCTCGTACCTTCGACACGCGACGCAGAAGGCGACACTCGTCCATGTCCGGACTCCGAAGGACCCCGAACCCGAAGAGCCACCCGAAGAACTCCTTGACCAGCTCGCCCAACGGCTCGAAGACCAGGGTGTCGAGACGGTGACTGAGGTTCGACAGGGTGACCCCGCCGACGAGATACTCGCCGCCGAGGACGAACACGACCCGACACTGACGCTTATTGGCTCGCGCGGACACAGTAGGCTCCGACGCCTACTTCTCGGGAGCGTCTCCGAGGATATCGTCTCGCGCGCCGACGGAAACGTTCTCCTCGTCCCGCCGCCGCGACAAGCCTAGTCGGAGATTCCGCGTGCGCCGTAGTACAGTATGACGACACAGACGAAGAGTGCTGAGCCTATGAGGAGGACGAAGCTGATGGTGTCGAGCGCCGGAGCGTTGAGGATGTCAGCGAGTTCTCCGAACGCGACCGCGGCGCTCGCTAAGAGGAGCATCACACCGAAGTATATCGTAACGTCGTCCTCGTCGACGTACGCCGTAGCCGCCGAGCCGATACGTGCGCCGAGTGCGCTCCCTACGAGCAACGGGACGACGATACCGAGGTCGATTACACCGGACCGTCCGTAGCTGAACGTCCCGATAGCGCCCGACATGAGACCGCCGAACAGGCTGGTACCGACCGCGACCGCAAGAGGGACGCCGATGAGGTAGTATATTGCGGGCATACGGATGAATCCGCCGCCGACGCCGAGGAATCCCGAGACGACGCCGACGCCTCCGCCTACTCCCGAGATAGTCCAGAGCGACGCCTTGCTACCGTCGGCGAGCGTCATCATCGGCGGTACGTTGTACGACTTAATCTTCTTCGCCGCCTCGGGAATATCGTCGTCTTCGCCACCGTCGTCTTTGACCGCGCTACGCGTGAACAGGACGCCTATCGCCGCTAAGAGAAAGACGTAGGTTGAACCGACGACGACCTCGGCGCGTCCTATTTCGTCGAGATAGAAGACGGCGACGCGCCCAACTTCGATACCGACCGTGATGCCGACGAACATCAGAGCGCCGAGACGGTAGTCAACCTGTCCCACGTCGTGGTGTTTGAGCGTCGCTATGACCGCTGTCCCGAAGACGAAAGCCATCGCGCTTCCGATTGCGACCGGCGCAGGATAGCCGAGTATTAGGAGCGCGGGCGTGACAAGGAATGAGCCGCCCATCCCGAAGAATCCGAAGAAGACGCCGACCATGAAGCCGAAGCCGACGAAGAGGACGACGAGTGCGACTGTAGAGGGATCCATCTATTTGTTGGTGCTTCGGCACGCGCGTTTTCTTTCCGTCTTCTCCATCGCTCTTAGTTCGGATACGCCGTCGGTCGCATAACAGTTTTGGGTTTTCTGGACAATACCATTCCCCGAACATACGTCGTCTTCGACGGTCGAAGCCACTCAGTTACCCGTGAACTCGACGAGTTCTTTCTCGGACTTCGCGCCAACCTCGCGCCGGACGGCTTCCCCGTCCTTGAACAGGACCACCGTCGGAACGCTCCGGACGCCGTACGCCGACGCAACGCGCTGGTTCTCGTCTATGTTGACCTTCGCCACCTCGAAGCCGTCCTTCTCGGCGACCGCCTCGACCGCCGGTTCCATCATACGGCACGGGGCACACCAGTCGGCGTAGAAGTCGACGAGTACGGTTCCGTTATCACTTACGAACTCATCGAACTCGCGTGCCCCTTCTATCTCGACAGGTCTGCTCTTGGGATTCTGTGACATTACTACGTAATATACGTCGGGTCAACTAATAGTTTTGGGTATCTGACACAATACTGCCTCCGCCCCTTTCTTCTCTTCCGGTTTCTTCTCTGACCTTCTGGAAGCTTCAGTCGTCGGCGACGGCGACCTCTTCCTCGTACTTCTCCTCGAACTCGTGTATGAGCTGTCCCATCTTGGCGTACCAGTCGTTGAGCGTCCTACGCATATCGTCGGCTACCTCGCTCGCGTCGGTCGGGTGGTAGACGTGGCAGTAGCCGCCGTCGTCGTAGTTTATCTGGTCCTTCTGTACCAGACCTGCCTGCATGAGACGCTGTATCGAGCGGTATGTCGTCGAACGTTCGCGGTTGACCTCCTCTGATATCTCGTCTATCTTGAGCGCCTCGTCGCTCTCGACAAGGACGCCGTAACAGTCGCGGTCGAGGTTCTTCAAGCCGTGGAGGCATTCGAGCAACCCCTCACACTCCATGTCTTGGCGGAGGTACTCAGTCATTGAGTTAGGCATACGTGTAGCTACGCGTCTGAGACCTATAAGAGCTTTGCAAGTATCGCACAAACTTCCGTTTTATCACACGTCGTATGCCCGACGCCCCGCTTCAGTCGGGCGCTTCGACGGCGTCCGCTGACGTTTTCGACCGCCAGACCCCTTGGACGTAAGCACCAAGGAACATGCCGATGATACCTGCAAGCATCGGGTAGTTTCCGATGCCGAGGGAGGCATAGGCGGAGCCGGGACAGATGCCTGACAGCCCCCATCCGACGCCGAAGACTCCGCCGCCGACGACCACCTTACGGTCGAACGGCTTTAGTCGTCGTCCGTAACTTCCTCCTGTGAGCGGTGCGCGTTCGCGGAGACGGGGGACGACGAAGAAGGTCGCCGCCGTCACTGCCGCCGCACCGAACATGACGAAGACGAGTCCGAGGTCGTCGAGGTATAGGAACGACAGGACGACCTCGGGACGCGCCATATGGCTGAAGCCGAGTCCGAAGCCGAACAGGAGTCCGCCGGCGAACACCAGCGGCATGAACGCCCGACTCCGGTCGGTCACGGTCTCACCCCGAGCGCCATCGTCATCTGTGCCGTGCCTATCGCCACGAGCAAGAATACGACAACACCGACGAACGACGTACGCGACGCCGAACCGACGCCGCAGACGCCGTGTCCCGACGTGCATCCCTTACCGACGCGCGTTCCGACGCCCACGAGGAAGCCGCCGACGAATAGACGCCAGACCTGTACGTCTGTCGTCCATGCGCCGTCTTGGTAGACGACAGCGTAGACCGTCGCGCCGAGGACGATGCCGAGGGTGAAGACGACACGCCAGTCACGCGAGGGGCGGTAACGCCGGAAACGCGAGGCACCGGAGACGTACGAGAGGGTCGATTCGAGGAACGTACTCGCTCCCGCGATTATACCGGTTCCGACGTAGATAACCGCGACGCCGAGACCAACGAAGAGTCCGCCGACTGCGTAACGGTAGACCCCGTGCGGGAAGAACGCCTCTATGTCGACGAGCAACGGTGCCGTTACGTCGAGCATCAGTCTGCGAGCGCGTCTTGGCTGGCGGCGCAGTTGTTGGGCCCGAGTTCGAGTTCGAACGCTTCTTCGTCGTCGGCTTCCTGCTGTCCAAGGTTGACCGCGATTATCTCTTCGTAGTTCGCGGGACGGGGCGGCATGTCGGCGAGGACCGTCTCGACGAACTCTTTGCGTTCCATAGAGAGCGCGTCCATGCTCTCGACGAGTTCGCCGACGGTAGCGGTGTAGGTGCCGTCGTCGGCGGGGGTCGCGGCGTCGCTGTAATGCGCACCACCCACGAGTACGTCGTCGCCGACGGTCAGGACACGTTCCTGCAACGACTCGTGTAGCTGACGCGCGGCGTCGGGCGCTCCCTCGTCGCCTTCTTCGAGGTCGGGACGGGCGACGCTCTCGACGAAGAGTCCGTCACCCGTGGCGAGAAACGCGTCGTCGACGAGGTACGAGGTCATTCCTGACGTATGCCCGGGCGTCTGTACAGCCTCTATCTCTACGGAGCCGACGGTTAGTACGTCGCCGTCCTTGACCGTCGTGAGTTCGTCGGCGTAGGTGACGCCACGGGCGACCGCCGCCTCGGGGATGACGCCCTCTACTCCCTTGTCGTCGAGGACACGTACGCCGCTGACGTGGTCGGCGTGTACGTGCGTGTCGATGGCGTAGACGAGTTCCGCGCCCCTGTCGTGTGCGTCTTCTACGTACCTGTCGGCGAAGGCACGGAGCGGGTCGATGACCGCGGCTTCGTCGCCGTCGACTACCATGTAGCCGAGACAGCCGCTCGAAGGGCGCTGGTACTGCAAGAGGGTTCCATCGCCGCCGTACCTCTCGACCTCGACGGCGTCGTATATCGAAGCCCATCCACCCATCCCTTCGTCGAGATGTTCGATATCGTAGCCGCGCTCTTGGAGAGCGCCCGCGACGTACTCGCTCGCTCCTCCCTTGGCGCAGACCGCCGTCAGCTGTCTGTCGTCGGGAATACGACCCAGAACCTCGTCGTCTATCTCGTCGTCGAGGAACTCGAAGTACGGAACGTTGACGGACTTAACCTTATCGCCCTCTATCCTCCATTCGTCGTACTCGGACTCCATACGGGCGTCGAGTACCGTTACCTCTTCTCCCGAGTCTATCCTGTCGCGTAGCTCTTCCGGTGTCACTTCGTCCACCGGCTCTTCGGGTTCGGGTAAGCCTAGTTCTTCGGGGTCCATATCTACCCCAATCTACCGCGTGCGACAACTTAAGATTTTGCATAGTAATGTCAATTAGCCACAATATTAGCTCGGCAAGCAGAAACAGCCGAGGCTACTCGCCTTCATCGGTCAGCTCCTCGATGACGCGTTCACCGACGATGTTCTCCAGAACCCCGTAGAAGACGTACAGCGCAACCGCTAACGTTGCGACGGACAGTATCAGAGCAACCGCGTAGACCGACGGCATGATGTCGAACGGCATCTATCCGACCCCTCCGGCGGTTTTTTGTCCCATGGTGTTGTATAGGCGTCGCACCGACTAATAGTTTTGGGAAGTTGGTACAATTGCACAATACTATGTGGGAGTCTACTGTTCTAACGCTCACCCTCGTGGTTCAATCAACCAACATACTTTTATCACCGGAACTGGTATTGTAGAACGCAGACAATATACCACACGGTGATAAACATGGAAAACGAACCCGACCATAGTCTCGACGTAAAGGGCGAAAGCTGTCCGATGCCGGTAGTGAAGACAAAGCAGAAGATAGACCAACTCCAAGAGGGCGAGGTTCTTGAGGTCGTCGCCACCGACAAGGGAAGCATGAGCGACATCGACGGCTGGGCTTCGGGAACCGACGGCGTCGAACTCCTTGAACAGTCCAAGGACGAGGAAGACGGCGAAACTGTCTACAGACACCATGTCCGGAGGACAAATACGAAATGACCGACGAGGACGGAGCTGACCCCGAGGACCTCGAAGCCCGTGTTGAAGAGCTAGAGGAACGTATCGCCGAGATGGAGGCGGGGACCGACGACGACGGGAAGTCGATGGTGATAATCGCTACCAAGGGGACCCTCGACGGAGCTTATCCGCCGCTGATACTCGCGTCGACTGCGGCGGCGTTTGACTGGGAAGTAACGGTCTTCCATACGTTCTGGGGACTTGACATACTCCACGAGGAGAAGTCGAAAAACCTTGGCATGAGCGCAGTCGGCAACCCGAACATGGGGGTCCCTAACCTCGCCGCCGTTCTCCCGGGTATGGACGCGGTCACGACCAAGATGATGCGGAAACGTATAGACGAAAACGACGTTTCGACCGTAGAGGAACTCCTCGAAATATCGCTCGATATGGGGGTCGAGTTTCAGGCGTGTCAGATGACTATCGACCTGATGGGATACGACGAGGACGACTTCTACGACGGCGTTACCGTCGGCGTCGGCGCGGCAACCGCCCTCGAAAAGATGGGTGATGCCGACGTACAGCTACTTGTCTGAACCCCCTGACGTTAAGGACGACGCCCGACACGTTCCTCTATGGACCTCTCCGAAACCACCGACGAACAGAAGGCGCTCGGAGCCGGTATGGTCGCTCTAATCGCCGCTAGCGTCGCGGGCGTTCTCCTCGACCTACCCTTCGGCGTCCGTAGCGCCGTTGCAATCGTCGCCGGATTCGCCGGACTCCTTGCGGCAAGCTACTACCTTACGGGAAGCCCTCTAACGGTCCTAGAGGAGTAGTCAGCCGAAGAAGCCGTCGAGAATCTTCGCCTCGGCGGCGGATAGGTGTTGGCTGAAGGTCGACGGCGCTATACCGAGCGCGTCCGCGACCTCTGAGGCGTTCGCCTGCTTGGGATGTTCGAAGTAACCCATTTCGTACGCGGTGCGTACGACCTCCTTCTGCCTGTCGGTCAGCCTGTTGCCGTCGACGAATATCAGGTCCTCTATGTCAGCTGATGACCGCGTAAGTTCGCTGAGCGAGACGTTTCCGCATTCAGCGTCGAGGGCGTCGGTTATCTCTCTGATACGTTCGGCGTCGGGCGCATAGAAGGAGACGCGTAGACAGCCGTTCTCGGCGCGTACATCAGAGACGACGCAGTCGAAGCTCTCGACGACCTCACAGACACATCCGCGGTCACGCTCCCGCGAGAGGTGGTAGACCGAACGTTCTCCGAAGTCGAAGACCTTCGACAGCCGAGGATTGGTCGGCACGTCGCCCTCGACGGTGAACTCCTCGACTATACCATCCTCGCGGCTCGAAGCAGTCGAACGCTTCACCTCGGTAATTCTGTCTGTTTCCTCCGAAGCCGCCGCAATCGGGCAGTCCGGGTCGGTCACGACGACCTCGGCGCGTATTCCCGTTGTCTCCGTCGCGTCCGCCGCCGCGTTACTTCCCGTCCGGGTACTCATCTTAGCCATAGTAGCGTCGTCGGTCGGGTATCTCCTATGCCGTGTATGAACGGTGGTATTTACGGAAACCGCGGCTTCGACCGCTCCCCTCTGACGACCGCAGATAAAGGCAGTAAATATGTAGGTGGTACGAAGAAGCCAACGGACGTATTATTCCCTCTCGATGTCAACACAATCAGGACGGCGTCAGGTGCAGAACGGCAGAATAGATACCGACAACAAGTGGTACGAACTCTACCAGAAGGGTATCGAACTCGGCACGTGGGACGCCGAGAAGCTCGTTCAGAAGGTGGGATTCGAGGACGACCTAGAGACTTGGGAGGCGCTCGAAGACGAGGAGAAGGAACAGTGGGCGCGCCTCATCGCGGCGTTCGCCGACCTTGAACAGGCGGTTGCGGAGGACGGGCGGCGTATCATACAGCAGATGTCGTCGCCGTACCTCGACAACAGCGTCGAGAAGGAGATGTACGCGACCGTCTTTGCCATGACCGAGGCGAAGCACGTCCAGTTCTTCGACACCTACATCAACACCGTCATGGCGGACTACTTCCCGCAGTCGAGCCTCGATATACGCCGCGGCGGACATCCGCTTCCGCGGACGGCG
>JAQZCZ010000066.1 GCA_028751095.1 Euryarchaeota archaeon Ods01 | reverse complement strand
TTTAACTCGGTGCGGTTTTACGTAAGCGGGGCGTAGACCGACCGATGAGAAGCTTCTCGTCCGACTACCTCCGCAGGACGCGTCGCGGGATGTGGGAGGAGCGCGACGCACTCGCCGACGCGCGTCTCGCGGAAACGTCCTGTCTTCTCGATGTTGGATGCGGAAACGGAGAGTTCACGCGGATTCTCGCAGACGAGACGGACGGTGAGGTCATCGGATGCGACGCCGACCTCGCCCTGCTACGCCAGAACGATGCCGCCGACTCGGTCGTTCGAGGCGACGCGTACACGCTCCCCTTCGCCGACTCCTCCTTCGATGTCGTCGCGTGTCAGGCTCTCCTTGTCAATCTGACCGAACCGCGGCGCGCCGTCGAAGAGTTCGTCCGTCTCGCCTCCGAACGCGTTGTCTGTGTCGAACCCGATAACTCCGCCGTGCGCGTCGAATCGACGGTCAAGGACGAAGCCGAGTTAGCGCGCCGGAGCCGTCGCCGTTACCTTGACGGTTCTTCGACCGACCCCGCGCTCGGAGAAGACGCCGCCGATGTGATGCGCGACGCAGGTCTGGAGAACGTGACGACGAGAAGGTACGAACAGGAACTCGTCGTAGCGCCGCCTTACGGCGAGGACGACGTTGCGTCGGTGCGCCGGAAGGCGAGCGGCGAGTCGTTGAGGCGGCGACGTGACGAGATGGAGGGCGACGAGGAGACGATTGACGCCCTACGCGAGGAGTGGCGCGCCGTGGGACGCGAGGCGGCGCGTCAGGTTGGCGAGGGCGTCTACGAGCGCCGCGAGACGGTTCCGTTCTACGTCGTCGTCGGAGAGGTGTGACGGTGCTCTATACGCGTTGCTACGCGTCTTAGCGTCAGCAGAAAGAAAACGTGTGGTTGGTTAGATATGCCTACTCAGGCGGTCACATCATGCCGCCCATGCCGCCGCCCATGCCGCCGGCTCCGCCAGGCGGACCTCCGGCACCGCCCATGTCGGGCATGTCCTCGTCGTCGCCGCCCATGTCTCCGCCTGCGATAACGTCGTCGATACGGAGAATCATAACCGCGGCGTCGGTGGCGCTCGACATAGCCTGCGTCTTGACGCGGAGCGGCTCGACTACGCCGCTGTCGGTCATGTTCTCGATGTCGCCGGTCTCGGCGTTGAGTCCGGCGTGCGTGTCGCCGCCATCATGCTTGCTACGGAGGCTGACGAGCGAGTCGATGGAGTCGAGACCCGCGTTCTCGGCAAGTGTGCGCGGGATGATTTCGAGTGCGTCGGCGAACGCCTCGACGGCAAGCTGTTCACGTCCTTCGACGCCGTCGGCGAAGTCGCGTAGTTCGAGGGCGACTTCGGTTTCGGGTGCGCCTCCACCAGGGAGTATCTGACCGTCCTGAACCGTCACACGGACTACGCCGAGAGCGTCGTCGATAGCGCGCTCGACCTCGTCGACGACGTGTTCGGTGCCGCCGCGGAGGATGAGAGAGACACTCTTGGGGTTCTCGCAGTCCTCTACGAATATCATCTCGTCGCCGCTGACGATACGTTCCTCGACGCCTCCGGCGTTTCCGAGGTCGTCTTCGGTGATGTCGTCGATGTTGGAGACGACGTTTCCGCCGGTCGCACGCGCGAGCTTCTGCATGTCGCTCTTCTTGGCGCGGCGGACAGCGAGAATGCCTTCCTGAGCGAGGAAGTGCTGTGCCATGTCGTCGATGCCTTTCTGACAGAAGACGACGTTGGCACCCGACTCCTTGATGTTGTCGACCATTTCGCGGAGCATCTCTTCCTCTTGGTCAAGGAAGGACTGGAGTTCGTCGGGCGAGGAGACGTTGACCTCGGTGTCGGTCTCCGTTTCCTGTATCTCGATTGCGGTATCGATTAGGGCGATACGGGCGTCATCGACGCGCTTGGGCATGTTGGCGTGAACGCGGTCCTTGTCGATAATCATACCCTCGATGAGTTCGCTCTCGTCGACGCTTCCGCCGACGACCGTCTCGACCTTGATGTTGTCGAGGTCGACCTCACCGTCGTCCGCGACAGCCTGAACGGCGCGAACTACGAGGTCGGAGAGCGTGTCCTTGGCTTCCTCAGCGCCCTTTCCGGTCATCGCTGTCTGCGCGATACGGCTGAGACGCTCGGTGTCGTCGGCGCTAACGTCCTCGGAGTTCTCTTCGAGCGTCTCGCGTGCCTTCTCGGCGGCGCGGCGATAGCCCGAAGCGATTACGGTGGGGTGTACGTCCTGTTCGAGAAGGTCTTCGGCTCGCTTGAGGAGTTCACCCGCGATGACGACAGCGGTCGTCGTGCCGTCTCCGGCTTCCTCTTCCTGCGACTCGGCGACTTCGACTATCATCTTCGCGGCGGGATGCTCGACATCCATCTGGTTGAGAATCGTCACGCCGTCGTTGGTGATGACGATGTCGCCGATATCGCCGACGAGCATCTTGTCCATTCCCTTGGGTCCGAGCGTCGTGCGCACGGACTCGGCGACAGCCTTGCCGCCGGCTATATTCATGCTTTGGGCGTCACGCCCGCTGGTTCTCTCGGTGTCTTCGCTGAGGACCAGTACAGGCTGGTTACCCATGTTCTGTTGTGCCATTTTGATCTACCTCAGTTTCTCGTTGTTCCTCGGTTCTATAAAAGCGTTTCGGGTAAGTCTACCCCACTTCAATCTTTCTACGCGACTACGTCTTGGGTAGCCGGACCTTCAGGACGCCGTCCTCGTACGTCGCCTCAGAGCCCTCAGGGTTGACTCCTACGGGAAGCCGGACATCCGTTTCGATAGCGTCAGGGCGTCTTTCGTTGACAAACCTGTAACGTGCGGGGAAGTCGTTCCGTCCCGATGCCTTGACGGTCAGTATTCTGCCGGTTAGGGATACTTCGAAGTCGTCTTTCTCGAATCCGGGCGCGTCGACGAGAACGAGAAGTTCGTCGTCACTCTCGTAGATATCCGTGTCGGCGTCGGCGGCTACGTACTCGTCGCCTGGCACGTCGGGGATTTCGTCGGGGTCTTCGAGGTACTGACGTAATCCTTCCTCGTGCCCCGCTCCTACGACGGCGACGACCTTTCCGTCGAGTTCGTCGAGTCGGGAAGCCATGTAGGCGTCGCGTTCGTCGATAATGACGCGCGCTCCTCCCGAAGAGAACTCGCGTAGTTGGTCGATGTAGCCGTCGACGCGGTCCTCCTCTATCGCGCGGTCTATCTCTTCGACATCGACAGTTCCGATACCGAGAACGCCCGCGAGGAGCGCACCCGCTGTCTTGAGACGTTCGAAGAAGCTTAGCTCCTCCCAGAAACGTTTGACAGTCACGCGGAGGTCACGGTCGATTAGGACGACGGGTATACCTTGCTCCTCCGCCGTCTCAACTGCCGCCGCCATATCGCCGCCGTAGGTAGAGTCCGCCTGTTCCTTGACCGTCTCGTACCTCCGCGGGTCGAGTTCGACAGCGACGATATCCGGCTCCTCGTCGCGTATCGCGTCACGTACGTCGACGGCGCTCTTCTCAGATACGTGCGCCGTGCCGACGATTACGACCTCGTCTGCCATTCAGACGTAGATGGCTCTCGCGCGTCATACGTCTTCCGCTACCGTCTCAATAACGTCGTCAACGAAGCCGACGAAAGCCGCCGCGTCGCCCTCGTCTCCGTCGCGGACGCGTGGCTCGACGGCGGCGCAGACCTCGGCGACGAGTCTCCCGCTGTCCCTGAGTTCGTGCGCGGCTTCGGAGAGGACGAAACCGTTCCCACGTCCGTCGTCAACGCGTTCGACGTATCCACGGTGGAGAAGTGTCAGCGCGAGATGTATCGCGGCTTCGTCGTGCGGAGGGTCGAAATCAGCTTCGACGGCAGAGACAACGGCATCAACGGGGTACGCGGCGTTGCTCGTGTCAGTACAGACGCCGTCGAAGCGGACGTTCCCGAACCGGTTCTCGGTCACGTCGGAGAGACGCGGCGCGTCGCCTAATGCTTTCCGTCACGCCGTGCAAGGACTCGTAAACGTAATGACGGTCGCGCGGAAAGTCATCGGTATGCTCGAAGACCGAAGGTCGCGTCTGCTCTGGCTAGCCGCCGTAGCCGTACCCGTCGCCGTCGTCGCGGTCGGCTCGCTCGTCCGCCCTGAACTGTTCTATGACCGGTTCTTCTGGCAGTACTTCTTTGGACCCGTCGTCGCTGATTCGCAGACATCTCCCGTTACACGTAACGGCGTCACCGCAACACCGGGATACACGCTCGTCTCGTCCGCCGTCTACGCCTACTACCTCCTTCTAGGCGTCGTAGGTGCCGTCCATCTCCTCGACCGTTTCGAGGTCGGCGACACAACGAGCTTTTTCTACGCGCTCGTCCCCTACGGCTTCCTTGGCGGAGCGCTCCGCGTTGTCGAGGATACAGGTTCGCTCGAAGCCCCGCTCGCCTACTTCTTCATCTCGCCCGTCATCTACATGACGATGTTCGTATTCACCGCCGCCGTCTTCATCGCCGCTGTCTACGCCGAACGACAGGGCAGTATAGACGACTACGCGACCGTTGTCGCCGGTGCGGGCGCGGCGGCTTTCGTCGCTGTCGCCGCCTACCTCGTCTACTTCGGAGTGACCGAAACGGGGGTCACGCTCTGGATACCCGCCGTCGTCGTCGTCATGGCGACCGTCTTCTTCGCCGTCATCTGGTTCCCCGTTGACCATCTTGTACCCGAGGTAAACGCGGCGACGGGTCTGATGGGAGCGGTCCTCCTCTGGGGGCATTTCCTTGACGCCGCCTCAACGATAATCGGCGTCGAATACCTCGAATACGGGGAGAAACAGCCTATCGTGGACGCTATCATACAGGCGACCGGCACGACCTACTCGTTCGCAGTCGTCAAGGCGGGTATCGTTCTCCTCATACTGTACGCCTTCGACGAGAAGTTCTTCGAGGAGTTCGAACGCCTCCCGTACATACTCCTCGTCGCCGTCCTTGCCGTCGGTCTGGGTCCCGGGACGAGGAACACGCTCCGGATGACGCTCGGAATCTAAGGAGTTAACCCCATCCGATGACAAAGACACGCCGATGAAGACCGTACGACGGTCCACGGAAGCCGTCCCTCCGGTCGCCGCGTTCGACGCTCTCGACGCCGACGTACTTCTCGAAAACGGCGAACGCGGATGGGACGAGACGGTGGTCGCCGCCTCGCCCTCCGATACCTTCGTCCATAGCCGCGGCGACGACGGCTTCTTCGAAAGGTTCCGCGACTGGCTAAACGGATTACCGTCGACGGACGAGGACGTAGAGACGGGAGCCTACGGGTTCGTCGGATACGATGTCGCCAAGGAGGTCGAGGAAGTGCCGGACTCAACCGAGCGCGATATCGACGTTCCCGACGCATGGTTCGGCTTCTACGACACGGTCGCTGTCCTGCATGAGGACGAGACGGTCGTCGAGGCGGTGGCACACGACGCCGAGGAAGCGCCGCCCGAGGAGCGCGCTGAGTCCTTCGTCGAACGTATCGAGGACGGCGGCGACGCGACGGACGGAAAGGTACGCGCAACCAACCGGCGCGCCAACTTCGACCGTGACGGGTACGAGGAGGCGGTCCGGCGCGTCAGGGAGTACGTCCGCGAGGGCGAGACGTTTCAGGCGAATATCTCCCAGCGTCTCTCGTTCGACTCGGGCACTTCGCCGCTCGCCCTGTACGCCCGTCTCCGTGAGACGAACCCCGCGCCGTATATGGGATTCCTCGACGGAGACGGCTGGTCGGTCGTCTCGTCCAGCCCCGAGTTACTCGTACGCGTCCGCGACGACGAGGTTTCGACGCGTCCTATCGCAGGAACGCGTCCGCGCGACGAAGGTATGCGTGACGAACTCACCGCGAGCGAGAAGGAGCGCGCCGAACATTCGATACTCGTTGACCTCGCACGGAACGACCTCGGTAAGGTATCGCGGTACGGCACCGTCGATGTCAAGGAGTTCGCCGAGGTCGTTCCCTACTCCGAGGTCTACCATCTCGAATCCGTCGTGACCGGGGAGCGGCGCGACGGAACCGACGCCGTTGATGCGCTCCGAGCAGTCTTCCCCGGTGGGACGGTGACGGGCGCTCCCAAGCCCCGCACCCTCGGCATAATCGAGGAACTCGAACCCACGGAGCGTGGACCGTACACGGGTTCGATGGGACGCGTAACGCTCGACGGCGACTCGACGTTCAATATACTGATACGGACGGCGGTGCGCGACGGCGCGACGTACCATCTACAGGTCGGCGGCGGTGTCGTCCACGACTCCGAACCGTCGCGCGAGTACGAGGAGACGCTCGATAAGGCGCGCGGCGTACTGAACGCCGTCGAGGAGGAAGGATGACACGTATCGCCGTCATCGACAACTACGACTCGTTCTCGTACAATCTTGAGCAGTACGTCGGGGAGTTCGCCGAGGTCGTCGTCGGACGTTTCGACGAACCGCCCGACGCGGACGGCTACGTCTTCTCACCCGGTCCGGGGCGTCCCGACGAGTTTCCCGTGATGTACGACATCCTGCGCCAGCGCGACGAACCCGTTCTCGGAGTCTGCCTCGGACATCAGGCGGTTGCGGAGTTCTTCGGCGGGAGCATCGGATACGCCGACGAGGTCGTACACGGAAAACGGTCTCCGGTGGAACACGACGGTCGCGGCGTCTTCGAAAGCGTTCCGTCGCCCGCAGAGGTCGGACGCTACCATTCGCTCGTCGTCGAGGAGGTTCCCGAACCGTTCGAAGTCACGGCACGCGGCGCGGGCGAGGTGATGGGCGTCCGGCATCCCGACCGCCCTGTCTTCGGCGTTCAGTTCCATCCCGAGAGCATACTGACGCCCGACGGAAAGGCGATGGTCGAAAACTTCGTCCGCATCGTGGAACGTCACGGCTAAGGAGGACGGGACGTATTCTCGGCTTATGGACAGCTATATCGTACAGCCTGCGGACGGTGAGACGGCGCGTGAGGTCGCCGAACGTGTCGCGGACGAGTTTGAGGTAGAGGAGATACGTATACGTGGACTCGCCGAGGCGGTACGCGTTGCGGGCGATGCGGCGGTCGTTCCCGAGGGTGCGACAGGATACTTCGAGGAGACCGTCGGCGGAGACGAGACGGGAAGGGTCGTCGAGAGCCTGACGTCGCTGACGCGGGTCGTCTTCTACGCCGAATCCCCCGTATTCACGTACTTCGACGACGGCAAGCTCTACTTCCGCGGCGGCGAGGCGCTCGTGGACGCGTTACGTGAGGCGGGTATCGAGCCTGTCGAGACGCGCGGAACGCCCGAGTCTGTCGTCGCCGAGATGAACGAGGACGACGAATGAAAGACGAGGGACGAGACGACCTTGGCGACCAAACACGCGTCCTCGTCGAACGCGATGGCGAACGGCGTATCGGAACGCCCGACGAGGTGCGTATCTCGACGCTCGACCGCGGCTTCCTGTACGGCGACGCCGTCTTCGAGACGTTCCGCTGCTACGACGGCGAACCTGCGTTCCTTGGTCGCCACGTCGAACGTCTCAACGACGCGCTCGACGCCGCGCGGATAGATACGCGGTTCGACGAACCGGAGGTCGCCGAACGTATCGAGGCTGTCACGGACGGTTTCGTGGGCGACGCCTACGTCCGTTTTACCGTCACACGCGGCGAACGCGACGGTCTTCTCGCGCCGACTGAGGGGACGCCGACCGTCGCCGTACACGGAAAGCCTCTGGAACGCCGCCGGTATCCGCCCGCCACCGTCGAGACGGCGAATGAGCCGCGTCCCGTCGGCGTCCCGGCGCGACACAAGACGACGTGCTACCTCCCGAACGTCGTCGCCCGTGGACAGGCTTCGCCGGAGGCGGACGAGGCGTTGATGCTGGCTGACGGAGCGGTCGCATCAGGCACCGTCTCCAACGTCTTCGTCGTCGAAGGAAGGGGGGTCAATACGCCCGAAAAACGCGTCCGCCAAGGGGTGACACGTGAGGTCGTGCTGGAACTGGCGCGCGAGAAAGGCTACGAGACGCGGACGGGCGCGGTTTCGCTCGAAGACGCCGACGCCGTCTTTCTGACGAACACGACGTGGGGCGTCCTCGCCGTCGAAAAGGTGGACGGAGATAAGTACGACACCAAGAATCCGGTTGTCGAAGAACTCGCCGACGGATACCTGCGGCGGGCGCTCGGTTCGGCGGACGCCGACCCTCAGAGCTTCTGACGCCCGGGTTCAACGAGTTTATCGACGTAGCCGACGAGCGCCTCCTTAGCGTCCTGTGGATGTAGCTCGCCGCTCTCGATATCGTCCGCGAACGCCTCGTAGCTCTCGTACTCAAGGTCACCGCCGTACTTCTCGGGACGGTCAACGACGACGCGGTCGAAACGGGGGAAGACGTGGTACCGGTAGATTTCCGCCACGGGGTTGTCTTCGAGATGGGGCGGGCAGTACGCGCCGAGTATCTTGTCCTCGATTTCCTCGCGCGAGTCGTCCATCGCTATCGGGTCGCCCTTGCTCGACGACATCTTATCGCCGCCGCCTTCGAGCGATGTCAGAATAGGCGTATGTAACGCCGTTGGCGCGTCGTAGCCAATATCCGGAAGATGGTCGCGGGCGAGCATATGTATCTTCCGCTGGTCGATTCCGCCGACCGCAAGGTCAACGTCGAGACGCGCTATATCGACCGCCTGCATCAACGGATACCACATCTGTCCGACCTTCGGATTTTCCTCCTCGCGCGCAACCTCGCTCATCGAACGGCGCGCACGGTTGAGAGTGACACGGACGGCGAGCGAATGTACGTCGAGTGTGTATTCGTCGTCCATCTGGAACTCGCTTCCGAGTACGAACTCCGTCTTCTCCTCGTCTAGCCCGAAAGCCACGAACTGCTCCTTCATCGTCTCCGCCGTTTCCTGTATCTCATCGAAACTCCCCTTCTCGTTGAGGTAGGCGTGTACATCGGCAAGGAGGACGACGACCTCCATACCGGCGTCCTGCAGGTCGATAAGCTTGTTCGCCGTCAGCATATGTCCAATATGGAGGACACCGCTCGGTTCGTAGCCGACGTACGCACGTTTCCCGTCAACATCGTCGGCTATCTCCTCTACCTCTTCGTCGGTCACTACCTCCTCGGCGTTACGAGTAATGAGTTCGTATCTATCGTCTGAGTTCATTCTATCACCTTCTCGTAGACGTGGTCGAGTCTTTCGATGTCGAATCCGGCTTGGTCGAACGAGTCGACGACCTCGGGGTCGTCGGGCAGGAAGACGAGGGAGTCGTTGAGGTTACGCTCGCGTGCCTCGCCGCGTACGTCAAGCGCAAACTGGCTCGCGTAACGCGGTTCGACCGAGACGAAGCCAAGGACGAGTTCGGTCCGTTTCTCCTCGCCCGTTTCGTTGACGCGGACGCCGTCACAGAGCGCCACGCCGCGGACATCGTCGTCCTCGGCGAATCCGAGTATATCGCCGTCGTAGTCATCGACCGACTCGGGCATGGACCACATCCGCCAGTCGGTCGTCGCGTACAGACCCCCGAAGTCGGCGAATGCGTCCGAGCCACGTACGACCTGAAGCGACTCGTCGTAGTTCGCCTCTTCGAGCGTGGTTCCGTACGGAAAGCCGAATCCGCGAGCGTGTCGGACCGAAGCGACGCGTTCGAATCCGGCGGATTCGAGCAGGGCGACGGCGGCGTCGTTTTCGTCGAACGCCATTCCGCGTGCCACGCGTACGTCGAGACGTTCGAGAACGGCGTCAAGAAGTGCCGAGCCGACGCCTTCGCGCCGGTAGTCGTCGTGGACGCGGAGTCCTTCAAGCCACGCCTCGTCGCCGCGCGTCACCGCATGGACCGTCCCGACGACC
>JAQZCZ010000108.1 GCA_028751095.1 Euryarchaeota archaeon Ods01 | reverse complement strand
GTTCAACAACTGCTGGAGAAGGTCGGCGTGCTGTGCCGCGTCCTCGACGACGGTCAGGAGCGAGTTGCCCTGCGAAAGCACACCGTCGTACGAGAACGCCTGCGGGTTCTTGCGTCCGCGCGAGTCGAGCTTCTGAAGCATTCCTTCCATCCACGTCCCGACGAGTCTGTGTTTCGGCGGTCCGGAGTCCTCGGAATGTAGCACCCCGACCCCCTTGCCGAGGTCGACGACGTAGTTCTTTACGCGTAGATGTCGTTCGTCGGTGACTGCGCTGAACAGGTCGCGCGTGCCTTTCCGTCTGTACTCCTGTTCAAGGTATTCGTACGCCTCGCGGCTGAAGGGGTCGAGTTCGCCCTCAACACGGAGGTCTATATGGTCGTCCGAGCGTTCGTTGACCTCCCTGACTATCTCCTCGCGGACCTCACGCGGAAAGACGAGAAGGGGATTCGACTGTGTCGGACTCTCGTACCAGTTCTCGTCCTTCTCCCCGCCCCATTCGTAGACGCTGGAGACGTTCCACTCTACGGTGTAACGTCTCCCTTCCTCTGTCTTCGAGTACTCGCGTAAGCCGTTGACGAGACACCGCTTGAACTCGCTCTTTCCGGTCGCCGTCGGACCCTCTATCCAGACTATCTTCTCCTCCTTCCCGCGTCCCGACGCGATACTCCGTACGGTATCGACGAAGCCGTTGAGGACCTCGGTGTTGCCGAGTACGGCGTGTTCCCCTCCGTTCGCGGGGTCGTCGAAGAAACGGTAACGTTCCTTCTCCTCGCCCTCCTCGACGACGGTGCGCGTCCCGTACGACTCGACTGCTTCGAGGAGATACTTCGCCGAATGAGACGCTATACGTGGCTCCTCGAACAGACGGTCGACGTACTCGGCGAGCGGTATAGGCTCCTCGTAGGCGTCACGGAGGGCGTCGTCGGAGCTTTCTACGTACCGGCTTCCGTCGCTCACTACTCTTCCTCCATCTCTGAACGCGCGACCTCAGCGCCCGCGAACTCCAACACCTCCTTTGCTCCTTCGCGCGAGTATCCGCGCTGTGTCAACGACTCGACCCACGCGCTCTTTGCCTCGTCGTCGGTTTCGCCGCTTGAAACGAGGGCGCTGAAGTTGATATTGTGCTTCTTGTCCTCCCACATCTTCCGTTCGAGTGCGCGGCGCAGACGTTCGTTGTCCTGTGGCTTGAACGCCTCTCCTTCGCGGGCGCGCCGCGAAACCCAGTTCGAGACCTCCTGACGGAAGTCGTCCTTACGGTCGTTCGGTATGTTCAACTGCTCCTCAACCGCGCGCATGAACGCCTCGTCGGGTTCCTGTTGCCGACCCGTAATCTCGTCCTCGACGGTGTTGTCGTTGATGTACGCCATGACGTGGTCCATATACTTCTCGCCCTGCGCCTGTATCTCGTCGAGGTCGTAGGCGAGCGCATGGCGCACGTCGTCGATTGCGCGCTCCTTGTACTCCTCACGCACGGCTTCGAGGTACCGGTGGTAGGTCTCGTACATCTCCTCGTCTATGCTGGCGTGGCTTTCGAGGTTGTCCTCGAAGTAGCTGAACAGCGTCAACGGGTTGAGGAAGCCGCGTTCGCGGTGGGTCGAATCCATGACCGCCTCGGCGATTTCGTCGCCGACGAACCGCGGCGAGATGCCACGCATTCCCTCGCCAACCTCGGCGCTCGCTTCGGCTTCCTCGTGTAGCTTCTGTACGTCAACGTCGTCCTCCTCCTCGCCGTTGTACGCCTTAGCCTTCTGGACCACGCTAACCGTCTCGTCGTCCGGCTCCTCAACGCGGGTCAGGACGGCGAAAAGCCCCGCCATTTCGAGCGTATGCGGCTCGATGCTCATGTCGGGAAGGTCGGCGTTTTCGAGTAGCTTCCGGTAGATACGCGCCTCCTCCTCGTATTCGAGTACGTAAGGGAAGTCAACGCGTTTCGTCCTGTCGTTGAACGCCTCCATCTTCTCGTCGTGCTTCTTGTCGAGGTACTCGGGCATATTGGTACGTCCGACGATAACCTGGTCGATATCGATACGCGGGTTGTTCTTCGGCTTTATCGTCTGTTCCTGTGTCGCGTGTAGGAAGTCGTACAGGAACTCGCGCTGGAGCTTCAGAAGTTCCTCGCCGCTGAAGACCCCGCGGTTGGCGTTGCAGAAAGCGCCCGAGTAGTCGAAGGCGCGCGGGTCGCTTTCTCCGTAGACAGCTATCTTCGAGTAGTCAACCTCGCCCGTCAGCTCAGTCTCGTCTTGGTTCTTCTTGTCCTTAGGCTCAAACGTCTCGATAGCCTGCCTCTTGTTCTCGTCGGCGACGAGCCGAATAACCTCGACGTGGTTTTCGAGTACGTCTTCGAGGTCGTCGTCGTAATGAGCAAGGAGGGCGTCCATGTAGAACTCGCTCTCGGGGTCGAGAGACTGGTCGTTCCGGAGCGTGTACGGCGCGTCGAGTTCGGCGTTCAGGTCCTCTATGACCCCGCGACGCTCCGAGAGGGGCAGAAGGACGAGAGGGTCTTGGTTCATCGGCGACCGCACCGTGTCGTCCATCGGGTCTTGGTCATCGATTACGTCGCACAGATTTGTCCACCGGAAGGTGTACATACGCCCCTCGTCACGCGCCGTGTAGTCCTCGAAGTACCGCCGCACCTGTCTGTCGAAGTCCGACTTACCGCTCCCGACGGGTCCAAGGAGTAGCTTGATACGTTTCTCGGGTCCGAGTCGGCGCGAACCGCTCTTGACCTTGTTGACGAACTCGTGTATCGCCTCGTGTATCTGCCGTCCAAAGAACCGGTTTTCTCCGTCCCCCAACGGGTCCTCGGAGGCGAGCTTGTACCGCACCACACCGGCGTCCTCATCGTACTCCTTGCCGTAGAAG
>JAQZCZ010000050.1 GCA_028751095.1 Euryarchaeota archaeon Ods01 | reverse complement strand
TCGTCGGACTTACCGACTGCTCTCGACGACAGCGAAGTTTCGACCATTAGACTGTCAGGGGCGTTGTTGGCTCCAAGAACCGAGACGCCCACTACGCGCGGGTCGTCCGGCGCGCATACCGGGTCCGGCTCTACCTCCGCCCCGAGCGCTCCTGCGTCAAACCCTCCTCTCCACTCCGGATTCTCAAATCCGCATTCAACTCCCGACGCCGGCGCAGATACGAGAACAAGAGCGGCGACGAAGACGAGGACTACGAATACGCGTCTCACGGCGAGGCAGGAGGTAACGCGCGGAGTTCACGCGGCGGAACGAGATAGTTGCCGCGGCTCTGTGCCGTAATATACTGGAGGATGCCGTTGTTGTTCCTGTTGCCCACCGCCGACTCCTCGACAACGTCGTCAGCGTTCATAGCCTCACGTACATTGACGAACTCCTCTATTCCGTCCTGTAACGAGACGAAATGTATGCCTGCACGCCCTCCGTCGGTCGAGTCGAAGTCGCGTCGGAGTAGAGGCGGGCGTCCGTTCTCGCGTGCCCTCTCCGCCTTCTGTGCGTGTCCGACGGTCCCGTGCGTTCGCGCGTTCTCCTCGGCTTCGGGACAGTCATGGACGCCGGACGCTGAACCGAGGTTTTCGCCGACGCCTTCGACGCGTTCCTCGTCGGCGTGTGCAGGGCAGAACATCTTGGAGACGCGTTGGTAGCGCGAGTCCTGTTCGTACCACTGCTCTAGGTCGAGATGGAGATGCGAGACATGCTGAGTTGTCCCGCCCGCGAATCCGCCGGCGTTATCGCCGAGCGTGACGCCGTCCTCGGTCGCTTGGCTCTCGGAGAACCCGGACTTGAACCCCATGTAGAGCGGCGAGTCCTCGGGAACAGGTTCGGAGTCGGGGACACCACCGACATCTTGGTGTTCGGCAGGGAGTCCTTCGCCGACGAAGCCAGTCCGGCGGTCGACCTCCTCGAACACGCCGGTCAGGTCGGCATCTATCCCGACGCCGTTCGCCTCGTCGCGTTCGCCGAGAAGCGCCTCCTCTGCCCCCAAGACGGCGCTCGGATGGTCGCTTGCGAGATGTACGATAGCGTCGCCGTCGTCTAAGTCGGGATTCTCGAATGACGCCATCGGTTCGGGTTCGGGTAGTTCTGCGTCTAGCGGCTCGTCGAAACGGTCGAAGTAGTAGGGAGAGTATCCGACGGTGAACAGAAGACCTTCGTGGCTCCATTCGTAAGCGCGTTCGAGCGACCCGAATGCGTCGTCCGTAACCTCGCGGTCGGCGTCGATATCGTCACCGTCGTAGTCAAGGAAAAGCAGAACGTGGTGCCGAGGCGCGAGTATATTGCCGTGGTCGTCCCTACGAAGAACCTCGTTCCACGCGTGCTGTCTGTCGGGCACCTCGCCGCCGCCCTGCGGAACGTCGGCATCCTGTCTGTCGAGACACGCGGCTAAGGCGCTCGTGCCGCCGATGGCGACAGCCGCTTTGAAGAAGTCGCGTCTCGAAAGGTCGTTCATACCACGTAATTCGTCCTCTCAGGATAAATCGGTTTGGTTTACCGCAACAGTTTCCGGTTTCGAAGTTCGTACCTGAAAAGCTAATAAAGCTGAAAGACCTTCTCTCGCGTATGAAACGCAGAGAGTTCGTCCGAGGCATCGGCGCAACAGGGGTGGTCAGCGGCGTGGGCGTCGCCGGATGCCTCGACGACGCCGGCGAGGGGGACGGCGACGAAACGGAAAACGGAGGGGACGAGGAAGACCCCGAGAATCCGCCGCCCGTTCACGAAAACCGCCCTGACGCCGTCTACTTCCCGACACACACCGAGGGTATGGAGATGATAGGGACACAGACGGTCGAGGACTACACGGTAGGTCTCGCTTACTCGTACCCGCACCGGTTCTGGACCATGGAGGGACGCGACAGCGTCCAGAAGGTCGAGATACGCGGCGGCGTCGACGACATACATCTAATGGCGTCGGTCTGGGACGGCGACACGGGGACGTTCGTGCCTGCTTCGGTGACGGCGACATTCTACGAAGACGGCGACGAAACTTCGGAGAGCAACCTCTGGACGATGGTGTCTCAGGAGATGGGTTTCCACCACGGCGACAACATGGATATCGGAGGTGACGGCGTGTATGAGGTCGAGGTTACCGTCTCACCAGACGCCTTCGAGCGCCGCGGTGGCTTCGAAGGGCGTTTCGAGGACACCGTCGAGACGACTTTCGAGTTCGAGTACTCGGAGGCACGGCGAGACCTAATCTACTACGAGGTCTTCACCGACGGCGTCGGAGAGCGTCGCGCTGTCGAACCGATGGACCACGGCGACCACGGTGACCACGATACTGCGGCGGAGATGGAGATAGACGAAGACATGGAGGAAATGCACGAGGAGGTCCACGAACACGACCACGCGCATATGCCGATGTTCCAAGACGACAGCCCCGACGAAGACGGTGAGGTCGGCGACCTGCGTTACGACATCTCGCTCCACGAACTCGACGGAGACGCCTACCTCGCTGTCAAAGCGTGGACGCCGTACAACGGGTTCTTGGTTCCGTACATCAGCCTGTCGGCGGAGAAGGACGGCGACGAAGCTGTTCTGGGGGAGGCGGTCCACCCCGAGATAGGACACCACTACGGGGGCTTCGTCGACGCCGAGGAAGGAGACGAGGTCACCGTTAACGTCGAGACCCCGCCGCAGGTTGCGCGCCACGAGGGATACGAGACGGCTTTCATGGAGAGCGGTTCCTTCGGCGTTGTTCTGTAGGCAAGACGTGCCGCATCCGTAAACAGTATGCCGTCGGCTACTCTATCTCCATCAAATGGTAGACGACATAGAGCCGAAAGACCTCAAGCAGAGGATAGACAACGGCGACGCGCCTCAGATAATCGACATACGTAACCCCGAGAGCTTCGAGGAGGGTCGTATTCCAGGGGCGGAGAACGTCCCGTTTGGCGAACTGACGGAGAGTATCGACGAGTACGAGTGGTCAGATGACATCGTCGTCGCGTGCCCGATAGGGCAGAGTTCGAAGCAGGCGGCACGTCTCATCGAGTCGTACGAAGGTTTTGACGGGAAGATAGCAAACCTCGAAGGCGGCTACCGAGACTGGGATTACGAACTCGAAGACAGCTAGCGTCCGAGGACGAACCTGTCAGGCTCCTCCGACATATCGAGGAACTCGTCGGCGGCGTCGATTAGCTCGCTTGACGTACTGCTTCCGAAGCCCATCACTTCGACGCGGACACCCTTTTCGCGGACATGGTGAACGAGACGCGTGAAGTCGCCGTCTCCGGTACAGAGGACCATGGCGTCGAGATGGGGCGCGAACGTGATAGCGTCGATAGCGATTCCCATGTCCCAGTTTGCCTTACGGGTGCCGTCGGGGTACTCCTTCATCTCCTTGACCTTCGTCTCGAATCCGATACGGGTCAGGGCGTCGAAGAACGACTCCTCCTCGTCGGCTTCGGTACGGACGACGTAGGCGAGAGCGCGGCGCAGACGGCGCTCCCGCGAAGCTTCTTCGAGGACGGAGGAGTAGTCGAGGTTGTCGGAGTAAAGGTTCTGGGCGGCGTGGTACATGTTCTGCGTGTCGACTAAGACGGACACGGACTGGTCAGGATGAACGGGCATTGGACGCCGATGGTGTGCGAAGGACAAATGGATTGCGGTCGTCTGAAAGCCTCCGAACTACCGCGGCAGGGATAGATTTATATTTGAATAGCCAGAATCCCCTGAAAGATGGCTCACCGAGGGGACAACCGACACGAGATGGAGACAACGACGACGCGCAAGGACGGGTCGGAGCCTGAAGCATTCCATCTCCATCCCCCTGCAATTCTCGGCGTTCTCATAGGAGGAGCAGTCGCGCTGACGTACTTCGCTGTCCTCATGATAGCCGTTGGGTACATGGGTAGTCCGTCCGGACTGAGCATCTCCGACGGTATCATAAACCTTCTTCTGTACGGCTCGGCGTTCAGTCTCTACGTCGTATGGGTATTCAGCAGTCATCTGATACAGGAGAAGCTACGTTAGTAGACGCCGTAGTCATTCAGTAGCAGGGAGATTTGGCGAAAGGCTTATTACTAACCCGCACTTACCCTTAGTTAACCTATGTCAATAGAGCTAAAGGTAGGAGGCGTCAAGCCGGACGACGCCGGAAGGGGTATCGCACGTGTAGACAAAGACGCTATGCGTGAACTTGGCGTCGTCTCGGGAGACGTAGTCGAGATAGAAGGGGAGCGTAGGACGGTCGCCAAGGTATGGCCCGGATACTCGCAGGACACGGGCAAGGGGGTCGTCCGTATAGACGGAGAGACGCGGTCGAGCGCCGGAGTAGGCATCGACGACAACGTTACCGTCTCTAAGGTCGACGCTTCGGAAGCCGAAAGCGTCACCGTCGCGCCGACGCAGAACGTCCGTATACGCGGCAGTCAGTCCTACATGGAGAGACTTCTCAAGGAGAACCTCGAAGGACGCGCCGTCACCAAGGGACAGCGGATGAAGGTCGGTCTTCTCAACACGCCGCTCGTCTTTGCGGTCACCTCCACAAGACCTTCGGGAACCGTCGTAATCGGCGAAGGGACCGACGTGAACTGGGACAACGAGCCGGTTACTGAGGACGACATACGCGGCGAGAAGGGCGACGTTCCGGACGTTACCTACGAGGACATCGGAGGTCTGCAGAACGAACTCGAACAAGTGCGGGAGATGATAGAACTTCCGCTCCGCCATCCCGAGCTTTTCGAACAGCTCGGTATCGAGCCTCCGAAGGGCGTTCTTCTCCACGGACCGCCCGGTACGGGCAAGACGATGATAGCGAAGGCGGTCGCCAACGAGGTCGATGCGCATTTCGAGACCGTCTCCGGTCCCGAGATAATGTCGAAGTACTACGGCGAGAGCGAGGAACAGCTACGCGAGGTCTTCGAGGAGGCGGAGGAGAACGCCCCCGCCATCATCTTCATCGACGAACTCGACTCCATCGCGCCCAAGCGTGAGGAGGTTAGCGGCGAAGTCGAACGCCGCGTCGTCGCACAGCTTCTGTCGCTGATGGACGGTCTGGAGGCACGCGGCGACGTAATCGTAATCGCCGCGACCAACCGCGTCGACGCCGTCGACAACGCGCTCAGGCGCGGCGGCAGGTTCGACCGCGAAATCGAGGTTGGGGTCCCCGACCGCGACGGAAGGCTCGAAATCCTCCAGATACATTCACGTAGCATGCCGCTCGCCGAAGACGTTGACCTCGGCGAGTTCGCCGACCAGACCTACGGATTCGTCGGCGCGGATATAGCGTCGCTCACCAAGGAGGCGGCGATGTCGGCTCTCCGGCGCGTCCGTCCGCGTATCGATATAGACGAGGAGGAGATACCCGCCGAGGTACTCGAAGACCTCCGTGTCACCGTGCAGGACTTCGAGAACGCGATGGGCGCGGTAGAGCCGAGCGCTATGCGCGAGGTCTTCGTCGAGGTCCCCGACGTTACCTACGACGACGTAGGCGGACTCGAAGATGTCAAACAGGACCTCGTCGAGGCGGTCGAATGGCCCCTTGACTACCCCGAGGTCTTCGATGCGCTCGACACCCAACCGCCCAAGGGCATACTGATGTACGGACCGCCCGGTACGGGTAAGACGCTTCTGGCGAAGGCGGTCGCCAACGCGAGCGACTCCAACTTCATCAGCGTCAAAGGACCCGAGCTTCTCAACAAGTATGTCGGAGAGAGCGAAAAGGGCGTCCGCGAGGTCTTCAAGAAGGCGCGGCAGAACGCCCCGACGGTCATCTTCTTCGACGAGATAGACGCTATCGCACCCGAACGCGGCGGCTCGATGGACACGCAGGTGACCGAACGCGTCGTCTCACAGCTCCTGACCGAACTCGACGGTATCGAGGAGCTGAAGAACGTCAAGGTCATCGCGGCGACCAACCGCCCCGACCGTATCGACAAGGCACTCCTACGTCCCGGACGCCTCGACTCGCTCGTTGAGGTTCCGGTTCCCGACGAGGAGGCGCGCCGCGAGATACTCGAAATCCATACGCGCGGTATGCCTCTCGCCGACGGCGTCGACCTCAACCGTATCGCGTCACGGACCGAGGGATACACGGGAAGCGACCTCGAAGCCCTCACGCGTACCGCAAGCATGAACGCGATGCGTGACTTCATCGGTAGCGTCGAACCCGACGAGATAGAGGAGGCTGTCGGAAACGTCCTCGTGACCGCCGAGGACTTCGACGATGCACTCGACGAGGTAGGCGCGTCGCTCGACGATGAGGACATAGAGAGGTACGAGAAGATGGCGGAGGAGGTCGATAAGGAGAAGGTTGACGAGACCTCAAGCGGTCCCGAGAAGACGTTCCAGTAGTCAGAGAAGCGGCGCGTATCCCTCGCGGTAGGTCGGGTACGTAGGCGTCCATCCCGTAGAGCGGAGACGCTCGTTCGAACACCGTTTGTTCGGTGACCGCGTCTCGTCGTCAAGTTCTCCGTGTTCTCGTCCCGTCTCCTCCGACATCCACCGCGCTAAGTCGTGTCTATGGACGGGTTCGTCGTCTACGGCGACGTACAGGTCGTCGTCTCCGCGGTAGGCGGCGAGAAGCGCCGACGCCGCGTCGACGCCGCGTATCAGGTTGAGGTAGCCAGCCTTGACGGTGGCGTCGCCGAGGTAACGGTCGATGCCGACACGTCCCTCGCCGTACAGACCGCCAAAACGTACGGCGGTTCCGTGTTCGCGCGCTATCTCCTCGGCGCGGAGAAGAAGACGCGTCCTCTCCGTAGTCGGCTCTATCGGCGTCTCCTCGTCGACCCAAGAGCCGTCGTCGGTCTCGTAGACGCCTGTCGAGGACGAGTAGACGACGGGCGCGTCGGTAAGTTCGACCGTGTTACGTAGACCTTCGACGTAGGCGGTACGGTAGGAGTCAGCGTCACGTCCTCCGGCGCTAACGAGGTAGAAGACACGGTCGGCGTCCGGTAGATGGTCGGTCTCAGTTACGTCTGTCTCGACCGACTCGACACCTTCGACATCGACGCCTGAGCGTGTGACAGCGACGACCTCCTCGCCGTCATCGACCAAGAGACGGGCGAGACGTTTTCCAACGAATCCACATCCTACAATTAGGTTGCGCATACGCGTCGTAGGTTCCGGAGCCTATTAACGCCGAAGGTTGAAGACGGAGGCGTCCGTCTGAGGAGTATGAACGTTGAGAACGCAGAGTTCACGGTAGAACACGAAGGAGAAGCGTCGAAGACGCTCGTAGTCGGTATGTCGGAGTTCGGTCTCGCGGGTCTGACGGCGGTCGACTACCTCGTAGACCGTCTCGAACTCGAAAAGACGGGCTGTATCACGACCGAGGACCTGCCGTCAATAACGCCATTCGAGGACGGAAGACCGCGCCACCACACCCGTTTCTTCTCTTCCGAGGAGGTCGACTTCACGGTCCTCGCAGGCGAACTGTTCATACCGCTTGACGCGGCGAAGTCGTTCGGCGACGCTGTCATAGACTGGACGACGGCAAACGGAGTCGACGAGGTGGTCGTCCTAACCGGACTCGTCGGACCACACAGCCACGACCAGCACGATGTTTACTACGTGGCAACCGACGACTATCGGGAGCGTGTCGACGGACATCTGGAGCCGATGGGCGGCGGCTTCCTTGAAGGCGTACATGCCGAGGTCGTCGCGCACGGAATCGATACGTCGCTTTCGGTTGGCGCGCTCCTGACACCCGCACATCCGCCGATGCAGGACGTTGACGCCGCAGTCCGGCTGGTAGAGGCGTTCAAGACGGTGTACGGCGTCGACGTGGACACCTCGGAACTCAGGGGCTACGCGCGCGAGATACGGGAACAGTACGAACAGCTCGCCGAAAGGATGCGGAAGATAGAGGACGAGTCGAGGAGGCGCGTCGCCGAGGACCGCGCTTACATGTAGTTTCGGAGAAGGGAGAGTAAATTTAGCTGTTCCCAAGACATTAGTTGTTCGGCGATAACGTACGAACGGTGATACAATGGGAGAAGTAACAGATGCACTCGTAGGACTGATTAGCGGCATCGTCGCCTTCGTGGTGATGATAGTGCTGGCAATAGTATCGTTCTTCTTCACGGTATTCGTCGTTGACTTCGGGGCGAGCCTTGCGGGCTATCCGAACAACGACTTTACCGTGCTGTCGGCGGCGTTACTGATAGCCGCGGCGCTACTGTCGGGGGGCCTGTCGCCGATAAACTACCTGAGTCAGCCTATCGAACCCGAGGAGACGCAACGGCGACGCGAGACGGCAGAAGAATAAACAACGAATCAGGTTTCGACGACCGTTTCCTCCATCGTACGCGGATGGGTGACGCGCACCTCGCCGCCACGGACCGCTTCGTCAAGGTCGCGGATTACCTGCAGGTCCTTCCGGAGCGAGCGCTTTACGGTCTTCTCGCGCCCCTCCTGCCATTCGAGCGGGAGGCGGCGCGGGTCGTCACGTTCACGTCCGAGGGTGGCGCGGGCGGCGTTGTTGAGAGAAACGCGTTCACCGAGGGCGTCCGAGATACGTGTCTGGACGCCGACGAACGACGACCGCGGGAAGTCGCCGTACGGCGCGAGGGCTTCGACGACGTAGTCGTTGACGCCGACGATACGGTCGGCGCGGCTGAGAAGGTCGAACAGGCGCGGCAGGTCGTCGCGTTCGAAGTAGTAGACGGTACCGTCGTACAGGACGGCTACGACCGCGACACCCATCGCCTCAGGGTCGTACTCCTCGGTTGAGCGCGCCGGCGCGACGGCGACGTACGCGGTTTCGGACTCCACGACGGGGATACGCGGCGCGGCGACAAGTATCTGGCGTCAACGTCAGTTTTATGCCGCCGACGCCCTTATCGCGGGTATGGCTCAATCTGAAGACGCAGAAATCTTAACCGTGACCGACAAGGCGGCGCGTAAAGCCGACGAGATAATAGAGGAGAAAGACCTCGAAGGATACGGCGTCAGAATCTACGTCCAACAGGGCGGATGCTCGGGCTACTCGTACGGAATGCAGTTCGACGACGAGATAGGAGACGACGACATCGTCGTCGAGGACAAGGGTGTCCGTTTCATCGTAGACGAACACTCTGCCGAGTACCTGAGCGGAAGCGAGGTTGACTACGTAGAGTCGTTACAGAGTACGGGGTTCGACATCACGAATCCGAACGCCGAATCGACCTGCGGATGCGGCGAGTCGTTCAAGGTGTAGCCGAGTACTCGTCGGCGACATCGTCGACTATTTCGTCCACCATCTTTTCGCGTAACAGTACCCGTAACGCTTCTTCGAGAGCCTCGTCCACGAGGGCGTCGGACTGTCCGCCCTCCGCGAGACGGGTCGCCGCGGAGTCCACGGTATCATGTACGAGGGCGTCGGTGTCGCCGTTCGCAACGAGTTCTTCTATCGCCGCTGTCAGTACGTCGTCAACGAGGGCGTCCGTGCTGTCCTCCTCGACGAAACGGTCGGTCGCTGTGTCGAGCGTACCTTCGACGACGGCGTCACCCTCTCCGCCCTCGGCAAGGTCCTCGACGGCGTCCCCGAGAACGTCGTCCACCATGGCGTCGGAGGCGTCGGCTTCCACAATACGGTCGGTGGAGGCGTCGAGGGTATCGTCGACGAGGGGGTCGGAAAGGTCCTCCTCAATTATCTTTGCGGCGGCGATATCGAGCGTCTCACCCACGATTTCGTCGGCACGCCCCTCCTGAGACATCTTCTCAACGATTATGTCGCCCACGTCGGCGACGACCATATCGGCACGTCTTCCGAGGAGACGGTCGACTATCTTGGTGACGACCTTCTTGACCGGAAGATGACGGACACCTGGAAGGTGACGGAGGACGACCTGTGCCACCTCGTGGACGAGTTCGTCGGCGTCGTCACCCTGTAGGCGTTTGACGATTTCGTCGCCCACGTCCTGCATAACGTCCTCGGCGAAGTCCTCCTGGGTAAGGTTCTTGACTATAACGTCGGCGATATCGATGACGAGTTCGTCGGATAGGTCCTCGTCCTTAACGCGGACAGCGATAGTGTCGCCGGCGTTGTCGACGATTACGTCCGAGAGACCGCTCGCCTCAGCACGGTAGGCGATGAGGTCGGCTACGTCACGCATAACCTCGTCGGAAAGACCGTCCTCAGCGACGCGGCGGGCGATGGTGTCGCCTACGTCGTCTACGATAACGTCAGAGAGGTCGTCCTCAACGATACGTTCGGAGACTACGTCGCCCACGTCGGTCACAACGTCGTCGGAGAGTCCGGCTTCCGCGACACGGTTAGAGACGACCTCTCCCACCTCGACAACGACCTCGTCGGCGTGTTCCCCTTCGAGACGGACGGAGATTCCGTCCTTTATGGCACGTGCAACCTCCTCAGTCTGCTCGCCCTCGAACTCTATCCGGTACTCCTGTGTCTTCGACATGGAAGTAAGTCGGATGGAGGATACAAAAACTCTACGCCGGTTTTCGTGGGTTCAGAAGATACGGCTTAGGAATCCTTCGTCGTCCTCCTCAGATGTTTCGGCGTCGGAGTCGACGACGACCCACCCACCTCCTAAGCCAACATCGGTCCTGACGGGAGCGGCGAGGTCGACAGAGTCGGCATCGACGAACTCGCCGTTGCGGAAGGTAACGACACGTCCGTCGCCCGCGGCGTATCCCGAGAGGTCTTCGGCGGAGACGTACCGCTCCAGAGCGACGAGGTCGGGGACGGCAACCGTACGGACGCCCGACGGGAAGAAGGTCTTAGCCTCGGTGTTCGTCTCACCGCGCCATGAACCAGCGCCGACGTTTCTGACTCCGCCGACGCGGACGCCCTCGACGACCTGCGTCTCGACGGAGGAGACATCGAGCGGTTCGGCGTTGAGGATGGCGTCGTCGCCAATGTAACGGAGGTATGTCCTGAACATCCTGACGTTCTCGGGCTTCGACGGTTCGAGACGGACGCCTACATCGGGGCGCGACGACAGGGCTTCGAGCGCCTCAACGCCCGACTCGTTCCCGTAACGGGCGTAGACGGCAACGCCGTCAAGGAAGACGGCTCCCGCGACGGTGTCATCAGGCGTCTCTACGGTTCCCGTTTTCGCCTTCCGCCTGACACGTTCGTGCGCCGAGGCGAAGGTTTCGTCTAAGTCCTCCTCGTTTACGGTGACTGGTGTTCTCATTCTTGGAGTTCGTGTGTTAGTGATTACCAAGCCTACTTCCGTTTTACTATCTCGTTCTTCGGTAATATACGTGACAAAAAGAGTTTGTACGCCGAAAGGTGGTTTATCTGGACAAACGTCTGTCTACATACCCATTCCGTCAGCCTCATCGGGAACGTCGATTTCGGTCGGTGCAACCCCGAGAACCTCGGCGGCGTGGTCGAGTGCCATGTCGAAGCCGTAGTAACGTTCGAGTTCGCCCGTCTCGTCGGCGACGATGAGCATACCGTATCCGTTCTTGGTGACCGATACCGTGACACGTCTGTCGCCGCGGCGGAGTTCGAGTACGCGTTCGTCGTCAGTTTCGTGGTACGTCGTCTCTATCTCGTCTACCATAATTTCTATTAGTTCGTGGTCCGTCTCGTAGGCATGGAGTTCGACGGCGTATTCGTCTGGGTCTTTGTCATCCTCGCCGCGCTCGGAGCGGGCGCTATACTGTACAGCATACTGAAGCCTCTCCTGTTCCCTAACTCGTGAACAGCGCCTTGCAGTGACCCTTCGAAGCGTCGTAACACGACGGGCAGTCGGGCTTCTGCTCAACCACATCGCCTAGCTGTTCCGCAACGTCGTCGCTCATGACGTGTTCGATACGGCACGCCTCCTCGTGAAAGCCTTCCTCCACATCGAGGAACTTGACGAGGAAACGCTCTATGAGACAGTGCTTCCGCAGGATTCCCTTCGCCGTTTCCTCGCCCTCGGAGGTAAGTGTAGCCCCCTTGTACTTCTCGTACTCAACGAGTCCGGCGTCTTCGAGGTTCGAGAGCTTCTCGGTGACACTCGGCGGAGAGACGCCGAGACGTTCGGCGATGCTTCCGGTCTTCGCCGCCTCTCCTTCACGCGACAGCAGGTATATCTCCTTCAGGTACATCTCCGTACTCTCGGTGGTAGTTACTTCAGTCATTCTTGGTTGAGTGCTGTCTCTATCTTCTCGGCGTCCTCGAACTCGTCGTCACGTATCTCCTCCAGAGTCTCGACGACGGTTTCGAGTGTCTCTTCGTCTATGCTCTCCGACGCGCGGCAGGCGTTAATCAGGCTGTCGTAGTACTCGCCCGCGAGTCGTTCGCTGTCTAGCTGGTGGCGTAACGCGTCGTCGGGTCCAACGGGCGACGGAACCGTCGCTTCGATGGCTTCACGGACGCGCTCCTCGACGTGTGACTCGTCGATGTCGTCGCCCATCTCGCGGACGAGAGAAAGGAGACGACGGCGGTGTTCGTCGCTCTCGTCCAACGCCTCTTCGAGCGTCTCACGGACCTCAGCGTCGTCGACCTCGTCGGAGAGGAGTCGGGCGCTTTTCTCCTCGGCGTACTCCTCTATGACGACTCCTATCTGGAGGAGACGCGCGAGGTCATCCTCCGAGGGGACGGCGACCCGCGAGTCGAGGGCTGTCATCGAACAAGGTACGCGAGGGCGGCGTAAAGACGTTACGAGTTCCGTAGAGGACCGCAACGCGTAATAGACGTAGGAAGATACGAAAGACGTGGAAACCGACACGGTCCTCGTCCGTTACGGCGAGATAGGCGTCAAGAGTTCAAAGGTCCGTCAACGGATGGAGGAGATTCTGCGCCGTAACGTCGAGCGCTCTATCGAGAAACGCGGCGTCAACGCGACCGTGGAGCGCGAGTGGTCGCGGATAGTCGCCGAGGGCGAAGCCGACGATGCGGACGAAACGGCAGAAGCGGCGGCGGAGACCTTCGGCGTCTCGTCAGCGAGTCCCTGTGCCGTCGTCGACGGCACGCCCGAGACGGTCGCCGAGTCGGTCGCTGAACTCGCACGACAGGAGTACGACAGGGGTAGCTTCGCGGTCGACGCACGTCGGGCAGGCGACGCGGACGCACATCCGTTCACGAGCGTCGATATCGAGCGCGAGGCGGGTGCGGCGGTCGTCGAAGCCGTCGGCGCTCCTGTCGACCTCGATAACCCCGACATGGTCTTCGGCGTCGAGGTTAGAGGAGAGACAGCCTACGTCTACGCCGACGAGTACGACGGATTCGGCGGTCTTCCGTACGGAACACAGGCGGATGTCGTCGCTCTCGTAAGCGGAGGCATCGACTCGCCCGTAGCGGCTTGGCGGGCGATGCGCCGCGGCTGTCCGGCGACCGTGGTCTACGTCGACGCCGGAGAGTACGGCGGTCCCGCGCACGTCGCGCGCGCCTACGAGACGGCGGAGACGTTGGCGCGGTACGTCCCCGACGAACTCCGCCTGTGGCATATCGACGGCGAGGAAGCGGTCGAAAGACTCGTCGACGAGGTCGGTGACACCCGTATGCTGTCGTACAGGCGTTTCATGCTCCGCGCCGCCGAGAGGGTCGCCGAGGAGACGGACGCGGTCGGCGTCGTAACGGGCGAAGCCGTGGGTCAGAAGTCGAGCCAGACCTCGCGTAACCTCCGTGCGACCGACGCCGCTGTGTCGGTTCCCGTTCATCGACCGCTCCTGACGTTCGACAAGCACGAGGTCGTCAAGGAGGCGAGAAGAATAGGGACGTACGAGAGCGCGAAGGTAGACACCGGATGCCATGCGGTCGCGCCGTCGCATCCCGAAACCTCGGCGTCTCTCGAAGAGGTACGAGACGCGGAACCCGACGACCTTCTCGAACTCGCCGAGGAGGCGGCGGAAGAAGCGACCGTGGAGGTGTTCGACGGTGCGTGACTTCGTCTTCGTGGCGCACGAAGCGCCGACCGACGCCGGCTTTTCGCTGAACAGCCTACCGGAAGCCGGACGCCTTGACCTCCTCTGCCGGTTCGTCAACGCCGCGCTTCTCACGTCGCACGGCGTCCGCGGGGATACGACGGCGCACGTGGTGATACGCGGCGAACGCGACGTGACGGTACGTTTCGTCGGCGACGAGGTGCGCGGACTAAACCCCGACGAGAGGAGTATCGCGGGCGTCGTGCGCGCGGCACTCGACGAAAGGACGTACTACGAGGTCGAGGCGCGAGCGGGGGTCTACGTCGCCGAGAAGACGCTGGCGGAGGTTCTCGAAGAGACGGATGGCGAGACGGTCGTTCTGCACGAGGAGGGTGAGGCGCTCGCTGAACCGCCCGACTCGCCTACGTTCGTCCTGTCCGACCACCTCGACTTCACCGACGAGGACGAGACGGCGTTTGAGGAAGCGCGCCGCGTCTCTCTCGGACCGGTCGCGTTACACGCCGACCACGCGACAGCGGTGGCACAGAACAGGTGTGACGTAGGCAAGACGGAGTACGATTAATATGGCTTCGTCACAAACGTGGTAACAGATGGACAGAGAGGATTTGAGAGAGTACGTCAACAGGGCGAATAACATAGCCGACAACGCGCCACAGATGGGCGAGGCGAACACCAAGGAGATGCTCGTGCGTCCGTTTCTCGAACTCCTCGGCTGGGAGTTCCATCCGTCGGAAGTCCGGCTGGAGT
>JAQZCZ010000084.1 GCA_028751095.1 Euryarchaeota archaeon Ods01 | reverse complement strand
CGCCGCGGCGTCTACCGGTATCCGGAGCCGAAGATAGTCGAAGGGACCAACTACTGCGATGTTGGCTTCGACGTAGCGGACGGACGTGTCGTCGCGTTCAGCGCCGTCGACAATATGATGAAGGGTAGCGCCGGAATGGCGGTTCAGGCGGCGAATATCGCGCTTGGCTTCGACGAAACGACAGGACTCGAGTTCACGGGGATGCATCCGGTATGACAGAAACGACGGTCGTTAAGATAGGCGGTACCGAAGGCGTCGAACGTGAGGCTGTCCTTGACGATATCGCCGCGCGTGTCGAGAGCGGAGAGCGCGTCGTCGTCGTACACGGAGGAAGCGGCGCTGTCGATGAACTCCACGAACGTCTCGGCGTCGAACCGACCTACGTCGAAAGCCCGTCCGGTATGAAGGGACGTTTCACCGACGAGGAGACGATGGAGATATTCAAGATGGCGATGGCAGGCAAGGTCAATACGTCGGTCGTTGAGGAACTCGTCTCCTGCGAGGTTGACGCCGTCGGACTGACGGGCGTCGATGGACGCCTACTCGAAGGAGAACACAAGGACAAGGTAATCGCTGTCGAGGACGGACGCAAGAAGGTCAAACGCGGCGACCACTCGGGCAAGATAGAGGAGGTCAACGACGAACTCCTGAGCCTCCTCCTTGATGCGGGATACACGCCCGTCGTCGGCGTGCCGATGGTTTCGCACGACGGCACGGCGGTCAATACCGACGCCGACAGGAGCGCCGCCGCAGTCGCGGGCGCGCTCGGTGCGCGTCTCGTCGTTCTCAGCGATATCCCCGGACTCCTACGTGACCCTGACGACGAAGACACGCTCGTCGAGACGGTAGCGTACGACGAGATAGACGACGCTATCGACGAGTACGCCGAAGGGAAGATGAAGAAGAAGGTCTACGCCGCACGTGAGGCTCTCGACGCCGGTGCGCGCGGTGTCGTCGTGGCGTCGGCTAACGTCGAAGAACCCGTGACCCGCGCACTCGACGGCGAAGGAACAACTTTCGAGGGGGAAAGATGACCGACGGAGACGACCTAATCGAACGCGAGAAACGTTACGAGGCGGTCTTTTCGAAGAAGCCGATGCCTATCGTTGACGGCGACGGCGTCTACGTCTACGACGAGGACGGCAACGAGTATCTCGACATGGGGGCGTCGTACGGCGTCATGGGCGTCGGACACGCCAACCCGCGCGTCGTCGAGGCTATCGAGGAACAGGCGCGGTCGTTCACCTACGCTCAGGCATCGTACGCGACGCCCGAACGTGCGGCGCTGATGGAAGCCCTCATGGACGCCACACCGGATGCGCTCGACCGTCTGTTCCTTTCGAACGCCGGTACGGAGGTCAACGAGGCGGCGATAAAGTTCGCGCGCGGTTCGACCGACGGGGATTCGACGGGAGTCGTCGCGGCGAAACGCGGCTTCCACGGACGGACCTTCGGCTCTATATCGGCGACGTGGAAGTCGAAGTACCGCGAGCCTTTTGCGCCGACCGTCCCTGACTTCGAGTTCGCGTCGTACAACGACGTTGAGTCTCTAAAGGAGACGGTCGATGACGGGACGGCAATGGTTCTTCTGGAACCTATACAGGGAGAGGGCGGTATCTACCCCGCCGAAGCCGACTACCTGAGCGCGGCGCGCGACCTCTGTGACGACCACGGCGCTTACCTCGTCTTCGATGAGATTCAGACGGGGATGGGGCGCACAGGAGAGATGTGGGCGCACGAGCATTACGACGTAACGCCCGACGCCCTCACGACCGCCAAGTCGCTCGGCGGAGGCCTGCCGATAAGCGCCATTGTCTGCACCGAGGAGATGACCGAGATTCCGAAGGGTAGCCACGGCGGCACCTACTGCGGGAATCCGGTTGCGGTCGCCGCGGCGCGCGCCGCCGTCGAGTACACCGTTGAGGAGAACCTTCCGGCGAACGCCGCCCGCGCGGGCGAACGTCTCGTCTCGGGCGTCGAAGCGCTCGACACCGACCGTATCGTCGATGTTCGGGGTGAGGGTCTGATGGTCGGCGTACAGGTACGTGGACGCGCAGGACGTTACCTGAGCGGTCTTGCACGCGAAGGCATCCTTGGTCTGACCGCGGGTACGAACGTCATCCGTTTCCTTCCTCCGTTGACTCTCGAAGACGAACACGTCGATGAGGTCGTTGACGCGCTCGGCGAGGTGTTCGGATGAGCGCGGCTTCCGAGGCGGTTGACCGCGAGGAGGAGTTCGAGTTCTTCCGCGGACTCGTCGAGCGTTATAGCCCGTCGGAAAACGAAGGACCCGCGCGCGACTACCTCCTCGACCGTCTTCCTGAGATGGGGTTCGACGTTTCGACGGACGAGATTGGAAACGTCGTTGCGCGGACGGACGGCGAGGGCGACGAGGTTCTACTGACGAGCCATATGGATACCGTCCCGGGAGAGATTCCGGTACGTGTCGAAGAAGGCGACCTCTACGGACGCGGGTCTGTCGACGCAAAGGGTCCGCTCGCCTCGATGTTCGCCGCGGCGGCGCGCCTTACCGACGACGACGAGGCGAACGCCACGGTCGTCGCCGTTGTAGAGGAGGAAAAGAGCGGAATGGGGGCGCGCCATCTCACCGACCGCCGCGAGGCACCCGCCTTCCTCATCAACGGCGAACCGTCGGGCTGGGACACCGTAACGCTCGGCTACCGCGGTATCCTGCGTTTCCGTTACCGCGTCACGGGCGAGGTAATCCATACCGCCCGCCCAGGAGTCAACGCAATCGACGACGTTATCTCGTTCTGGGAGGGCGTCCGCGGTCTACAGGACCTCGACGAGGGATTCGGCTCACTCACCGCGACGCCGACCGAAATTGACTCGGAGTCCGACGGCTTCGAACTCCGTTCTGAACTCCGCGGAAATATGCGTATACCGACCGACTACACCGTCAACGAGATACGCGAGATGGTGAAGGATATCGAACGCGACAACAACGGCGATGTCTACTGGGGCGAGTCTACCGAACCCGTACTCGTAGACCGGTCGAATCCCGTGGTGCGGTCCTTCCTCCGGTCGGTACGTGACGAAGGAGGAGACGCCGGACTATCGGTCAAGACGGGAACGAGCGATATGAACGTCTTCGCCGAACGTTGGGACTGTCCGATGGCGACCTACGGACCCGGTGACTCGAACCTCGACCATACGCCGAACGAACATATACAGGTCGAGGAGTTCCATAACGCGGTGGACGTTCTCGAAAACGTCGCCGCCGACCTCTCTACCTGAACCCGCGTAACGCCGCCCGGACGATATCGTCCTCCTTGGGACGGTGGAGTACGTCATCCTCGGCGTGCCGGACGAGGGGTTCGACGCCGTAGAAGCCGACCGCAGGCGTTCCGCCGCCCCCTTCGCCCATATGGAGGTTGGCGTACGCGGCTATCTCGTCCACAACCGCCTCCTCTGTCGCTTCGAGTTCATGCCCATGCAGTCCTTCCTCGCCGCGCCAGTCACGTATTGCGTCCATTCCAGACCATCCCAGAGCGACGCCCGTCTGTCCCCGCCGGAACGGGCGTCCGCATGTGTCGGTGACGATGACGGGCGTGTCGACTGCCTCAGCGAGCCGCGCGGCGCTTTCGCTCGGGGAACGGGGAAGGAGTAGCACGGCGTCGTCCCCTTCGACGTTCGACCTGTCGATACCCGCGTTGGGCGCCACATGTCCCGACCTCGTGACGGCGAGCAGAAACGGCTCCTCGATAAGTAGTTCCTCCGACTCGTTTAGCACCGCCTGAACGAAACGCGGGTCACCGTCTACCTTCGCCGCGAGTTCCTGCGCGCGGTTCGACGGTTCGAAGGAGTCGAGCGAACGGACGCGTCCCTCTACCTTAGAGACGGCAGTGCTTGCAACAGCGACGAGGTCGGCGTCGTCCGGGAGATACGCCGTGAGGTCATCGCCTTCCGAAAGCTCGGGGATGCCTCCAACGGTACGGACGGTCGTCTCCATGCCGACGACTGAACGCGTGTAGGGATAAGTTTTTATCTCACCAAACACGTAACCCCGTCTACCAGATGTCCCAACAAGACGAGGGGGACGAGACAGAGGAGAAGGTCGAAGAGGACTCGTTCGGGTACTCTCTCGAAGGTAGCTGGGAGGATGTCGTCCGTTTTGGCGAGGAGATAGTATCAACCTTCGAGGACCACGATATCGAGCAGGACACCATCTCTGAGTGGGACGCTTGGCGT
Organism: Euryarchaeota archaeon Ods01; assembly: GCA_028751095.1. GTDB lineage: Archaea > Halobacteriota > Halobacteria > Halobacteriales > Halorutilaceae > Halorutilus. Next base: position 1,875 of record JAQZCZ010000084.1, on the reverse strand, counting down.
CCGCGCGGAGGAGAACGCGAGGATGAGATGCGTGAGAAGACGGTCGAGAAGGCTAAGGTAGACGAAGGGGACGACACCGCGGAGGACGTAGCTGAGACTGCCGAGAAGCTTTCGGAGACGCGCGAGAAGACCGCTGAGGGCGAGATAGGAGAGGCGGCTGAGAAGGCGTCCGAAGCGTCGAAGTCCGCCGGAAAGGCGGTAGAGGATGCCTCACGCGATGTCGTCCGCGCTGTCGAGGACAAGGTCTACCGCCGTATCACGAAGACAAATCCGCTCTACTTCGACTCCGAGAACTTCAACGCGTCGCTAGAGGTCGTCTCCTCAATAGGCGAAAAGGTCGGCAAGGTCAAGGACAAGCTCGTTAACGGAGAAGAAGATAACGACAAGACGTACCTCCTGACGATAAAGCCCGAGTCCGAAGAGGTTGAGGAGGCTCTCGACGACAAGTTCGAGGAAGAAGACGACGGCTAGCGGTGTTTGTTCAGCGTCCTGCGTAACGCTTTCGCTGACTCACGTGCCGCGTCGTCGAACCTTTCGCCTTCGCCCGCGTAGATTATCGACCGCGTCGAGTTGACCAGACCGACGCCGCTCTCGTCGGTTCCGTACTCGACCGCCGCCTCGGCGTCGCCTCCCTGCGCCCCCACGCCCGGGACGAGGAAGGGCAGGTTGCCCGCGTACCCACGTATCTCCTCCATCCCGTCGGGATGTGTCGCGCCTACAACCAGCCCGACGTTTCCGTTCTCCTCGTTCCATTTGACGGCGCGCTCGGCGACGTGTCCGTAGACGGGCTTTCCGTCCGCCTCCAAGTCCTGAAAGTCTGCGCTACCCGAGTTGGTCGTCTTGCACAGGACGAAGACGCCTGAGTCCTCGCGGTCGATGAACGGGCGGACGGAGTCGGTTCCCATGTACGGGCTGACGGTTATCGCGTCGGCGTTGTCGAGGAGTTCGGCGTAACGACGCGACGAATGTCCGATATCGCCTCGTTTGGCATCGAGTATCACGGGTGCGGAGTGTCTCGCCTCCTCGACGGTTTCGGCGAGGATACGCCAGCCATCGACGCCGAGAGCCTCGTAGAACGCGGCGTTGGGCTTGTACGCGACCGCGATATCGCTCGTCGCGTCGATTATTCGGCGGTTGAACTCGGCCACCGAGACACCGTCAGGGATACGTGACGGCACGGGGTCAAGTCCGACGCAGACGAGAGAGTCCTTGGCTTCGATTTCGTCGGCGAGCCTGTCGAAGAAGTTCACACGAACTCCTCCACCGGAACCTGCTCCTGTTCGCCGCTCTCCATCTCCTTGACCGTCACCTCGTCGTCCGCAAGGTCGCGCTCACCGACGATAACCGTCCTTGTCGCCCCAACTGAATCGGCGTGTTCCAGCTGGCTCGTGAAGCTTCGTCCGGTCACATCTATCTCAACCTCGTATCCGTCGTCTCTGAGCGACTGAGCGACCCGCGTCGCTGTTTCGCGCACATCGCCGATTACCGCGACGTAGTAATCGACCGAAGTTTCCTCCGCGGGCCAGACGCCCGCCTGACGCATCAGGAGTTCGAGGGTGGCGTCGCCTATCCCGAAGCCGACAGCGGGCGTCGAAGGTCCGCCGAACTCCTCGACGAGCGTGTCGTATCTCCCGCCGCCGAAGATGGCACGTAGGTCGCCGTCAACGTCGAAACACTCGAAGACGACGCCGGTGTAGTAGTCCATGCCGCGGACGATAGACGGGTCGAAGACGGTATCGACGCCGTACGATTCAAGCGTCTCGTCAAGGGCGTGTAGACGTTCGACCGCCGCGGTCGTCTCGTCGCTCTCGTCTATTTCGAGTAGGTCGTCAACGCCGTCCCATCCCTCGATACGCGTGAGACGGACGACTGTCT
>JAQZCZ010000011.1 GCA_028751095.1 Euryarchaeota archaeon Ods01 | reverse complement strand
TCGGTCGAGGAGATATACTCGATAGGTGCGTCAACCCAGACGTAGAGGACGAGTTCTTCATCACCGGGGTAAGGAACGCCCCAGTCGAGGTCACGCGTGATACACCAGTCCTGCAGTCCTTCCTCTATCCATCCCTTAGGCTGGTTCTGTGCGTTCGACGTGCCTTCAAGGTCTTCCACGAAGTCGCTTAGGAAGTCACGGAACTCCGAGAGCGCGAAGAACCTGTGTTCCTGCTCGACGTACTCGGCGGGCGCGCCGGTTATTTTCGAGACAGGATTTTCGATTTCGCCGGGTTCGAGATGCCGTCCGCATTCGTCACATTCGTCGCCGCGCGCGTCCTCGGCGTCGCAGTACGGGCACGTACCCTCGACGTACCGGTCAGGGAGAGTCCTGTCCGCCTCGGGGTCGTAGGCGACCTTCATCGTGTCCTCGTAGATATGCCCGTTCTCCTCCAGAGCGCGGACTATCTGTTGCGTGCGCCGGAAGTTCGACTCTTGATGCGTATGTCCGTAGTTGTCGAACTCGACATCGATACGCGGGAAGGTACGTTCGAAGTAGTCGTGGTATTCGAGGGCGAGGTCCTCGGGTTCTCGTCCCTGTTCCTCGGCGTTGACCACGATAGGCGTTCCGTGCATATCGCTTCCGCAGACGAAGGTGGCTTCGCGTCCCTGCTTCCGTAGGGCGCGTGTATAGGCGTCGCCCGGGATGTATGTCCGCATATGTCCGAGATGCGCCTTTCCGTTGGCGTACGGGAGCGCGCACGTCACGAGAGTTGCTGTGTCAGAGTCGTCGGTCATCGTTCTGAGTTGCGCGGGGAAACGTAAAAAATCCGCCGAAGGTTCGACAGAGACATGGGCGCGTGGAGCGTACGGAACCCATGAAAGGCGCTGTGGTAGACGTTGACGGCACCGTTCTGCGCGGCGAACGCGCAGTCGAAGGGGCACGGGAGGGAATAGAGACTCTACGCGATGCGGGCGTCCGTCTCGTCTTCTTGTCCAACAACCCGACTGTGACGAACGAAGACCTCGCCGAACGTCTCCGGTCCGCGGGCGTCGATGTTGGCGAAGCTACAGTTCTCTCCTCCGCGTCCCTGACGGCGCGGCACGTGGGCGACGAGTACCCCGACGCCCGCGTCTACGTTCTCGGCGAGTCGGCGCTCGTCGAGTCCGTCGCCGAGTGCGTTGAGGTCGTCGAAGAGCCTGAGAGAGCGACTGTCGCGGTCGTCTCACTCGACCGCGGCTTGGGATACGGCGATATCCGCGATGCCGTCGAAGCGGCACGGAACGCCGACGTTTTCTTATCTACCGACCCCGATGCCATCGTCCCGACAGGCGACGGCGACATTCCGGGAACCGGCGCGGTAACGAGCGCGGTCGAGTCGGCTGTCGGACGCGAGGCGAAGACGGTCGGAAAGCCATCCTCGGTCGCCGCAACTGCCGCCCTCGACGCCCTCGAAACGTCGCCCGACGACACCCTTTTTGTCGGCGACAGGCTCAACACGGACGTGGCGCTCGGCGAGAAAGTCGGGGCTAAGACGGCTCTCGTACGTTCGGGCGTCACCGGAGAGGAAGACGTAGATGGCTCCGCACACGAGCCGGATGAGGTGGTCGAGACGCTCGCCGACCTCAGACACCTGCTCTAACGAAACCGTTATGTTTCGGCTAAGGATTTGTTAAACCGAGATGACAGAATCAGTCCTGTGGTTCGACGAGGTGGACAAGGACGACGTAGATTCGGTGGGAGGAAAGGGTGCGTCGCTTGGAGAGATGGCTAACAACGACTTTCCGGTCCCAGGCGGCTTCATCGTCACGGCACAGACGTACCGCCGTCTCTTGCAGGACACCGGTATAGAGGACGACTTGGAGGAGGCGCTCGATGTCGACGTAGAGGACTCCGAACAGCTCAAGCAGGCGCACAACCGTGCCGTCGAACTCGTCAAGAACGCCGGTATGCCTGACGACATGCGGGACGAGATAACCGCGGCATACGAAGAACTCGGTGACGACGTATTCGTCGCGGTCCGTTCGTCGGCAACCGCCGAGGACCTCCCTGACGCCTCTTTCGCGGGACAGCAGGACACCTACCTCAACGTCAGTGGCGCGGACGACCTCGTCGAACGTGTCAAGGACTGCTGGGCGTCCCTATTCACCGAGCGTGCAATCTACTACCGGGTCGAGAAAGGCTTCTCACACGAAGATGTCAACATCGCGGTCGTCGTTCAGCGCATGATAGACGCCGACAAGAGCGGCGTGGCGTTCTCGTCGGACCCTTCGACGGGCGAGGAACGCGTTACTGTCGAGGCGGCGTGGGGACTCGGCGAGTCGGTTGTCGGCGGCGACGTTACGCCCGACAACTACGTCTTTGACCGCGAGACGCGTGAGGTCGTCGACACTAAGGTGGCGTCGAAGAACGTCATGCACGTCAAGGACGCCGCTACGGGAGAGACCGTCGAGAAGGAGGTCCCCGACGACCGCCGCGACGAACAGGTTCTCTCAGAAGACGAGGTGCGTGAGGTTTCCGAAGCCGCCGAACGCCTCGAAGAACACTATGGCGCTCCACAGGACATAGAGTGGGCGATAGAGGACGGCGAGTTCTACGTCCTCCAGTCGCGTCCCATCACGACGATACAGGAGGACGGCGAAACCGAAGACGAGGGTGCCGAGGTGGAAGAGTCGCCCGACGGCGAGGGTATTCTCGAAGGACTCGGCGCGTCGCCAGGCAAGGAAAGCGGCACGGTACGTATCGTCCGTAAGCTCGACGAAATCGACCGTATCGAAGAGGGCGACGTTCTCGTCACCGAGCAGACGATGCCTGACATGGTTCCCGCGATGAAACGGTCCGCCGCAATAGTGACCGACGAAGGCGGTCTGACAAGCCACGCCGCCATCGTCTCGCGCGAACTCGGCAAGGTCGCCGTCGTCGGCACCGGAAACGCGACGAAGGTCCTCGACGACGGCGACTACGTCACCGTTGACGGCGACAAGGGCAAGGTGACACACGGAGCCCGGAAGGAGACCGACGAAGAACACGCCGAAGGACCGGAAACCGCGGCGACGCAGACCGTCGAACACCAGCCCGTGACGGCGACCGACGTTAAGGTCAACGTCTCGATACCGAGCGCCGCCAAACGTGCGTCGGAAACAGGGGCGGACGGTGTCGGTCTCCTGCGCATGGAACATATGGTCCTCGACCTCGGTAAGACGCCCGCGAAGTACGTCGGGGACCACGGCGAGCGCGCCTATATCGACCAGATAGTTGAGGGCGTACAGGAGGTTGCCGAGGCGTTCTATCCCCGACCCGTCCGCGTCCGGACGCTCGACGCGCCGACCGACGAGTACCGAAACCTCGAAGGCGGCGAGGACGAGCCTGTCGAACACAACCCGATGCTCGGCTTCCGCGGTATACGGCGCGCCCTCGACGAACCCGACATATTCGAACTCGAACTACGTGCCTTCAGGAAGCTGTACGACCTTGGCTACGACAACGTTGAGATTATGCTGCCGCTCGTAAACGACGCCGACGAAGCCGCCGAGGCGCGCCGTCTCATGGAACGCGCCGGTCTCGACACCGACGTAATAACGTGGGGTGCTATGATAGAGACGCCGTCGAGCGCCCTCGTCGTCGAGGATATCGTCGAGGAAGGCGTCGACTTCGTGAGCTTCGGTACCAACGACCTGACGCAGTACACGCTCGCCGCCGACAGGAACAACGAACACGTCTCCGACATCTACGACGAGACGCACCCCGCAGTCCTGAAGCTGATGTCACGCGTCATCGGGACGTGTAACGAGCGCGGCGTAAGGACGAGCATCTGCGGTCAGGCGGGAAGCAACCCCGAGATGGTCGAGTTCCTCGTCGAGGAAGGAATTACGAGCATCTCGGCGAACATCGACGCCGTAAGCGACGTACGCCGCCGAGTCGCACGTGTCGAACAGCGCCTCATGCTCAACCACGCCCGCGACCAGAGAGAATAGACAGTCTCTTTTACCGCCTCTCCATACCAAACGTAGATGAAGCGGGAGATGTTTCACGCAAAGCTCCACAGGGCGCGCGTCACGGGCGCCGACCTCGACTACGAGGGGAGCGTGACGGTCGGTCCCGAGCTTCTCGAAACGGCGGGAATCAAGGAACACGAGCGCGTCCAGATAGTGAACGTCTCCAACGGCGAACGTCTCGAAACCTACACAATCGAGGGCGACGAGGGCGAACTCTGCCTCAACGGTGCGGCGGCACGTCTCGCCGAGGTCGGCGACACCGTTATACTCATCGCGTACGCAACCTACGATGACGACGAGGAGCCTGACCCTACGGTCGTCCATCTCGACGAGGACAACAACGTCCGTTCGGTAGAGTGATTCCGTCGGCTGTCGAAAGACGGAATGAACGTGTGTGGTAATGTTCCGCGTTTCGTATGCCGTACGCCGCTACGTATGTGAACGTTTGTCACGGCGAAAGGTTTTAATGTAAAGGTAACGTTTGTGTCTATACGCAGAGGACGAAATCATGCACAAGGACGAACTAATACACCTGCACTCGCTGCTCGTTGAGATAAAGAAGTACTTTGAGAACGAGGAAGACGTAGAAGGGGAAGCGTTCGAAGACTACGAGGCGCTCGGCACCAGCCCCGTACATATCCACAAGTCGAAGTCGGAGCATAAGCACGCAATCTTCGTGCTCGGTGAGGAACTCGCCGAGAAGATGTCGGAAGACGAATGGGACGACACGGGACGTGTCGGTGCCCGTATGGAAGAGCTAGCTGAAGAAAACGCCGACTGAGCGGAGCGCTCAGAGGCTTTTTTCCATCAGATACGCGTCCTCACCGTCTTCGTAGTAACCTTCATCTACTCCGGTAAGTACGAAGCCTAGGTCTTCGTATAGCGACTGCGCCGGCGTGTTAGAGACACGTACCTCTAAGCCTACTTTCCGGAAGCCTCGTTCGCGGAGAACGTCGAAGGAACCACGCATGAGACGTTTCGCTACCCCCATCCGTCTGTACCGCGGCGAGACAGCGAGCGACATCACTCGGGCGCGGTGTGCAGACGACGGCGTGAACAGGACGTAGCCGAGGATGCCGTCGTCTGCTTCTGCGACGAGGAGTCCGTCCACCCTTCCGCAGACGTGCAGAAGAAGCGCAGGATTCGGGTTGGTGAAACAGTCGCGCTCTATCTCTACGACACGTTCGGCGTCGTGAGGGCGCGCCCGACGGACGCGGAGCCTCATAGACTGCGTGAGCATTCGGGACAAGGACGCTCGAACTTGAGGTCGACCTCGCGCACCGTCGGTGAGAAGCTCATCACACAGGTGTCGTTGTCACAGTGTCGTAGACCGAAGGTATGTCCGACCTCGTGAACGACCTCCTTACGGACCCTGTCGTAGAACGTCTCTTCGTCGTCGTCTACCTCACCCCCGTCAGCAGTCATACGGAGACGGTTCGTAGAAACGACGCAACCTTTGCCTTCGAGGTAGGCGAGTCCGAAGACGAAGTTCCGCTGGCGGTAGAAGATGTCGACATCGGTGATAGCTAGGTTCTTGTCGCCTCGACCAACACGTTCCGCGACGCTGATGAGGCGCTCGGCGTTGTACTGACCGCTCTTTGGGTCGTAGGCTTCCTCGGGAATCGTGACCGGCGAACGGTCGACGACCTCAACGCCGAACCTTTCTCGAAGAACGCGTTTCGAGGTCTCGACGACACCTTCTTCAAGGTCCCCGACGGGGACGAGGTCGATACGCATAACAAAGGTTTAGCCGCCGCGGATAATAAAGCCTGCGTGGACTCCGTCGTTAAGTACGTCTGTGACGAGTACGATATGGGGGCGCGTCTAGTGGAGGTAGGCGTCGGCAGACGCGACCGGACGGCGCGTGAACTTGACGCCGAGGGCTACGACGTAACTGCGACCGACATCCGTGACGTTTACGACGCCGTCCCTGTCGACTTCGTAAGGGATGATATCACGTCGCCTGACATCTCCGTCTACGAAGACGCCGCCCTCATCTATTCGGTACGTCCGCCGTACGAGATTCACGTCGCCCTCCGTGACGTTGCGGAGAGCGTCGACGCCGACCTTCTCGTTGCACCTCTCGCCGACGAACCGCCCTCGTTCGACTCCCGTCTGGTGAGTAGATACGGACGCGGACTGTACGTCCGTCGCTGAACCTAAGCCGGAGGCGTCGTGATGTTCTCCACTACCGCGCCGGCGTCCTCGGCTTCGATTCGGACGCGTAGCGCGCCTAGTTCGTGTCCCCCCACGTCGAAGTTGACGCGCCCGACAGTCGCAGGCTGTTTGCTCAGGCGGAAGACGAGGGTATCGCCGAGAGCCGCGTCGCGTAACTGCTCGCGCGCCGTCTCATTTATCTCCTGCTCGGCGATAAGCTCGCGGAGGCGTTCGACGGTCTCAGACCGTGCGACAAGTTCGTCGTCGCCCTCCTCGAACTCGGCGTCGGGGAAAAGGTTTCCGACGGCTTCTTCGAGAGCCTCGCGGCTCTCCGTCGGGTTCAGTTGCGTACGTACGGTGACGTTAACGTCCATCTCCCTCATCTTGTGCGTAGAGCCTTTCTATCTTTTCGACCGAGTCGGAGTCCTCGGGAGCCTTGTCGTCGCGGACGCCGACGAAACGAGGGAAACGCAACGCGTAGCCGCTCGAATAGACGGGTGAGCGCTGTATCTCCTCGTAACCTACCTCAAAGACGACCTCGGGTGCGAACTCTATCTCCTTACCGTCCTCGGCGATAATTAACTCCTTGAAACGGCTCGTGAGGCTTTCGAGACGTTCGTCGGTGATACCCGTCGCCACCTTGCCAACCGTCGCGTAGCCGTCATCGGTGCGCGCGCTCAGGAGATAGCTTCCGACGAAGGATGCGCGCCGTCCCTCGCCCCATTCGCCGCCCGTCACGGCAAGGTCGAGCGTCTCAGGCTCGGGCTTTAGCTTGAGCCAGTCGCCCCCACGGCTTCCAGGCGTGTAGGCGCTCCCAGGGTTCTTGACCATGACACCCTCGTGTCCCGCGTCGAGGGCGGCACGGCGCTCCTCCAGAACGCCGTCTATATCACTAACGACCGCTGACCGTCCGCGTATTCCGTCCACGAGACGGCTGAGACGGTCGCGCCGCTCGGACAGGGGTTCGTCTATGACAGCACCGTCGTCGTAGAGAACGTCAAAGACGTGTACCTCCAAGCCGACCTCGTCACGCATCTCTTCGACACGGTACTTCCGGCGTATACGGCGGAGAACATCCTGAAACGGAAGAGGTCCGTCGTCTCCGACAGCCACGACCTCCGCGTCTAAGATAACATCTTCCTCGGTGTCTTCCTCAACCTTCTCGACAACGTCGGGCAACGAATCGGTGAGGTCTTCGAGGCTACGTGAAAAGAGACGCGTCTCGTCCCCGACGTGTATCTGGAGACGCGCGCCGTCGTACTTCCATCCGACGACGGCTTCGTCCGCACCTAGGTCGGCGAAGAGGTTCTCGGTGGTCGAGGACTGGGCTAACATAGGCTTGACGGGGCGTCCAAGACGCATCTCTAGGTCGGCGAGAGCCTCGTCGCCGCCGTCGCGGGCGACCTCGGCAACCTCGCCGGTGTCGTTAGTCACCATTATTCCGCGTTCGACGAGCGTCACGTCGACACCGAACGCCTCCGCAACCGCGTCCCGCACCGTCCCTTCGCCGACACCGAGACGCATCTCGCCAAGGACGAGACGCGCGAGGTACTTGGCGGAGGCGGACGACGCGTCCATGAACAGGTTGGCGAGTTCGCGTTTCTTCTTCTCCTCGCTTCCTTCGCCGGAGCCTTCAGCGATACCGCGTAGCGCTTCCTGCACGCCCTCGACCGTCTGTTCGGTTGAGCCGAAGGTCTGCTGTCCGCCGGTACCGACCTCCGCGGCTACCTCGCCTACGTCGCCCCGTTCGGCGACGCGTCGCTCAACCTCGTCGGCGTCGGTGCCGCCAGCGAGAGCAACGGCGTCGTATACGAGCGACGGTCCTACGTCGAGCTTGGTGTCGTCCCAGGCAGGAAAGACGCGCCCCTGCACAAAACGCGCTACGACGGGGGTCGCGTCCGCCTCGCGGAGCAGACCGGCGACCTCTTCGGTCTTTTCGTGGTCTCCCGAAAGCGACTCGACCCGTGCGGCGCGTTTGGCGAACTCGTCGAACCTCATTCCTCGGGTCCGTTCCAGTGGTCGACTACCTGTCGGACACATCCTTTTCCGGGACGGTAGAACGAGTAATGGTCGGGGACGTACGAAACCTGATGGTCGTGGTAGTTCTCGGGAGTTTCGCCGCTCGCTCCGGTCCCACCGAGAGCGCCGCTGAACTCAATGAGACGGTACTGTTGGTTCAGTATGCCGTCGTGCTCTATCCAGTAGTTATGCGTCTCGCCGACCGCCTCGGCGAGCGCCTCGCCGTAACGTCCGTCGACCGCGACCGAGTCCGAGTCCGCCGCCGCCCCCATCATCGAAAGAGAGTCGACGGCGTCGTTCATCCCCGAACGGTAGAGCGAACGGACAGCTTCAAGGACGACGCGCGCGCCGAGTGAGTTCGAGACGAGACGTACGTCGCCCCCCGTCTCCTCACGGTAGTCTACGACGAACTGCGCGAGCTTAGGTCCGTTACGTTCGGCGATACGCCGTCCGAGCTTCCAGCGGTGCGCTATTTCCTCAGAGTCCCACGTGAAGCCGACAACATCTCCTTCGTATCCGACCTTACGGAGGTTGTAACGCATCATCGACATCCTGCCGAGAGCGGCGCGACGGTTCGCCAGCCAGCCGTGGACGAAGACGGCTGTCTCGTCGGGTTCGGCGCTAAGCTTCTCGTCAAGCTGTCCCGCCTTGCCGTAGCTCGTCGGCGTCTCGTCGTCGGCGAGGCTAACGTCGTAGAGGTCTTCGACGAACTTGAGAGGGAGGAGGGAAGAAGCGTCGAAACGAGGGTCGTCACGGCGCCCAACCTCGAAATGCCCCACGGTCGTGGCGCGCGGAAACTCTGAGGGCGTCTTCTCGTGTATATACTCCTCAACGCCGACCGAGAAGACAGCCATCCCCGCGAGATGCTTCAACGAGTGCCTGACCCCCATTCGCCTCATTATCCGTCGAATTCCTCGGTGATAACGTCCTCGTTCTTGTCGTAGTCGGGGTCGAACATTATAGCCGAGAGCGGGTCGGGGTCGGAGTCCTCGACGACGTTGTACTGAGAGAAGTCCTCGACACCCGCTTCGCGCAGGAGGTCAACGTCGTAGAAGGCGTTGCCCGAGCATTCGGCGGGGTCGCGGCTAAGAATTTCGAGGACGGCGTCCGATACTATACGCGGTTCGCGCCAGTCCTTCTCCGTACCCATGCCGAAGTACCGCGTGGCGCGCGTGTCGATAGCGGTCACGGGCCAGAAGGTGTTACATCCGATATCGTGTCCGGCGAGTTCGCCGTCAAGCGACAGGGTGACGAACGACATCCCCATCTTCGACCATGCGTACGCCGCCTTGCCAGGCGACCGGTCAACACGGACGGGCGGCGAGTTCGACAGTATCCATCCCTCGCCGAGTTCCTTCAGATGCGGCAGGAAGGCGCGGTTGACGAGGTAGGTGCCGCGTACGTTGACCTCAGTCATCAGGTCGAACCGTTTCGCGGGCATGTCCTCGACGTTGGCTATCTGTATCGCGCTCGCGTTGTTGATGACGATGTCGACCTCGCCGAACTCGTCTATCGCTTCTTCAGCCGCCGCGCCCACGCTCTCGGGGTCGCGCACGTCTAGCTGTATCGCATGTGCGTCGACGCCTTTCTCGCGGCACGCTTCGGCAGTCTTGTGTATCGTACCCTCAAGGTCGGTATCGGAGTCGTCGACCGTCTTGCCTGTCGATACGATGTTACATCCGTGTTCGGCAAGCGAGAGCGCAATCTCCTTACCGATTCCGCGTGTGGTTCCTGTGATGAAAGCGGTGCTTCCGTCTAAGTCTGGTCCCTGCATACCCATACCCTGTAACTCCACCGATATATAACCATGCTTCGACGTTCAACGTCGCACGAGGGCGAAAGATAACAGAGCGACGAGAGCGGCGACGGCGGTAAATCCGGGTAGCCCTTCTTCCTCGGTAGGCTCGTCGTCAGCGACATCGTCGGCTTCGCCCTCCTCGGCTCCGGTCTCATAGTCTGCCGTTTCCTCGTCGACGGAGAACTCGACCGTCGTCTCGTTCGTCAGTCCGGCGTCGTTGGTGACGGTCAGTGTCGCCTCGCCTTCGTCGGCTTCAACCTCAACGGTCTCTCCTTCGTAAGTCTCTCCGTCAACGCTCCATCCGTAGTCGACTATATCGCCGTACTCGTCGTACGAATCCGCCGCCGAGAGGGTTACGGTACCGTCATCAACGGAAGCGTCAGCGAGAACGACGGGCGGCGTCGAGGCTACGACAGCGAAGTCGGAGAACGACGGCGTATCAGCGACGACAGTTACGCCGTCGTCGGTTTCGAGAGCCGCGGTTTCTAAGGGAGTCCAGCCGTTGTCGTCCTTGACAGCGAGCAGGTCGTCGGCGGGCACGTCAGCGGCTTCGAGTCTGTCGCTGTCGACGAGGAAACGGACCGTGCCTGAAAGGTCGCGCGCTTCCTCGGGGACCGAGACGGTGACGCGCTGAACCGGCGTGCCAGGAGCGTCGCCGGTGTCAACGACCGAGACGGTTACTTCGCCCTCCAGCTCGGCGTGAACTTCGACTGCGTCGACGGGTCCGTCGGCGAACTCAGCGCGCGACACCCCGTCGGCGACCGACAGACCGGACGAGGCTTCTTCGACACCAACGTCAGGTTCGGGAAGACCGGCTCCCGCGCCCCCTCCGGTTCCGGCTGTGTCAGCGAAAGCATCGGGATGGAAGGCACGCGCCATCCTTTCGAGCGGTATCAGTATCCGCGGCGCTTCTTGGTTGATGTAGTTCCGGTTTACGGTGAGTATCTGGTCTTCCTGCACGGCGGTCGTCTGGTTGTACATATCGGTGTTCGGCACCGCCTCGGGACCCTCTCCGGCGAGAACTATCCAGTCAGGGTCTTCAGATAGCGCCTCGGCGACCTTCTCGTCGCTGATTAGCTGCTCAAGTCCGTCTTCGTCCTCCATTCCGATGGTGGCGTAGACGTTCTCACCGCCCGCAGTCGTTATGATATCGTGCTTGAAGGTTCCCTTTACGGGGACGAAGTTATCCTGTCCTTCGGACGGTGCGCCGAACATGACGAGCGGTTCGTTCATGTTATCGACAGCGCTCTCAACCTCTGCGACAGTATCCTTCATATCCGCGACGGTTTCGTCCGCTCCCTCACACTCGCCGACGAGCCGTCCTAGCTCCTCAACCTTCTCGTAGATTCCGTCGAAGCCGCCGGTCGACGCCACGGTATGGTACTCAAGACCGGCGTCGTCGAGCGCATCTGCTTGGTCAGGGTTTAGGAGAGCGCCGAGGACGAGGTCAGGCTCCTGAGCGACCACCTGCTCTGGAAAGCTTGGGTCGAACGCCGTTCCCACGTCGGTCACGTCTTCGGTTTCTTCAAGATAGAACGAAAAGCTGTCCATGCCGGTAACCTTGTCCTGCGCCTCTATCTCCCAGAGGGTCTGCGAAACACTCGGCGCGAGTGTCACGATATCTTCAGGCTCTTCCTCCAACGTCGTCTCGCCGTAGGTGCCCGTCGTCTCGTACGGGAAGCCGCAGTCCTCTGCCGTCTGTGCAGTCACCGTCACCGCACCAGTCGCCGCGAACGCTAGCCCGAGTAACAGAGCCAGCGCCACCGTCGTCTTAGGTCTCATAGGACTGACCTGAACCTAATACAACAAAACTTTAACTAAACCAACTCGATTTGTCCCCATGGCTACACGGGAACGTCTAGCGGGTGCCTTCGGAGCCTCAACAGCTACCGCCGTCGTCGTCTGGTGTTCGGCTCTCGCGGCTCTCCTCGGCGCTTCCGTCGTCGTAGCGTCAGGTCTTGGTGCCGTCGAAATTGGATACGGTGCCGTTGCGGCGATAATCGCCGACGGCGTCACGGATGCGCTACCTGTCTCAGCGACTACGTTCTATGTCGGACCCGAATCCCACGAGACGATAATACTGAACGTCCGTCTCCCGCGTCTCGCTGTCGCCGCTGTCGTCGGGTTCGCTCTCGGCTCAGCCGGCGCTGTCATGCAGGGCTTCTTCCGTAACCCGATGGCAGACCCGACCATCATCGGCGTCTCGTCGGGCGCGGCGCTCGGTGCCGTCGCCGCGGTCGTCTACCCGCTTCCCGTAGGCGGGCAGACGGCGGCTTTCGTCGGCGCTCTCGCCGCCGCGGCGGTCGTCTACGGAATAGCGACCGAAAACGGTCGGACCGGCGTTGCCACGCTCCTCCTCGCGGGTATCGCTGTCCAGATGTTTCTCAGCGCTATCGTCTCCTACATGATGCACGTCAGCGACGATGAGAGCCTCCGCGCCGCCGTCTACTGGCTCATGGGTAACCTGACCTACCAGAGCTGGTCGGACGTAGCGTCGGTTCTACCGCCCGTTGCCCTCGGCTTCGGCGTTCTGATGTTCTACGCCCGTGACCTCAACGTCCTCCTGCTCGGCGAAAGAGAGGCGAACACGCTCGGAGTTAACCCGCGTCGTACGAAGCTCGTCCTCCTTGCGGTTTCGAGCATCGTCACCGCCGCCGCGGTCGCCGTCGCGGGCGTCATAGGCTTCGTCGGTCTGGTCGTGCCGCACGCGATGCGTCTTCTAGTCGGACCAGACCACCGTATCCTGATACCCACGAGCGCTCTCGCGGGCGCAGTCTTCCTCGTCTCCGCCGACGCCGTCGCACGTTCAGCGATGGGCGGCTCCGAACTTCCGGTCGGCATCGTCACGGCGCTCGTAGGCGTTCCGTTCTTCCTATACCTGCTCCGTGACAGGGAGGTACACGAGCTATGATAGAGGTTGACGGCATCGACGTTTCGCTTGCGGGTGAACGCGTTCTGAAGAACGTTACCGCCTCCGCCGACGACGGCTTCATCGGGGTCGTCGGACCTAACGGAGCAGGAAAGACGACCCTGATACGCGCCATCAACGGCACGGCGACACCTAACGACGGTGTCGTGCGTCTTGAAGGCGACGTGGTCAGGTCGCTGTCGTCGCGCGAGACGGCGCGCCGGGTTGCGACGATGCCGCAGAACACCGACGTATCGTTCGAGTTCTCCGTCGAGGAGGTCGTCCGCATGGGACGCCATCCGCACGTATCTCGGTTCGGCTCCGATACGTCAGGTAAGGTCTACGAAGCGATGGAACGCGTCGACGTGGCACGGTTCGCCGACCGTTCCGTCCACGAGGTCAGCGGCGGCGAGCGCCAGCGCGTCCTTCTCGCGCGGTGTCTCGCACAGGACGCTGACGTACTCCTACTAGACGAGCCTACCGCAAGCCTCGATGTGGGACGCGCTGTCGGGACGCTTTCGCTCGTCAGCTCCCTCGTAGACAACGGAAAAACCGTCGTGGCGGCGATACACGACCTCAACCTCGCGGCGCGTTTCTGCGACGAACTCGTCTTAGTCGACGACGGACGCGTCGTCTCATCGGGAGCGCCTGAGAATGTTCTGACGCAGGAGAATGTCGAGGAAGTCTTCGGGACCGCCGCTGTCGTCGAACGCGATACGGCGACCGGTGCGGTCCGCGTAACGGCTCTCAAATCAGAGCGTGCGTCTGACGGCGGAACGGCTGACGAAACGGCGACAGCGAAAGACGAGAGCGGACGCGTCCATTACGTCGGAGACGACCCCATGACGTTACGCGTCCTCGAACGCCGTTACGAGGTGTCGGTCGGCATCGTCCCCGAAGGAAGCGCGGTCGCGGAAGCCGCCGACGGCAACGTCGTCGTCTCGCCGCCTTTCGAACCCCTTAGCAACGAGACGCTGGCGCGCGCCTCGGAACTCGCCGACGAAGCCGTCGCAGTAGTCGCCGGCGAAGGCGGAGCCGTCCCCGAGACGGAGACGCCGGTGGTTGACGACGCCGAACCCGTCAAGGCTGTCGAGGAGATACGCAACCGTGATTAGGTGCGGTCGGCAAACACCGGTATGGAGATAGACATCGTAATGCGGTCGTTACACCAGCTTTTCGCCGCCGTCTGGGTCGGCGCAACCGTCTACATAACCGTGGCGGTCCTTCCGGCGTTACGCGACGGCGGGGGGAGTACCGAGTTCGTCGAGCGCCTGTCGTCGCGGTTCACGGTCCTGTCAATAACGAGCGTCGTCGTCCTCCTACTAACCGGCGGACATCTCGCAGGGACGATGTACACCTTCGACTCGCTCGTAGAGACGACACGCGGCAACCTCGTTCTGTCGATGACGGCGCTCTGGTTCGTGCTGGCGGGCGTTCTACATGCGGGCACCAAGAAGCTCGACGCCGGCGTCTCGGAAGGGCGGCTCCGTGAACCCGCGTCGGAGGCTTACCCATGGTTCGTACTCGGCTCACTCCTAGGCGTCGCCCTCCTCGTAAACGGCGTCCTTTTTGCCTACCTCTGAGACGAGACGACCTCGTACTTAACGTTCTCGGCGCTGAGTTCGTCAGTGACGGTTCCGAGGCGTCCTTCGACGGCGACGACGGTCGACGACACGCCGTTGCGTGACGCCCCGACAGCGGCTTCGGTGGCGGCGTAGCGCCGGTAGTCGACGCCTGCCTTTTCGAGCGCTACCGCCGCCTCGGTTCCGACCGCAAAGACCTCGCCGTCGAAAGAGATATCAAGACCTTCTAAGTCAGCCTCAGAGCTTCCTCCGTCCTCTACCGACGGCACGGTTACGACGGTTACGGTGCCGCGGTCGAACTCTATTATGCCGTCGAAGTCAGCGACGCCTACGTCTTCGCCCGCGTCGGCGTCGGTGACGGCACGCGCCTTCGGTCGCTCCGGCTGGTCGGCAGGAGTAGCACGCAGGAACCCATCACGCATCCTCAGCTCGACCTCATCGCCTTCTTCGACGGCTTCTTCGGCGACCGCGGTGTCGACGTAAACGCGTCCGACGACCTCCTCCGTGACGTGTTCGACGTACTCCTCAAGGCTCTCGGCGCGAGAAAGAACCACATCGGCGCCCTCCTTGGTTATCTTGTACCGCCCCCGTCGACGTTTGTCGACCAGTCCTTCGTCGACGAGGCTTGACATATGCTCCGAAACCGCCTGTGGAGTCAGCCCGATTGAGTCGGCTATCTCGGTCTGACTGACGGCAGGCTGGTTCTCGGCTACCTCGACGAGTATCCGGAACCGTGTCGTCTCGCGTCTGTCGGTGAGAACGTCCATGTGTCAGCGGTAGTTGAGACTGTTCCCGTCGGCGTAAAAGAGTTCCGAGGACGGTGTAGTTTACACCCTCGTGATAAAAGTTAACAAATTGCGAAAAGTATAACAGTAGAATCGGTCATACGACTACTACGGATGTCGAAAGAAGAGAAAGAGTACGACGGGGAGGTAAATCCTCTTGACAACATGATGTCTCAGTTGCGGAACGCGAGGGAGCATATCGATATAAGCGATGATATCTTTGAACGTATTCGTTATCCTGACCGCGTGGCGGAGTTCAATATTCCTGTCCGTATGGACGACGGGAGCGTTGAGTCGTTTACCGCGTACCGTTGCCAGCACGATGACGCGCGTGGTCCGTACAAGGGAGGTATCCGTTACCATCCGAACGTTTCGCGCGACGAGGTGACGGCACTCGCCGGATGGATGACGTGGAAGACCGCCGTCGTCGGTCTGCCGTTCGGAGGGGCAAAGGGCGTCGTCGTCTGCGACCCGAAGGAGATGTCGGAACGCGAAATCGAAGGTCTGACGCGACGTTACACCAAGGCGATGCGTAGCCTTATCGGTCCCGAGAAGGATATCCCCGCGCCCGACGTTAACACGGGACCGCAGACTATGGCGTGGATAATGGACACCTACTCAATACACCACGACTACACCATCCCGGGGGTCGTCACCGGAAAGCCCGTCGAACTCGGCGGAAGCGAGGGGCGTTCGACGGCGACGGGAACGGGGGTCTCGATGCTCGCCGACTGTGTCGCTGATTACTTCGGCAAGCCGCTCTACGACGCGACCGTCGCGGTTCAGGGATTCGGCAACGCGGGAAGCGTCGCCGCACGTCTCCTCGACGAGAAGGACGCCAACGTTGTCGCGGTCAGCGACTCTGCCGGCGGTATCTACGACCCCGAGGGACTCGACATAGCGGGAGTCGAAAACCACAAGGAGGAGACGGGACAGGTGACGGAGTTCCGTGACGCGAACCAAATCACGAACGAGGAACTCCTCAAGCTCGACGTCGATATACTCATTCCTGCGGCTCTCGAAAACGCTATCGGCGCCTCTATCGCCGACGAGGTCGAAGCCGATACGGTACTCGAAGCCGCCAACGGTCCGACGACCGACGAGGCGAACAGTATACTCGTCGAACGCGGCGTCCGTATCTTCCCCGACATACTTGCCAACGCGGGCGGAGTCATAGTCTCGTACCTCGAATGGGTCCAGAACACACAGAGGTACTCGTGGGATGAGGGAGACGTTCACGAGAAGCTCGAAGACCGTATGAGCGAGTCTTTCGAGGAGGTCATGGAGGCTCACGAGTCGATAGATACCGACTGTATCCGTACCGCGGCATATACCGTCGCCCTCAAACGCGTCGCCGAGTCGCACGAGATGCGCGGTCTGTATCCTTAACCTCCTTCTGCGGATTTTTCGCGCTACTTGGGACAGGCGTTAGGCTTATAATCTCCCGTGACAAATGGTAACACACACCAAGAGGTGAACAGATATGATGAACGGAACCAGATGTAAGTCGTGCGGCACGTTCGTGTACGCGCGCGATATCTCGGGGCACGTCGACCCCGAGGACGTGGTCTGCCCTGCGTGCAGAGAGTTCGACTGTGTCGAGGTCGAACCCTATATGCGCTGACCCGCCGACAGGAACGGGACGGAAAGGCGTGGACAGACCCATCTTTTTCACCCGAGAGTCCGTTCTTACCTCATGGAGGACGACCACACACCGGAGAAGTCGGTCGACATGGACGACGTACTTGAACAGCTTGAGGAACTAAGCGAGAAGGTTGACGACGAAGACGAGCGCGAGGAGGTACAGAAGACCGTCTCGATGGTCGAACAGCTGCCTTTCGTCAGGACCATCGAGAGGTACACGACACGCGACATGGCGCAGGCGTTCGTCGGAAGTATCATCATATCCCTACCGCTCCTCGTTGAGGACGGCGTCTACGACATAGCCAACCACTTTCTCTCAGCTACCTTCTACGGCATACCCGTCTTCCTCGTCGGCAACTTCCTGTTTATCGTGGTCATGGCGTCCGGTCTTCTCTACTGGTCCGACATACGTAACGTACGTATCCACGAACCCCTGTTCGGCGTACTTCCGCGACGTCTGTTGGGCGTCCTCCTCATCTCGCTCTTGACCGCCACTCTCACGATGACTCTCTGGGGACGCGTTGACTGGACGTATCCTGACGTAGCCTTCGCCCGTATCTCCGTCATCTGGACTGCGGCAGCGTTCGGCGCGGCGCTCGGAGATATACTTCCAGGTCAAGGAGGTGGTCAGGACGTTAACGATGTAATACGTGAAATACTCCGGCGTGAGAAGTAGTCATCAAGACGATTAAACTATAACTTCTATAATTAGGGTCGCCCATAATAAAAATCTTTTTACGGACAGGTGGACCCTCTAGATGTGTGAATAGTTACCACACCCCATATAACTATAATGACAGACTGTAGGGGGTTGGTCTACCAGCGAACAGGTGAACACGGAATGAGAAACGACAGAAAGGGCATAAACGCACGCGAACGTTCGAACTGTGGCGTAGGCGTACTGATGGATATGACGGGCGAGAAGAGTCACGAGCTAATCGAAGACAGCTTAGACGCGCTCGAAAACCTCGACCACCGAGGAGCGCGGGGTGCTGAGGAAAACACCGGAGACGGCGCAGGGATTCTGTTACAGAAGCCCCACGCCTTCTTCGTCGATGAGGTCGAGGCTCTCGGCGACCGCGGCTTGGGGTTCGACGACTACGGCGTCGGACAGGTCTTCATGCCTCAGGATACCGACGAGCGTGAAAACGCCGTCGAAGCGGTCGAAGAAGCGGCGCGTAGCGAAGGATTCGAGGTTGTCGCTTGGCGCGATGTGCCGACCGACAACTCCGAACTCGGTGAGAGCGCAGTCGCAACGGAGCCGGATGTATGGCAGTTCTTCGTGACGGGCGACGAGACGGGCGAGGACCTCGATACGGCTCTCTACGTACTGCGGCGTGTCATCGAGAAGCAAGTGGACGACGTCGACAGGTTCTACGTCTGCTCTCTAGACCGGCGTAAGCTCGTCTACAAGGGTCTGCTGACAAACGCACAGGTACGGACCTACTACGAAGACCTACGTGACGAACGCGTCGAAACCTCGCTCGCGCTCGTCCATTCGCGGTTCTCAACCAACACGCTCGGCTCTTGGGAACTCGCCCATCCGTTCCGGAATATCATCCACAACGGCGAAATAAACACGCTTCGCGGAAACCTCAACTGGATGGCGACGCGCGAGGCGGACCTTGAGACGGAGAAGTTCGATGTCGAGAAGCTCAAGCCGGTTACGCACGAGGACCAGAGCGACACCGCTGTCGTCGATAACGTTCTCGAACTACTCGTCGAAAGCGGACGCGAACTTCCGCACGCCCTCCGGATGCTCATACCCGAGGCGTGGAACAAGGACGAGACGATGGGCGACGACCGGCGCGACTGGTACGACTACCACTCGACGGTCATGGAGCCGTGGGACGGACCCGCGCTCGTCGCCTTCACCGACGGATACAGCGTCGGCGCGGTCCTCGACAGGAACGGTCTGCGACCCTGTCGGTACCTCGTGACCGAGGACGACAGGCTCGTAATGGCGAGCGAAACCGGCGTTCTCGAAACGCCGCCCGACGAGGTCAAGGAGAAAGGGCGTCTCCAGCCCGGACAGATGTTCTACGCCGACGCTGACGAGGGACGCGTCGTCCCCGACGAGGAGGTCTTCGACGAACTCACCGACGAGAAGTACGGCGAATGGCTCGACCAAAACCGCGTCCATCTTGGTGATATTGTAGAGCATGACCCCGACGCGCCCGCCGAGGTCCGCGACGGTATCGACGCCTACCATCGGGCGTTCGGCTACACCGAGGACCATATTGAGGATATGCTCAAGCCGATGTCGGTTGAGGGTCACGACCCCGTCGGCTCGATGGGTAACGACACGCCTCTCTCTGCGCTTTCGAATAGGAACAAGACCCTGTTCACCTACTTCAAACAGCTCTTCGCGCAGGTTTCGAACCCGCCTATCGACCATCTACGTGAGGACCTCGTTACGTCTCTCGAAAGCCATCTCGGAAGACAGCGTAACATGCTCGGCGAAACGCCGGAGCACTGCCAGCAGGTCAAGCTCGACTCGCCGATACTGACGGACGACGAACTCGACGCCCTCGCGTCGATAGATGAGAACGGAATCCGCGCCAAGAAGCTCGATATCACGTACGAGCGCGGCGAGAAGTCCCTGCGCGAGGCGGTCGAAGACCTACGCGACGAGGCGAGCGCCGCGGTCGAGGAAGGATACGAGGCGCTGATTCTTTCTGACCGCGCGACGAACGAGGACCGCGTGCCGATACCGTCGCTCCTCGCCGTCGGAGGAACACACCATCATCTCATACGTGAAGGAACACGGACCGATACCGGACTCGTTCTCGAATCGGGACAGCCGTGTCTCGTCCATCATTTCTGCACCCTAATCGGATACGGAGCAGACGCCGTCAATCCGTACCTCGCCTACGAGACTATCGAAGAGCTAGGGCGTGAAGACGACCTACGCCTGACCGAAAACTGGCGCGAGGAAGAGCCGAGCGCGACGCCCGAGGAAGCCGTCGAGAGCTACGTCGAGGCTGTCGAAGAGGGTATCCTCAAGGTCATGTCGAAGATGGGCATTTCGACGCTCGAATCGTACAAGGGCGCGCAGATATTCGAGGCTGTCGGTCTGAAGACGGAGTTCGTTGACGAGTACTTCTACGGCACGACGGCGCGCACCGAGGGAATCGGCATAGAGGAGGTTGAAAACGACCTTCTGGAGCGCCACGACTTCGGCTTCGACCAAGACGAGGTCGAACTCGACCCGGGCGGAGAGATGGACTGGAAGCCCGACGGCGAGTTTCACGCGTGGCGGTCGGGAACCGTACGTAAGCTACAGGCGGCGGTCCGTGAGGGCGACTACGAAGGCTACAAGGAGTTCTCACGTATGATGGACCACGACACCGAGAACCATCACACTCTCCGTGGACTCCTTGAACTCGACTCCGACCGCGACCCCGTGCCTCTGGAGGAGGTCGAACCCGTCGATGAAATCGTCCAACGGTTCTTCACGGGTTCGATGTCGTTCGGTTCGCTTAGCGAGGAGGCGCACGAGACTCTCGCCAAGGCAATGAACCGTATCGGAGCTAAGTCGGGTTCGGGTGAAGGCGGCGAACCCGTCGAGAGGTTCGGGACGGAACGCCGGTCGAAGATTAAACAGGTTGCGAGCGGACGGTTCGGCGTCACGGTCTCGTACCTCAACGACGGCGACCATATCGAGATTAAGATGGCGCAGGGGTCGAAGCCCGGCGAGGGTGGACATCTTCCAGGACACAAGGTCAACGAAACCATCGCCGAGACGCGCCATACGACGCCCGGCGTTGCGCTCATCTCGCCGCCGCCTCAGCACGATATCTACTCCATCGAGGACCTTGGACAGCTCATACACGACCTCAAATGCGCCAACCCCGACGCGGACGTACACGTTAAGCTCGTCGCCGAGGACGGCGTCGGCGTTATCGCCGCGGGCGTCTCGAAGGCGCGCGCCGACTCGGTCCTCATCAGCGGACATTCGGGCGGCACGGGCGCGTCGCCACGTACCTCGATAAAGTCGGCGGGCCTTCCGTGGGAACTCGGTATCGCCGAGGCGCATCAGGTGCTTATGGAGAACGACCTGCGGTCGCGTATCCGTGTCCGTGTGGACGGCGGCATGAAGACGGGACGCGATGTCGTCGTCGCGGCACTTCTCGGCGCTGAGGAGTACGGCTTCGGCACGTCGGCGCTCGTCGCCGAAGGCTGTGTCATGGTCCGCGAGTGCCATACGAACAAATGCCCGACTGGTATAGCGACACAGGACCCCGAGCGCCGCGAACTGTTCCGCGGCGAGGTTGAGCATGTCGTCAACTACATGCGGTTCATGGCGCGCGAGACGCGCGAACTCATGGCGGAACTCGGCTTCCGGACGGTCGATGAAATGGTGGGTGAGGTTGACGCACTCAGCCAGCGCGACGTAGACCATCCGAAGGCGTCGGGCATCGACCTGTCGCGCCTCCTACGCGAACCCGATGGCGACGACGACCCCGTCAAGACACGTGAGCAGAACCATAGGCTCGACGACAAGATAGACCACGAACTCATCGGTGCGGCGCGTCGCGCTATCACCGACGGCGAACCCGTCGAGGTCAAACGTAAGATACGTAACCGCGACCGGACGACGGGCGCGATGCTGAGTAGCGAAATCGCTAAGGCGCACGGCGAGAACGGGCTTCCGGACGACACCGTCAGCCTTGCGTTCGAAGGCTCCGCGGGACAGTCGTTCGGCGCATTCGCCGTCAACGGAATGACGATGCATCTTGTCGGTGACGCTAACGACTACGTCGGCAAGGGTCTGTCGGGAGGGAAAATTGTCGTCGAAACGCCCGAGGGCGCCGGTTTCGACGAGGGCGAGAATATCGTCATCGGAAACGTCGCGTTATACGGCGCGACCGACGGCGAGGCGTACTTCAACGGCGTCGCGGGCGAACGTTTCGGCGTCCGTAACTCGGGCGTCAAGACGGTCGTCGAAGGCGTCGGCGACCACGGATGCGAGTACATGACGGGCGGTGTCGCCGTCGTACTCGGCGAGACGGGACGCAACTTCGGCGCGGGTATGAGCGGGGGCGAGGCGTACGTCCTTGACGAGCGCGGCGATTTCGAGGAGGTCCGCCTCAACGACGGGATGGTCCATGTTGAACCCACGGATGACCGCGACGAACGTCTCGTCCGTCGTATGGTCGAGAACCATTACGAGTACACCAACAGCGAGAAGGCGCGCGAGGTACTCGACAACTGGGACGAGTACTTCGGTAAGTTCGTCAAGGTCATGCCCGACCCATACGCCCGTGTAGTCGAGGAGCATATGGAAGAGGGCAAGGATATCCGTGTCTCCCCACCTCCTGAACCGCCCGCCGAGACGGTGACGGACGGCGGCGAACGCGTCGATTAGAAGACGGTCTTACCGAACAGGCTGGCGACGAGTTCAACGCCTAACTCCGCCGTTCTGTTCGAGTTATCGAGTACCGGATTCACCTCGACGAGGTCAGCCGAACGGACCTCGGCATGTTCAGCGATATTCTCCATCGCCAGATGCGCCTCGCGGTACGTGACGCCGCCGCGGACAGGCGTGCCGACACCGGGGGCTTCGTCGGGACTCAGCCAGTCCATGTCGAGCGAGACATGGAGACCGTCGGCGTCGATTACGGCGAGCGCATCCTCGATAACGTCGGCTACTCCGCGGCTATCTATCTCGGACATCGTGTAGACAGAAACCTCGGAGTCGCGGAGGTTTTCGCGTTCGCCTTCGTCGAGACTCCGAGCACCAACGACCGCGGCGTCCGATGGTTCGACGGAGGAGAGCGCCCAGTCTTCGTCCGAAAACCCGCCGTACCCCAGCGCGGCGGCGAGCGCCATTCCGTGGACGTTCCCCGACGGCGACGTGGAAGGCGTGTTGAAGTCGCCGTGTGCGTCGAGCCAGAGAACGCCGGTGTCGGCGTCGCGCGACGAGCCTTTGACCGAGCCTATCGAAACCGAATGGTCGCCTCCGACGACGAGAGGAACCGAGTCGTGCGCCGCCTCGGCGACAGAGTCGGCTACACACCCGGTTACGTCACGTATCTCCTCGAAAAGCGACGGCTCCTCGCACTCGATAGGACACGACGGACGTGCGTTCACGTCGCCACGGTCGGTGACGGACACACCGATTTCTTCGAGTTCATCGACGAGTCCGGCGTAACGTACCGCCGAAGGACCCATATCGACGCCACGTCGATTGACGCCGTAGTCGGTCGGCACGCCGAGGACGGAGAGGTTCATTCGTGTCCCGACACCTCGACGGTTTCGTACGGTTCCTCGATATACTCGATATCGTTTCTGTCCAACGAAACTTCGACCGCTTCGACGGCTTCTTCCAGATGTTCGACGCTCGTCACGCCGACGATGGGTGCGTCAACGGCATCCTTCGACAGAAGCCACGCGAGCGATACCTGCGCCATGCTCAGCCCTTCGTCCTCGGCAACCTCCTCGACGCGTTCGTTTATTTCGTCGCCGCCGCCGTCACGGTACGGATGCTCGTACATATGCTCCTCCGTCTCTCCGCGGTCCGTCGCGTCTATCTCCTCGTGCGGACGCGTCAGATAGCCGCGTGCGAGAGGAGACCAAGGGATGACTCCGACGCCCTCGCGTTCACAGAGGGGAAGCATCTCGCGTTCCTCCTCGCGGTAGACGGCGTTATAGTGGTTCTGCATCGTGGCGAAGCTTTCGAGACCCAGACGTTCGCTCGTCCGTAGAGCGTCGGCGAACTGGTGCGCCCACATCGACGACGCGCCTATGTAACGGACCTTACCGCGGTGCACCGCGTCGGCGAGAGCGCGTAACGTCTCCTCGATAGGCGTCTCGTAGTCCCAACGGTGAATCTGGTACAGGTCGACGGTATCGGTTCCGAGACGCCGGAGCGACGCGTCGAGTTCCTGCTCGACCGTCTTCCTCGAAAGACCCGACGACTGCCTCCGTCCGTCTACCTCGAAGTAGCACTTCGTCCCCACGAATACGTCGTCCCATCGTCCGTCGAGAGCCTCTCCCAAGATACGCTCGCTCTCGCCGTCGGAGTACATATTCGCGGTGTCGAAGAAGTTGATGCCAAGGTCAAGGGCGCGCTCGATGATAGGGAGCGCCTCGTCCTCTTCGAGAACCCACGGACGCCAGTCAGGGTCGCCGAAGCTCATACAGCCGAGGCAGATACGCGATACCTCTACGCCGGTAGAGCCGAGCGTCGTGTACTGCATGGAGCCAAGTATGTCCTCCGTTCACATCACTCTGTTGTCAAAACCTCGCGTAGGCACTCAGTCCTCGCTGATGTAGTCGACGCCAAGCAGGAATGCCCCGAATACCGCGGTGAACACCCCTATCAGAAGCATAACCACCAAGTCGCGGTATAGAGCGGCGGCATTCGGGTCGATGAAACGCCGCACTGTCCTAAGACGGTCCTTTGTTCGGTTTACCGATGGAAGCGTAAATGACGATTGCTGAGCCTATGGCGAGGAAAACCGCACCGACTATCCCCGCTGAATACCCCAAAGAAGCCGTCCTTATCCAAGTCCATGAGGATACGTGGCGCTGACCACAGATTAAACGGTGTCGAAAACCGGTAGTATGATATTCTTGACTTGGCTTTGTTCCTCAAGCATGAAGATAAACGTAGAAGACGCCGACGACGAGGAGATGGCACGCGCTGTCGTCGCCGCTGTCTCGCAACATCTTGGAAAGCCCGTCGAGATGGTGTCCGAGGACGGCTCCACCGTCGCCTCGGCAGGCGAGAAGGAGGACTGGGACGACGAGGGCGTCGTAGTCACCGAACGCGAGGAACGTCTCCGCGAGGATATCGAGGGGATAATGAAGGGCAGGAAGGAGGACAAGAAGGAGAAGCTTGAGGAACTCGACAAACTGTTCGTCCGCGAGCGCCTTGACCTGCTGTTCGACGAAATCGAGTTCGAGGACGGCACGTTTGCTTCGTTCTCGAACGAGGACGACGAACTCCCTGCCGACGGCGTTATCACGGGCGTCGGCAAGATAGACGGACGTAAGGTCTGTTTCACCGCCAACGACTACACCGTCAAGGCGGGTACGCTTGGACAGAACGGGGCGGAGAAGATTATACGGATACAGGAGAAGGCGATGCGTCTGGGCGTTCCGATGGTCCGTCTCATCGACTCGGCGGGCGCGCGTCTCAATCAGGAGGAACGCGAACCCGGTGATACGCACGCCGACCGTTACACCGGCGGCAAGATGTTCTACAACCAGTGCAGGATGTCGGGCAAGATTCCGCAGATAGGCGTCCTGTACGGTCCCGATATCGCGGGAAGCGCCTACACGCCTGTTTTCTGCGACTACCTCGTGATGGTCGAGGACATGGGTTCGATGGCGATAGCGAGCGCACGTATCGTCGAGGCAATGATAGGCGAGAGCGTTGATATGCAGGAACTCGGCGGCGCGGACGTGCATTCGCAGCACTCCGGCAGTTGCGATATCGTCGTACAGGACGAGGAGGAGGCTGTCGAGAAGACGAAGCAGGTTCTCAACTACCTGCCGCAGAACTTCCGACAGAAGCCCAAGAGGAAGGAGCCTAAACAGCCCGAACTCAACCCCAAGGGTCTCGACGCCGTAATCCCCGAAAAGTCGCAGAAGGACTACGATGTCAACGAGGTCATCAAACGTCTCATCGACCGCGGCTCGTGGCAGGAGATGAAGCCCGAGTACGGACAGGAAATCGTGACCGGTATAGGACGTATCGCCGGACGCCCTGTCGGGGTCGTCGCCAACCAGCCCAACGTCAACGGAGGCGCTATCTTCCCCGACGCCGCCGACAAGGCTTCGGGATTCGTCTGGACCTGCGACGCATACAACATCCCCCTCCTCTACCTCTGTGACACGCCGGGATTCATGGTCGGTACGAAGGTTGAGCAGGAAGGCGTTCTCCGTCGCGGACGCAAGTTCATCTACGCGACCTCGAACGCACAGGTCCCCAAGATTTCGGTTCTGACCCGCAAGGCGTACGGCGCAGGTATCTACGCGATGGCGGGTCCCTCGTTCGGTCCCGACGAGGTTCTCGCGCTCCCATCGACAGAAATCGCCGTCATGGGTCCCGAAGCGGCGGTTCATGCCCTGTTCGGTGACAAGCTCAAAGAGATGGAGGGTGACGCCCTCGAATCGACGAAGGAGATGTTCAAGCAGGAGTACGACAAGTACATCGACATACGGAAGCAGGCGAGCCAGATGGAGGTTGACGAACTCGTTCCGGCGGGCGACCTCCGCGAACAGCTAGAGGCGCGGTTCCGTGTCTTTGAGGACAAGGAACGTAACGAGATAGACCGTCACCACGGCACCGTCCTGTTCTAGCGGCGTCTCCGCTCTCCCGCCGCCATACCCACCGCAGTACCGTCCGCGGTGGGCGGCTGAGTAATTAAGCGTCTTCTTCGACGCGGCTACGGACGATGTCAAGCCCCACCATGATAACGAAGTAGAGGACGCACGCCGCAACGACGAAGGAGGTATCAGCCCCGTCCCGGAAGACGGTCTGGAAGGTTGCGAGTACCACCCCCATCAAGACGGTGCCGACAGCGTGGTACCGCCAACGAACTACTTCCCGCATTACAGGGGCGAGGGCGCGACCAACTGACCGCCGTCTACCTGATAGTACGAACCCGTGACGTACGAGGCGGCGTCCGATGCGAGGAACAGCACGGGCGGGACGCAGTCCTCAGGTTCGCCGAGGCGGTCGGCGGCGATATAGTCGGTGACCTGTTCACGGTAGTCCTCGGGGAGGATTTCGTCTATCGCGTCCGTGAGAATGACACCTGGCGCGACGGTGTTACACCGTATCCCGTGTTCCGCCCATTCGGAGGCGAGCGTCTTCATCAGGTTGTCGATACCAGCCTTCCCCGCTCCGCTGTGCGAATGGTACGGCGCGCCTTCGACGGAGTTCGACGCGCCCATCGAGATTATGCTCCCGCCGCCGTTCTCTATCATATGCTCGCCGACGCTAAACGAGCAGTACGCGGTGCCGTCGAGTATCGTACCGACGACGGCGCGCCAGCCGTTAGCCGATAGCTGTTCGGCGGGACAGAGGAAGTTCGCGCCTGCGTTGTTGACCAGTATATCGACGCCGCCGAGTTCGTCGATGACGGTGTCGCGCATCTCATCGACCTTCTCCTTGTCACGGACATCGACCGTCGTCGCGCAGGCGTTGACGCCGCGTGCCTCGATTTCCTCGGCGACGGGTTCGAGATGGTCCATGTTTCTGCTGGCGATAGCAACGTCCGCGCCGTGGTCTGCGAAGGCGAGCGACAGATGCCTGCCGATACCCGTGCCGCCACCGGTAATCAGCACGCGTTCGCCCTCGAAGAGGTCGTCTGTGAAGATATCAGTCGATGGTAACGTTTCTCCAAGTGCCATATTCCGAGGTTGTCGGACCGCGACAAATAGCTGTCGCCTGTAATCCGGCTACTCGAACTTCTCGTCGAAGTGCCGGCGCGTCTGAACGTATCCGTCGTCAAGTTCGACGATTTCGGTGGTGCTGATGAACTCGTTCATGAACCGCGAAGCCTCGTCACGGTCGATTCCGGCGGCTTCCGCCGCGTCTATCGCTACCTCGCGGCGTACCTTCGAGTCCTCACGTTCTTCGCAGATGGCGTCGACCACGTCGCGTATATCCATCTCGGCGTCAAGAATGTCTGAGTACTCCTCGCCGCCTACTCCTTCTTCCGTCATTCGGTTACCTGTTAGGCTCGAATCCCATTATATCCGCCGCCTCGTCAGGCGTCGCGGGTTCGCGGCAGACGTCGCGCGCCATCCGCGCCGCCTTCTCGACGAGTTCGGCGTTGGTCGCCTTGTCGCGGTCTTGGTTGATGTAGTAGTTGTCCTCGACGCCGACACGGACGTTTCCGCCCATCGAAAGCGCCGCGCTCACAAGGGGCCACTGTGTCGGGTATCCGATTCCGATTAGCTGCCAGTTGGCGTCGTCGGGTAGCTGGCGGACCTGGTTCATCAGGTTGTTGACTGTTGGAGGGATACCTCCAACAATACCCATGATAATCGAGAAATGTATCGGATGTTCGAGTATTCCCTGCTTGAGGAGGGGACGGATGCTACCGATATGTCCGGTGTCGAAACATTCGAGTTCGGGCTTGACACCCGCCTCGTTCATCGCCTCAACCATCTCCTCGATTTCGTCGAACGGGTTCTCGAACAGCATGTTGAAGGCATAGTCCTCCTGATTGTCGGACCATTTGGCGTAGTTCATCGAACCCATGTTGAGCGCGCCTATATCGGGCTGTACCTCCTGTATGTAGTCGATACGCGACTCAAGCGGTTCGTGGAGCGCGCCCGTCGAGAAGTTGATGAGTATGTCGGTATGGTCACGTACCTCGTCGTATATCTCCTGGTACGTCTGTGTGTCGAACGTCGGGCTACCGTTCTCGGTGCGCGCGTGTATATGCGCAACCGAAGCGCCTGCCTCACGCGCCTCCTGCGCCTGCTCGGCTATCTCCTGCGGCGTGTACGGGACGGACGGACACCGGCTCTTGAGTGTCATCGCGCCCGTCATCGCTACCGAGATGACGGCTTTGTCAGGGTCGTTTCCTCGTACTGTACGCTGTGTCTTAACACCCATATGGGTGCCTATGTCAGAGTCATCTCCCATTCTGTCTCACCTTCGTTCTTTGTATCGGTCTTTCTTCTTTCTGTCCGTTTCTAACGAATCTTCCAGTCGGGGTCCTGCTGCATCATCCTCGCCTCCATACCGTCGCGCGTGTCGTCGCTCATGGCGAGGAGCGAGAACATCTCCTTGAGGTAGTCGAGCTGGTCGTCGAACTCCATGTCGAGATGGCTGTAGTACGCCTCCTTACCCATCGAAATCATCGTCGGGCTGGAGTTGACGAGCTTATCGACGGCGTCGTTGAGTTCCTCGTCGAAGCTGTCGGCGTCGAACGTCTGCGAGAGGAGTCCGATATCCTCGGCTTCCTCGGCGTCTATCTTCTCGCCCGTGAACAGCATCCACATACCCTTCTTTTCGTTGACGGTCCGCATGATAGGTGCCATGACCTGCATCGGGAACAGACCGCTCTCCTTCTCGGGCGTGCCAAACGTCGCGTCGTCCGCCGAGACGATGAAGTCGGATGCGGTCGCTATACCCATTCCGCCCGCGAGACAGTAGCCCTCGACCGCGGCGAGGGTCAGGGCGTCTGTCTTACGCATCTTACCCATCACGTCCGAGATGCCCGACAGGTAGTCGCGGTACTCCTGCGTCGAGGCGTTGATGAGACGCGACATCTCGCTCAGGTCGCCGCCCGAGCAGAACTTGCCGTCAGCGCCACGGACCACGACGAGACGGACGAGTTCGCTCTCGTCGGCGGCGTCGAGCGTCGCGTTCAGCCCTTCCAGAATGTTCTGGTTTATCGAGTTGCCCTTATCGGGTCTGTCGAGCGTCGCACGTATGACCGCGCCGTCGTCGCTCACGGTCGCGTCGAAGTCCTCGTTCGATAGCTCGTCGCCGTCCACGTCCGGCTCTACCGTGTCGTTCTCTTGCTCTTCCTCCTCAGACATGACTATCGTTCCATATTGGATGAAAGCCGTGTATAAAACGTTCTATGTTCGACGAACGACGGACCGAGACGCCGCGAACCCCTTCCTCAGTCTCCTGAGAGACGCACCAGTTCGTCCACGTCAGGGATATCCGCGTCGGCGTTCGTTATCTGTTCCAACCGTTCGCGGTGTTTCTCCGACGCGAACTCCATGAGGCGGTCACGTCCGACACCCGGCGCGTCCCCCTCCGTCGTATCGACGAGTATACCGTTCGTGTATACCATCAGGTCGTTCACGGTGTCGTTCAGAACCGAGATGCCGACACCGTCCTCGGTGATATGTTGCTTAATCTTGTGCATGCCGAATCCGACGTGCCTACCCTCGTCGCTCCTGATGTTCGAGAATCCTTCGACGAGTCCGGGGAGATGCGGGTAGTCGTCTATCTCCTCGCTGAAGTTCTTGTGTATAGCGTAGTACGCCGTCTGCGCGAGTATACCTTCGATAACGAGATGGTAGTTGGCGTGCGCCTTAACGCGGTTTTCGGGGGTGTCGTCGTCGAGAAGGCGGCGCATCGCGCGCTCGTTGCTCTCGAAGAGGCTGTCGTAGTTCTCGGGGAAGAAACGGTCGTCGGTGGGCGACGTGACCTCGTATCCTTTCGTCTCCTCGACCGGATTCACGACCTCACGCCAGTAACGGTCGAAGAAGTCGGCGTGTTTCGCCTCCTCGTACATCTGGGTCGTCACGAACATCTGGTCCTCGATACCCTCCAGTGCGACGGCGAGAGGCGCGAGGTCCTCGGTTACCGCCTCCTCGCCCGCGCCGAACAGCGCGAGGGTCTGCCGGAAGTAGCCGAAGCCTTCCTCGCCGTCCTCAAACTCGAACGCCGCGAGCGCCTCGCGGTCTTCGTCGAGTTCTATTTCGTGCGGGTCCCAGTGGCGTTCTACGGCGTTTCTGTAGTACCGGTACGTCTTGGCGGAGTTATCAAGGCTGTACTCGGACATAGCTTGAGATGTGCCCCCGCCGCCAAAAGCCTGTTGTCAGTATTATACTTACACGAACTTAGCGCCGGCATCCCTGATACCGTTCTTCGTCCCGACGTTAATGAGGAGCGGCGTTAGAGCCTCGACCTGCGGCGCGACTCCGAATCCGCCGACATCAAGGGCGCGCGTACCTATGTCTTCGACGAGTTCAGAGGCGGTGTCTTTCGCTTCGTCGTCTCCGAAGACGGCTACGTCGCCGTCTATATCGACGTGGGTAGCGGCGAGCTTTCCGGCGGCGAGGTTGTGGAAAGCACCCGCAAGAGGTACGTCGTCGTCAAGCGAGTCTCGAATCCGTGCCGCGTAACTACCTTCCTTGGGGGGCGTGTAGACGAAGTCGCCGTCTTCGCGCGACATACCGACAACCGGAGTAACCGCGATACCGTCGAAGCCACTGAGTGCGTCATCCGCCGTATCCGCGGCGTACTCGGGCGGCACGGCGAGAACGGCGACATCGGCGTCGTCCACCGCGCCACTGTTCGTCGCGCCCGATACGTCGCCTCCGGTATCGTCTGCATACTCGTCGGCTACTTCGCGTGCGTCCGCCTCGTCCCTGCTTCCGACCACGACTTCGTGCCCCGCGTCTGCGAGACGTAGCGCGAGTCCTCCACCGAATTCTCCCGTGCCTCCGAGAACTGCTACCTTCATACGGGAAAGCAGGCGACTCCGTACGTTATACCTTGTGATACCGGCGGGCAAAGGAAACTCTTATTGCGCCGTCCCTGCATTCTGCAACTGCAGGCGCTCCGTTGGTGTAGTCCGGCCAATCATTTCGGCCTTTCGAGCCGATGACCGGGGTTCAAATCCCCGACGGAGCATCCTCCTCTTGCGATTTTCCAGCCGCTAAGCAAAAACAGACAAAACCATGCTTAGCCAATCGAAGTTAGTTGAAACACGAATCGCAGTACAGCACCGACATCCGCAAAACCCCGGAGCCGAAAACCAGGTTCAGGGCAGAAAATGACCAGCGGAATAGAAGACATCCGGCTGGTCCCCAAACCCGCGCGCAACCGATTAAATGAAAGACAGCTCGTCGACTACCGCGCACACCGAAAACAGATGCTGACGTGGTTGCTAAACGTCGGTAAAAAACCAGAACGCGCCGAAGGATACGCCTACGGCACCATACGCGCAGGCTCCTACCGAATAGACCAGTTCTACCGCTGGGTCTGGAACAAACGTGGATACACCACTCAAGTATCCACCCAGGACGCCGACGAATACCTTCAAGAACTCGCCTACGACGACACCACCGACAGCCATAAATCAAAATGTCTCAAGGCACTCAAACGTCTCTACAAATGGCGTCACCACCAACTCGACGGAGACGAATGGGAACCTGACATCCGGTTCTCGTCGAACACCAGCGGTAACAACCCGCGCGACTACTTCACCAAGGAAGAGCGCGCGAAGCTCCGCGAAGCCGCATTAGAATACGGTAGTGTTCCGACATACCGTACTCTGACACCAGATGAACGGGATAGCTGGAAAGAACACCTCGCGCAAAGATTCGAGAAACCGAAAAGCGAAGTCACGCCGAAAGACTGGGATCGAGCTAACAGCTGGAAAATACCCAGCTTAGTTTGGGCAAGCCTTGACGCAGGTCTACGTCCGGTTGAGGTCTCGCGCGCAACTACCTCTTGGGTCGATGTAGACAACAGCCTGCTCCGAATTCCGGTGGAAGACTCGTCGAAGAGCTTCGACCATTGGCGCGTGAGCCTTCAAGACAAAACTGCGGAGATACTTCGACGATGGCTCAACGAACGCGAACAGTACAACCGATACAGAAACAGAGACGAGATTTGGCTGACACGGGAAGACAATTCATATGCCTCGAGTTCTCTACGGTATACTCTCCACCGTCTTTGCGATATAGCCGATATACCTGTTGAGAACCGGCAGGCGTCGTGGTATGCGATAAGGCATAGTGTAGGAACGTATATGACTCGCGAGGAAGGTTTAGCCGCGGCTCAGACACAGCTCCGGCATAAGAGCGAGGTTACGACCATGAAGTATGATCAAACTCCTGTAGAGGATAGACAGAACGCTCTCGGAAAAATGGGGTAATCGTAACCACACCACCGTGTCACGAAGCCGAGCTAAGGCAGGACGCGTACGAAACCCGCCTCCATGGGCCGGATTCACCTTTCCATCGTCTACGCGTCGCGGGGTTCGATTCCTCGTCTCGGTACTTGGGAGGTAACTATGTCAAGTGAAAGAGACAGAACCGCCGGAACCATCGACCGGGTAGACTTCGCCGACCGAACGCCCCCGCGTCGACGAGAGCGAACTAGGAAGTTCGAAGTAACGCTGGCTCAGTCCATCGACGATATCGAGACCGAGCTAGAGGGCCGCGTCGACGTCGACGACTGGCGTTTCTCGACGGCAGCTCCACACAGGAAGAAGGATGGACGTCCCTACGCCGACGCCAACCCCGACGACCCGGGTGCCGTAGTCCGCTGGACGAAGGATGGCAATCAGTATCCCGTCGCCTGCGACCAATACACGAAACTCCGCGACAACGTCCGTGTCATCGGGCTGTACGTCAGGGAGAAGAGGAAGATGGACAACCGACCCGTCAAGACCGGGCAATCCGAGTTCGCCACCGCGCGCCTACCACCCGGTGACGAGGACGTCGACGCTATCGCGGTCGAGCCGACGCGCGAACCCCACGAGGTCCTCAGTGTGGCAGAGGATGCTCCCGAGGCGGTTGTGAAGGGCGCGGCACGTCAGTTGAAGAAGGAGAAGCATCCGGACCGTGGCGGTAGTTCGGAGGAGCTACAGCGCGTCCTCAAGGCTGAGGGGGAGATGCTAGAAGGGCTATGAATCGTGAACCGCATGCCGGAAGTCTGACAAAGGATTATTACGCCATGAGACAGTCTAGCACACACCTATGAAAGAAGTAGAGCAACTCCCCGAACCCGAATGTTGTGTCTGCGGGGAAACGATTAGTGTTGACGAAGGGAATACGCTGGAGGTGAGTGAAGCTCCCCACACACTCATAGAGCATATTAGAGGTGAAGAGCCGGGATTGGCGGATGCTCTTGAGCGAAACGATGGCGTGCTAGTACACCATGCAGAGTGTAGTAGCCCTCTAGACAAATATCTCTCTGTCCCCGAAGACATCCTCAGAGAGACAGAGGAAAAGTACAACCTAGATGAAGACTCTACTAACGAGTGCTCTGTCTGTGGTCTCCTATTGTCCGTAGCAAGAGAAGAATGTCCTCGGTGCGGGAGCACCGAGTGGGAGTAAAACTCCCTTTAGTTCCAGAACTCCCAGGTCCGTACGACGCCAGCGACCCCGTCAGCTACTACGTCTCTAACGAATTCGATCAGTTCGTCAGTCGGCATCGCCTTCGCCTTGGAGAGGTCACTTGGCGAGTACTTCTTGACCAGCTCGATGAGCTGATCCCTGTTCCCCGTGATGACCTCGATGTTGCCTCTGATGACTACCATCGGTGCACCACCTTCACGGCTTTTGCGACCCTCTATCTTCCCGTTGCTACGTAACTCCTTCGCGACTCGCCGGACATGGTTGGTGCTGTAGCTCAACTTCTCGGCGATCTCTCGGGGCGTGCATGACTCCGGTTCCCTGCGAAGGAGTTCCGGAATCTCTTCCTTTGCAGTCATCTCGCACCACCTAATCTCTTCGTCGCTTCTCTGACGCACCCGCTTGGAACGGGTCTGCTCAATCTCTTGTGTTCTGTTGTTGTCATATAGTTCATTCGTCTGCATATTCAGCTGGCGCTGCTCCTACTGCTAACTCTCTTCGAAAGCTTCAAGAGCGCGTACCTGGAAGATACAGATACGCTTCTTCAGCACACCGAAGCTATTGAATCCGGGTCACAGCCCGGATTCGTCACGTTCCACCTTGTTAGCATCACCTCTGGTATTTTGTA